>NZ_VDEZ01000001.1:327500-655000 GCF_017922435.1 Thalassospira sp. ER-Se-21-Dark | reverse complement strand
GCCAGTATCTGCACTGGGGCAACCTGTTCTCGATCGCACCGTTCTACGTGCTGATCATTATCCTGTGCATCAAGCCATACGGCCTGTTTGGCACCAAAGACATCGAACGTATCTAGAGGACGGGGAAGATATACTATGGCTGGATTTTCTATACGTCCTTGCGGTGACTTCCGGACCACCTATCGTCAGGATACCCGCATCTTTGATACGACCTATATCCGTAACGCCGCGATCCTTGGCATCTTTGCCGTCGCCATGATCCCGTTTGTTCTGGATGGCTATTACGTCAACCTGTTCATTCAGATCTCATACTTCGCGATTGCCGCATTGGGCTTGAATATTCTGGTCGGCTTTACCGGGCAGATTTCATTGGGCCACGCTGCCTTCTTTGGCTTTGGTGCCTTTGCATCGGCCTGGATCAACAACACAACCGGCATTCCTGTCCTGTTGTCGATCCCGCTGGCCGGTCTGATGACCGCAGCGGTTGGCATGCTGTTTGGGTTGCCAGCGGCCCGCATCAAGGGGCTTTATCTGGCGATTGCGACACTGGCAGCCCAGTTCATCCTCGAAGATTTCTTTGCCCGGGCCGAATGGTTTACCGGTGGGTCTTATGGCGCGGCTGCCAATCCGGTCAATGTGTTTGGCTATGAAGTTCTGGATGATTTTAGCTTCTTCTATGTCTGCCTGTTCTTCCTGGTGGTGATGTATCTGCTGGGCACCAACCTGATGCGGACCCGTGATGGTCGTGCCTTTGTCGCGGTACGTGACCATTATCTTTCGGCTGAAATCATGGGGATCAACCTCACGAAATATCGCCTGATGAGCTTTGCCATTTCGTCTTTCTATGCCGGTGTCGGTGGGGCGATGTATGGCCACTATCTGGGCTTTGTCTCGGCCGAGGGCTTTACCATTCTGCTGTCGATCCAGTTCCTGGGCATGATCATCATCGGTGGTCTTGGTTCCGTCAAAGGGACCTTGATGGGCACGGTGTTCATGGTTTTGTTGCCCGAAGTCATGGAAACCGGTGTCAGCGCACTGAGCGTTTTTGAATGGGCCAATTCGACGGCTGTGACCGACGGGCTGGCCTATATCAAGGAGATGGCAATTGGTCTGGCCATCATCCTGTTCCTGATCTTTGAGCCGGATGGGCTTGCCCATCGCTGGCAACAGATCAGGGCGTACTGGAAGCTTTATCCCTTCTCGTACTGACTAAAACCCCGAACCCGGCCCGCTTACAAAAAAACAAAAGGGCCGGGACAAAAACGGGGCGACCGGGAGGCTTACTTTAGTGAAAACGTCCAAGGGAGACGTCGTTATGAAAAGATTGATTGCTGCGACCGCGATGGTCGCAACGGGGCTGTCGTTCTCGGCAGCACAAGCAGATGACGATATGGTATTTGTCGGCCATCTGATGGACATTACCGGTGCCACCGGCTTTATCGGCAAGTTCTATGCCGATGGTGTGCGCGATGCGCTGTCTTACATCAACACCCATGGCGGTATTGATGGCACGGTTCTGGATTCTGAATCTGTTGACTATGCCTACAAGGTTCCGCAGGCGATTGCGAACTACAAGAAATGGCGTTCGCGCAACGACATGGTTGCGATGCAGGGCTGGGGCACAGGCGATACCGAAGCCCTGATCAGCTTCGTTGCCAAGGATGAAGTACCGGTCTATTCCGCATCTTATTCCGGTCACCTGACCGACCCGACGGGCAAAAACCCGAAAACCGCCAAACCGGCACCTTATAACTTCTTCTATGGTGCGTCCTATTCCGATGCCTGCCGTGCGCTGGTTCAGTGGGCCGCAGAAGACTGGAAACAGTCCGGTGGTTCGGGCAAGCCGGTCTTCTCGCATATTGGCGATAACCACCCTTATCCGAACGCCCCGAAGGAAGCCTGTGCGGAATACGCAACCGAGCTTGGCTTTGAAGTAACCGCACCGGTGGTTGTTTCGATGAAGCCGGGTGACTTCAAGGCGCAGTGCCTGACCCTTAAGGAAGCCGGGACCAACTATGGCTACCTTGGTAACCTTGGCCCCTCGGTTGTGTCGCTGGTGAAATCCTGTGACACGGTTGGTGCCACCCCGAAATGGCTCGCCAACATCTGGGCTGGTGACTACGAGACCCTTAAAACCATTGGCGATGTCGAAAACTACATCTTCCCGGCGATGACCAGCTTCTGGACTGATGAAGGTGTTCCGGGCATGGATCTGGTGCGCGAAATCTCCAAGATGTCGGATCGCTCTGGCGAAGAGTTCCGCACCCATCACTATATCCGTGGCATTTGTTCTGCCTATTACATGAAAGAAGCCATGGAATGGGCCAAGAACAATGGCGGCATCACCGGCGCGAACATCAAGGCAGGCATGTATGCCCGCCAGAACTGGGTGCCGGCCGGTCTTGAAGGCGTTTGCATGGAAGCAACCTGGACCGCCGAAGACCATCGCGGCATCAACACCGTCAATATCTATAACGGTAGCGCCAAGGGCGGCGAAGCAACGGTCGAAAAAGTAACGACTGTAACGCTGCCGCGTCGTGACGACTGGCTTGGTTACTAAGACCATCCAGTAAGACGAATGTCTCCCAGACTGTTCGGAGGCAGGGCATAAGACGCAAGATGCCCTGTCTCCGACAGCTGGAGATCACAAGAAGATCATTCGAAAGGGACACCATGGCAGAGCCCGCCCGCAAAATCGAAACCGCCGAACCGATGCTGTCGGTCAACAATATTGAAGTCGTCTATGACGAGGTGATTCTGGTCCTGCGTGGCGTCTCGCTTGAGGTTCCGCAAGGCAAGATCGTTACCCTTCTTGGCCCGAACGGGGCTGGTAAATCCACGACGCTCAAGGCGATTTCGGGTTTGCTGAAAACCGAGGACGGCGAAGTTACCCGTGGTGACATCAGCTTCATGGGCAACCAGATTGCCAATGGCAATCCCGAGGATATCGTGCGCTCCGGCCTGTTTCAGGTTATGGAAGGCCGCCGTATCATCGAGGATATGACCTGCATCGAAAACCTGCGTCTGGGCGCCTATACGCGCAAGGACAACAAGGTCAAAGACGATATTGAAATGGTCTTTGAATATTTCCCGCGCCTTAAGGAACGTACCGGACTTGCCGGTTACCTTTCAGGTGGGGAGCAACAGATGCTGGCGATTGGCCGTGCGCTTATGGCGCGGCCCAAAATGATCTTGCTTGATGAGCCGTCAATGGGCTTGTCGCCGCTTCTGGTCAAGGAAGTGTTCGGGATTATTGAAAAGATCAACCGCGAACAGGGCATCACCATGCTCATTGTTGAACAGAACGCCAACTTTGCGCTTAAGGTTGCCGACTATGGTTACATCATGGAAAGCGGTAAGGTTGTTCTGGATGGCACCCGTGACGAGCTTCTGAATAACGAGGACGTTAAGGAGTTCTATCTTGGCGGCGGGTCTGAAGAACGCAAAAGTTTCAAGAACATCAAGTCCTACAAGCGCCGCAAACGTTGGCTCTAGGATTAAAACACCGATCCCGTGTATCGGTGTGGTGGACGCCTTTGAATGAAAGTCGGGTATGATGCTTAAAACTTATTATGACGAGCGCGAAACGCGAACTCCCGGAAGCCGCGAGGCCGGCTTGATGGCAGCGCTGCCGCGCATTCTGCATCATGCTAAGTCACAATCGAAGGCTTATGGTCGACTGTTGGCCGATATCGAGCCGCAAAAAATCACCACCCGCGAGGCGCTGGCGAAACTGCCGCTGACCCGCAAGTCGGATCTGATTGATGCACAGGCCAAAGAACCGCCGCTTGCGGGTCTGAATGCAACGCCAATCCCGGCGATGGCGCGCCTGTTCCAAAGCCCGGGGCCGATTTATGACCCACAGGGCAAGGGCGATGACTGGTGGCGGATGGGCCGTGCGTTCTTTGCCGCTGGGTTCCGCCCCGGCGATATTGTTCATAATTGCCTGTCCTACCACCTGACACCGGGTGGCTTTATCTTTGACAGTGGCGCACGTGCCTGCGGGTGTGTTGTCGTTCCGGCCGGAGTTGGGCAAAGCGAAGCACAGGTCAAGGCAATCAGCGACCTTAAACCAACCGGATATAGCGGTACACCATCCTTCCTGAAGATCCTGATCGAAAAGGCTGAGGAACTCGGTGCGGATATTTCATCGATCAAGCGCGCACTTGTCTCGGGCGAAGCATTGCCAGAAAGTCTGCGGTCGTGGTTTGCCGAACGCGATATCGCCATGCTGCAATGCTATGCCAGTGCCGACCTTGGCCTGATTGCCTATGAAAGCGATGCCAAGGACGGCATGATTGTTGCCGAAGACATCATTCTTGAAATCGTCCGTCCGGGCACGGGTGAGCCGGTGGCAGAGGGCGAGGTTGGCGAAGTCGTCGTCACCACGCTTAATATGGACTATCCGCTGATCCGGTTTGCAACCGGCGACTTGTCGGCAATTGCCGAGGGTGAAAGCGCCTGTGGTCGCACAAACCATCGTATCAAGGGCTGGATGGGGCGTGCCGATCAGACCACCAAGATCAAGGGCATGTTTGTTCATCCGCAACAGATCGGTGAAATCGTCAAACGTCATGGCGACATTGCCAAGGCGCGGCTTGTCGTTACCCGCGAAAACGATAACGACGTCATGACCCTGACCTGCGAGGGTATTGATGACGGCCAGATTGATGCGATTGCCGAAACGCTTGCCAGTGTTTGCAAGCTGCGCGGGACGGTTTTGGCCGCAGATGTTGGCAGTCTGCCCAATGACGGCAAAGTGATTGATGATCAGCGTGATCTGACCTGATTAAGTTAACTGACTTAGTATTTCATTCCCGCTCGGGAAACCTGTGCCGCTCGGCTTTGCCGGCGGCACTTTTTTTCTTTTAGATCAAACTGGTTGCCTTAAGTACTAGGCCACCTGCAAGCAGCGTAAGTGCGGTCCCGACAATCACGTTTTTGAGGGAAAGCAAAGACCCGTCGCCATGGTCGTGATCATGATCGTGATCATGACCGTGGTTGTGGTCGTGGCCACCATGATCATGCTCGTGGTCATGCTGTGCTGCCTTTTGGCCTTCGCGGCGGAGCCACAGCAAGATGCCGATCAGCCCAAAGGCCGCGATATTCAGGAACAGCGTATAATTGACGCCAAAGGCACTGACCTCGGCGATGTCGCGGCTGCTTTCGGGCAGTGCGCCAAGTGCGACAAAGGCATAGTGCAGCACAAGGGCAGTGGCGACGATACTGGCATACATGACCCCCGCGATATAAAGCGCAGTTTTCCAGCCATAATACCGGGCATTGACCTTGACCAGTGGCGGGACCATCAGGTCCGAATAGATAAAGCCCATAATCCCGGCAAAGCTGACACCCCCGGCACTAAGAACTGTCGCCAATGGAATGTTACCCATCGAGCCGATAAAGGTCGCGGCCGCGACAAATGGTGCCACAAGGGCGTTTTCAAGAACGGTCAGGAACGGCAAATCTGCCGCCTTACCGGTGCCGTCCCCGGCAAGGAACAAGGTCTGCCAGAATTCGGCCGGGACAAAGACCGCAATAAAGCCGGCAATCGTGAAGCCGATCAGGATTTCACGCCAGACCATCTGCCATTCCATGACAAAGCGGTTACCAACCTGCTGCCAGCCTTGCTTGGACTTGATGCGTTTCTTCCAGTCGAAGTCGTCTTCTTCGCTGCCGGTTTCCGCGTCGGCATGTTGCTTGGCGGCTTCAATCATCTCCTTGGGATATGTCACACGGATCAGAACAGCAGAAATCGCAATCATCAGGATACCCCCAATGATTTCGGCGGCCAGAAACTGCCACCCCAGAAACAGGAAGATCAGAACGCCAAGTTCAATGACCAAGTTGGTCGATGCGAACATGAAGGCGACAGTGGCAATGAAATGTGCACCTTTCTGGAACAAGGATCGTGCCGCCGAAAGGGCCGCAAACGAGCATGAACTTGATATCGCGCCAAACAGACCGGCAAGCGAAACACTACCGATCCCGGCATCGCCCATATGTGCAGTCAGGCGGTTCTTGGGGACGAAAACCTGAATCGCGGCACTGATGGCGTAACCAAGCACAAACGCCCACAGTGCGTTCCAGAAGAAACCAAGTGCGGTCATGACGCCGTTTGAATATTGATCAAGCAAATCCATTGTGACCTTCCTGCCATTTCAGGTGTCGGGGTACTGTTGAAACGGCTGGAAAGGTGAACTGTTCCAAGATAGGCATTCGACAACATCTGTGTATGATGGCCGAAATGCTAAAAATGCTGCGGGGGAAGCACGGTGCGTACGGGCAAGACTTTTGCCGTTTCCATGATCACGATCTGCCAGTTGATGGCGCTTGCGCTGTGGTTTTCGGCCACAGCGGTGCTGCCGCAATTGCGCAGTGAGTTTGGTATTGGGGCGCTGCAATCTTCATTATTTACCAGTGTAGTTTTGCTGGGTTTTGTTCTGGGAACTGTAACCAGTGCGATCCTGGGTCTGGCGGATCGTATCGAGCCCCGGCGGTTTTGGGCGGCATCGGCGATGATTGCCGCGACTGCCAATATCCTGATCCTCGTTGTTCCGGTTGACGGTATTGTCGTGATCCTACTGCGGTTGATCACGGGCGTTTGCATGGCCGGGATTTATCCGATTGGCATGAAGATGGTGGCAACCTGGTCACGCGGGGATACCGGTTTCTTGGTCGGGCTTTTGGTCGGGGCGCTGACCATGGGGTCTGCGATGCCGCACCTGTTTGCTGTTGCGGTGCCCTTGGACTGGCGATACGTGATCATGACTGCCAGTGTGACCGCCTATATCGCGGCGATTGCCATCCTTTTTGTGCATCTGGGCGGGACACCGGGACGTTCCCCACGGTTTGATCCCAAAATGGTTGGCAAGATCTGGGCAAACAAGCCGCTGCGCCATGCCTGCTATGGCTATTTTGGGCATATGTGGGAACTGTATGCCATGTGGGGCTGGATCGGATTGTTCCTGTATGGCGCGTTTTCGGATCGTGTGATGGATAATCCCGGTGTCTGGTCCGCACTTTCGACCTTTGCCATTGTTGGCATCGGTGCGTTCGGATCCTTGGCCGGGGGATATTATGCTGACCGGATTGGTAGGACGACAGTGACGATTGCCGCCATGATCGTTAGTGGTGCCTGTGCGTTGGTTGCCGGTGGGTTATCCGATGCCCCGATTATACTTCTTATTGTGGTCTGCATCGTTTGGGGGATCTCCGTGATCGCGGATTCCGCGCAATTCTCGTCCTGCGTCATTGAACTGGCTGACCCGCATCAAGTCGGCACGGCATTAACCCTGCAAAATGCCATCGGGTTCCTGATTGCACTTGTTTCCATCCATCTTGTACCGGTTGTCGCCGATCAGACAGGTTGGTGGGGGGCGTTTGCCATGTTGGCTGTCGGGCCTGTTTTGGGAACGATTGCCATGGTCAGACTGCGCATGATGCCAGAGGCGATACAGCTCGCAGGCGGTAAAAAGTAAGGTTTGCCCGCTATAATTGCAATCTTTGGTGATCGGCTTCACTTGACAGCAGGGTGTTAAAAAGCTGCGCTGTTTGGGTTTTCTTGACCATTATCAGTACTAATATTAACTTCTGGCGGAATTTTCTTGCTGTCTCGCGTTCGGGGCGATGCGGCGAATATCCAAAAATAAGGGTCTTTCATGAGTCTCACCCTCATTGTTTTGCTTCCCTTCATTGGGGCGGTCTTACCCGCCATAATGATCAGGGCCGGGCGCAATGCTTGTGCCACAGCGACCGGTTCTGTCACGCTGCTTGCCCTGATCTTGCTGATGGCAAAGGCCCCGGCGGTCATTGCCGGCGAGGTATTTCAGGTCAGTTACAGTTGGCTTCCGGAACTGGGTCTGAATGTGACCTTCTTCCTGGACGGGCTCGGGTTGCTATTTGCGACCCTGATCCTGGGTATCGGTCTTCTGATTATCATCTATGCGCGGTTCTATCTTTCCAAGGACGACCCGATGGGCAGGTTCTATGTGTTCCTGCTGTTGTTCCAGGGGGCCATGGTCGGCATCGTTCTTTCCGATAATATCCTGCTGCTGTTGATTTTCTGGGAACTGACGTCGCTGTCTTCGTTCCTGCTGATCGGGTACTGGAAACATTTGCCTGAAGGCCGTCAGGGCGCGCGCATGGCGCTTGCCGTGACCGGTGCTGGTGGTTTGGCAATGATTGCCGGGATGCTTATCCTTGGCGATATTGTCGGGTCTTATGATCTGACCGTGATCTTGCAGAACGCCGATCTGATCCAGGCATCGCCGATGTATTTGCCAGCCTTGATCCTGATTTTGCTGGGTTGCTTTACCAAATCGGCACAATTCCCGTTCCATTTCTGGCTGCCGCATGCGATGGCGGCACCGACGCCGGTTTCGGCCTATCTGCACTCGGCCACAATGGTGAAGGCGGGCATCTTCCTGATGGCGCGTATGTGGCCGGTTCTGTCGGGCACGCCGGAATGGTTCTATATCGTTGCGACCGCTGGTCTGGTGACCATGGTGCTGGGCGCATGGATTGCGATCTTCAAGCACGACCTTAAGGGGCTTCTGGCATATTCGACCGTCAGCCACCTTGGCCTTGTCACCATGTTGCTTGGTTTCGGGACGCCGATGGCGGCCGTTGCCGGGGTGTTTCACATCATCAACCACGCGACCTTCAAGGCGGCCCTGTTTATGACGGCCGGTATCATCGATCATGAAACCGGAACCCGCGATATCCGTCGTTTTGGCGGGTTGCTGAACCTGATGCCGATTGCAGGCACCATCGGGATTATCACCGCTGCCTCGATGGCCGGTATCATTCCGCTCAATGGTTTCATTTCCAAGGAGATGATGCTGGAAGAAGCATGGCACACCATGTGGCTGGATCAGAACTGGGTGGTTCCGCTTCTGGCGACCGTTGGTGCCCTGTTCTCGGTGGCCTATTCCTTCAGGTTTATTTTCCACGTCTGGCTGGGCAAGCCGCGTGATGAAAACTTGCCGCATCATCCGCATGACCCGCCCTTTGGTATGTGGGCACCGCCCGCATTGCTGACGGTTCTGGTGGTTCTGATCGGCCTGTTCCCGTCAGCCATCGCCGGGCCACTGGTCGCTGCGACCGCAGGGGCCGTTATCGGTGGTGAATTGCCGGAATATCACCTGTCAGTCTGGCATGGTCTGACACCGGCCCTTGGCATGAGTGTGATTGCCCTGATTGGTGGATCGCTTTTGCTGATGCGCCACGGTGGCCTGATGTCGGCAACCGCCAACCTGTCGCGGCCCGATGCCAAGGCAATGTTTGATTGCGGTATGGCCAAGGCCGTCGCGCTCAGCCGACTGGTTTCGGACAATCTGCATAACGGGTCATTGCAGCGTTATCTTGCAATCACGATCATCGGTTCCATCGGGATCGGGCTTTCGGGCTTCTTCGCGCAGCCGGACTTCCAGTCGGGCACGCGTGAGCTTCTTGAAGTCTCGCCGCCTGCTGCCATTGGCTGGTTGTTGCTGGTTGTGACATGTATTGCATCGGTCTTTATGCATCACAACCGTTTGCTGACCTTGCTTCTGGTTGGTGTGGTTGGCCTGATTGTATCGCTTGGCTTTATCTATCTTTCCGCACCGGATCTTGCACTGACGCAGATTTCGGTCGAGGTGGTGACAGTCATTCTGATGTTGCTCGCGCTTAACATCCTGCCCAAGGAAACGCCGAAGGAAAGCCTGCCGGGCCGCAAGATGCGTGACGGTATTGTTTCGATTGCGGCGGGTCTTGGGGTTGGTGGTGCGATTTGGGCGATTATGACCCGCGATCTGCCAAACACAATCTCGTCCTATCATCTGGCGAACTCGAAAACCGAAGGTGGTGGCACCAACGTTGTGAACGTCATCCTCGTTGACTTCCGTGGGTTTGATACCTTTGGCGAGATTATCGTTCTGGGGATTGCGGCACTTTCGATCTTTGCACTGATTGAAACCGTGACCCAGGGTGAGGCGGCCAAACGTCTGGCCAACTGGGTTGTCAGCAACCGTCGCTCGGCGGATCGTCACCCGATGATGATGGTGGTGGCAACGCGTGTGATGTTGCCGCTGTCTCTGATGGTGGGTGTTTACATCTTCCTGCGCGGTCACAATGAACCGGGCGGTGGCTTTATCGCTGGTCTGGTCGTGTCGGTTGCGCTGGTCATGCAGTATATGGCGTCGGGCTTTGGCTGGACCCAGAACCGCATGAAGGTCAATTACCATGGCATGATCGGTCTTGGCGTGATTGCCGCGGCGATTACCGGTGTCTCAGCCTGGGTTGCCGGGCTACCGTTCCTGACCAGCGGGTTTGTTCATGTTCACCTGCCGATCGTTGGCGAGTTTGAACTGGCATCGGCCATGGGCTTTGACCTTGGCGTCTTCCTGACCGTGGTCGGGGCGGTGATGCTCGCCCTTGCCAAACTTTCGCAGGTCGAACGTATGGCCGAACATGTCGAAATAAATACCGAGCCGATGGACCACGATCCGTCGTCGTCGGCAGCACCGGCGGCAACGCCGGGCAAGGAGGCCTGATATGGAATTTCTTGTCGCAAGCAGTATTGGGCTTCTGACCACGTGCGGGACTTATTTGTTGCTGCGCGGGCGAACCTTCCCGGTGGTTGTTGGCTTGGCCCTGCTGTCCTATGCGGTGAACGTCTTCCTGTTCGCCATGGGACGTCTGACCATCAACATGCCGCCGATCCTGCGTGAGGGTGTCACCGAATATACCGATCCGCTGCCACAGGCACTTGTCCTGACGGCAATTGTGATTTCGTTCGGTATGACGGCACTGATCGTTGTTTTGTCGATCCGGACTTTCCTTGAAATCGGTAATGACCATGTTGACGGTCGTCCGGTTGGCGCGCCATCCGAAGCAGGAGATAAAAACTGATGGGTGACTGGATTGTTGTTCCCATAGTGCTGCCCGCCGTGATGGCCGCCCTGATTGTTCTGGCGGTGCGTCACGACATCATTTTGCAGCGCGTGTTTTCCATCACGGCAACGGTCGCCCTTGTGGCCGTCACACTTTCGCTTCTGGTTTATGCCAGTGGTAACGGCCCGGAAATGTATGCGCTGTCGGATTGGCCGGCACCGTTTGGCATTGTTCTGGTTCTGGATCGTCTTTCGGCGATGATGGTGTTCCTGACATCGCTTCTGGGTCTTGGCGTTGTTCTTTTTGCATCAAGCGAATGGGACCAGCGCGGCAAGCATTTCCATGCCCTGTTCCAGTTCCAGTTGATGGGGGTCAATGGTGCGTTCCTGACCGGTGACATCTTTAACCTGTTCGTGTTCTTCGAAGTTCTGCTGATTGCGTCCTATGGCTTGATGCTGCATGGCGCGGGGGCAGAACGTCTTAAGGCCGGGATGCAATATGTCGTCATCAACCTGACAGGGTCTTCCTTGTTCCTGATTGGTGTCGGCATGATCTATTCCGTCACCGGGACGCTGAACATGGCCGACCTTGCCATTCAGGTGACCAATGTCGCGTCGGGTGATGCGGCCTTGCTTCGTGCCGGGGCGTTGATCCTGCTTTTGGTGTTCTGTGTAAAGGCCGCACTTGTTCCGGTTCACTTCTGGTTACCGGGCACCTATGCCAATGCACCGGCACCGGTGGCCGCCCTGTTTGCCATCATGACCAAGGTCGGGGCCTATTGCGTTCTGCGTGTCTATTCGCTGGCCTTTGGCGATACGGCCGGTGACATGGCATGGCTGGCTGCGCCGTATGTCCTGCCGGCCGCACTGGTGACCCTGGTGCTGGGCATGACCGGGGTTCTGGCGGCAAAACGTCTTAACAGTCTGATCGCCTTTTCGGTGATCGGATCGATGGGGACCTTGTTGATTGCCATCGGGCTGTTTACGCCCGAAGCCATTTCGGCCGGTCTTTATTATATGCTGCATTCGACCTTCTCGGCTGCGGCCCTGTTCCTGATTGCCGATCTTGTGGTGTCACGCCGCGGGCAGTTCGGGGACAGTTTGCATACCGCGCCGCGCTTCCATCAGACCGGTTTTTTGGCTGTTCTGTTCTTTATCGGTGCGATCGGTATGGCCGGGATGCCGCCACTCAGTGGTTTTATCGGTAAACTTCAGATCCTTGATGCGGCACGCGACAGCGATGCCATGGTCTGGATCTGGTCGATTATTCTGGTGACGTCACTGATGTGTATCGTCGGCTTTGGTCGGGCGGGCAGTGTACTGTTCTGGAAAAGTGCCTCCGTCGACGGCGAAATAACGGTCGAAGGTGCGAAATGGCCGGTTCTGCCGATCATTGCCAGTTGCGGTATGGTCGGTGGCCTGATTGCGCTGACCATCTTTGCCGGACCGATCACCGAGTATCTGAACGGCGTTGCGGCACAGTTGTTTGATACGTCGCATTACATCGAAGCGGTGCTGGGCGCAAACGCCCTGTCACTGGTCGGTCAATAAGGGGAGAGGATAGAAAGATGATAAAACGTTATCTGCCCCATCCGCTTTTGACGCTTGTGCTGCTTGTTGTCTGGGTCTTCCTGGTCAATGAAGTCTCGGCCGGTGCTGTGATCTTTGGGCTTGTTCTTGCGATCATCATTCCGCTGATCACGGCCAGTTTCTGGCAGGATCGACCGCGCTTGCGCAACGTTTATGGGATCTGTGAGTACGGACTGATTGTGCTGTGGGACATTCTGGTGGCGAATGTGATCGTGGCGGGGTTGATCCTGTTTCGCAAAACCGAAAGCCTGGAATCAAAGTCGGTTGTTGTGCCGCTTGATCTGACTTCGCCAGAGGCGATCACAACACTTGCCGGTACGATCACCATGACGCCGGGAACCGTGACGATTGATCTGAGTGCCGATGCCAAAAGCCTGCTTGTGCATTGCTTGCACGCACCCGATCCGCAGAGCGTGGTGGACGATATCAAGAACCGCTACGAACGCCGTCTGAAGGAGATTTTCGAATGATCGATTATGCACTGAATTTCGGCTTTATCTGCGTTGCGCTGGCTCTTCTGATGAACCTGTATCGTTTGACCGTCGGGCCGACCACGGCAGACCGGGTGCTGGCCGTTGATACCATGGCGATCAATGCCATTGCCCTTCTGGTGCTGTACGGGATTGGCAAGGCAACCGCGATGTATTTCGAAGGGGCATTGCTGTTTGCGATGTTCGGGTTTGTTTCAACCGTGGCCTATTGCAAGTTCGTCTTGCGCGGCGACATCATCGAATAAGGGAGCGTAACGATGCCGTTTGTTGTTGAACTCATCATTTCGCTTCTGATCGTGATCGGCGGGCTGTTCTTGCTGGTTGGGTCGTTCGGGATGATCAAATTGCGTGATCTTCTGCCGCGCCTGCATGCACCGACCAAGGCCAGTACGGTGGGGCTTGGTGGTGTCTTGATTGCGTCGATGCTGTTCTTCTGGATCGAACGCGGTAAATTCACCATTCACGAATTGCTGATTACGCTGTTTATCTTCCTGACAGCGCCGATCACCGCAAACTTGATCGCCAAGGCGTACATGTTGCTGAATGTTGATCCGAACAAGGAACTGCCGCCCAGCAAACAGAATGAAGGTTGGGCAACCTTTGATCCGATCGGACCAGAGGGGTATGACCCCAGCGAAGAATATCAGGAAAAGGAAACCTGAAAGGGTCAGGACCTTTGATGAATTCAAGCGGCACCGGGAAACCGGTGCCGTTTTTGTTTTTTTAGGGTGTGTTGCCTGCGTGCATCCCAGTTGCTAAGACGAAGGACAGAGAGGGACGGGACAGAGATCGCCATGCCGGATTTTTCCATCGAAGATCAGTATCAGGGCCGTATTGCCGGGATCGACGAGGTCGGTCGCGGGCCGCTGGCTGGTCCGGTCGTAGCGGCGGCGGTTATCCTGCCACGCGATGAACGCCTTCCGGTGGAACTGCTGTCTGAGCTTAATGATTCCAAGAAACTCTCGGTCAAGAAACGTGATCACCTTTACGGCGTCATCATGAACTGTGCCGAAGTCGGCATTGGCGCGGCATCCGTGCGCGAGATTGACCAGATCAATATCCTGCAGGCGACCTATGTTGCCATGCGCCGTGCTGTCAGTCGCCTTGGGGCTTTGCCCGATCAGGCACTGGTTGATGGCAATCGCGACCCCGGTTTGCCCTGTGCGGTGGAGACGGTGGTGAAAGGCGATAGCAAGTCGCTTTCTGTTGCCGCGGCATCAATCGTTGCCAAGGTCGTGCGTGACCGCGCCATGGCCCGCTTGGCCGCGCGATACCCGTTCTTTGGCTGGGAAGGTAATGCCGGGTATGGCGTCAAAAAACATATGGCGGGACTGGGTGAGGTGGGCCCAACCGCCCATCACCGCAAAAGCTTCAAGCCGATTGCCGATTTGTTTGATGCGATGATGGATGGCCGCTAGGTCCGCTTCCACGGCATTTGGGCCTAGGCCACGGCGGTCTGGTTAAACGGCACGATATGGGCACGCACCAGATCGGTGCCATCTTCTTCGCGGGTGATGGCGGCAAAGCCATCCGCATGACGAATGGCGACACGTTCCTGCACACGGCATTCACTGCGAAACTGAATATCCAGACTTTCCGGGTGAAAATCCGGTTGACTGTCCGGACCCGCAACCCCCATGACCCATTGCATCAGGCGCACATTGTTGACGTGTCCATACAGATCAAGATCGGACGGCCGTGCCTTGATATTATCAATGGTCGGCAAAGGATCGGTGGTAAAGGCCGGTCGCAAAGGGGGCTCGATCAATTTGGGGCCGGGCGGATCGGGCAGGCGTTCGGCCACCCAATCGGGCCACTGGGCCGCACGACGGGTGCCAAGGTCAAACATCACCCAGAAACTTTGCGCGACACCGATGATGTCGCCCTTGCTATTGGTCAGGCGAAAGTCACGGGTGGCGACCCGGCGTGATACCCCCGACGGCCATGTTTCAATCAGGATATCCTCGCCATTTCCCGGATAGTCGCGCATATGAATGACCATGCGCGCCAGAACCCATGCAATGCCCTGATCGACCGTATCATCATAGGCCAGTTTCAGGATACGCGCGCCCCAGCCGGCAGCATCCTGCATATAGTCGGCCAAAGCAGACATCATGACCTTGCCATTGTGGCCGATCTCGAAATAACGAACGCGATAGGTTCCCTTCCACCCGCAATTGGCGGGCAATTCGGCGATTAATATCCGCTTCCAGTCGATGATCATGATGGGGCCTTTTTGTGGGGCAGGATGATCGGTGTGTTACTGTAATTTAAACAATCAATAGTGTTTACTTAAATTGGCTGTGATAGAATTGCGTGCACGGGTATTCTGTGGCGGTGTCGGCAGGAAACGGCAAATGCAAGGGGAAACAGTGGCAAGAGCCTATACCAAGACCAAGCGTGCAAGCAAGGAACGGGAAACGCACACGCGGATCATAAGCGCGGCATTGGCGCTTTATGAATCAGCTGGGCCGTCCGCCACAACAATCAGTGCGGTGGCAGAAACGGCATCCGTGCAACGTTTGACGGTCTATCGGCATTTCCCGCAGGAAACCGATCTTCTGACAAAGTCACTTGCCGTTTGGTTCGAACAAAATCCCATGCCGGACCCGGTTGACTGGCGCGACGATGTTTCGCCTGAAAACTGGCCGATTGCCATCCTGAGCATGCTTTACAGTTACTACACCGACACAGCCCGGTTCTGGTCATCTGTTCTTGCGGATCGCATCAGGCTGCCGGAACTCGATAATGTTCTGATGGCATATGATACCCGACTGCGCGAAATGCAGTCAGACATCCTGATGCATTTGCCGGAACAAAGACGGCAGAGCATGCTGTGCCGGTCTGTTGTTCTTCACGCGGTCCAGTTCTCGACATGGCAAAGCCTTGCGGCAAATGATCTTGATACTGTCGAGCTTGCGGCATTGATGGAAGACTGGATACAACGCTGCCCGGTTGGATAACGCGCATCCTTTAATTTGATATACATAAATGTATATTCAATATCCGGGTTTTTGTCGCATCTTCTTGGTGTCGCCGCGCTTCTTTTTGGAATCGACGCGTTTGCGTTTGGCAGAAAGACTGGGGCGGGTTTTGACCCGGTATTTTTTGCGTTCGGCGGCCTTGCGTAAAAGTGCCAGAAAACGGTCGATCGCATCCTGCTTGTTGCGTTCCTGGGTACGGTGGCGCTGCGCGTCAAAAATGATTTCGCCGTCATTGGTCAATTTGCTGCCGGCAAGTTCCCGCAGGCGATTGCGCACATGCATTGGCAATTCGGTCAGGTCATCAATGCGCACACGCATCTGAACAGCACTTGAAACCTTATTGACGTTCTGCCCGCCTGGGCCGGAGGCACGGACAAACTGAAAACTCAGATGGCGTTCATCCAGATAGAGGCCATTTTCAATTTCAAGCATGGGAAACCGTGCAGATTGTCGAACTGTTTCAAGGTGATCAATTAACTGAGTGTAATGGTCGGCGATTGATTGAATTTGCTGATTTCTATGCCTACATTAAGCTCTGCTTTAACCTGTCAGGGGTCGGGCTGACTGTAAACAGGAAATCAATGCTGCGCGTCTCGCATATCTATCTGGCCCTTGGGTGGCTTTCTGTTGGTCTTGGTGTGATCGGTATTTTCCTGCCGCTTTTGCCAACGACACCCTTCATGCTGTTGGCCGCTTGGCTGTTTGCCAAGGGATCGCCGCGCCTGCATGACTGGATATGCAATCATCCGCGTTTCGGAACCTCGATCCGTCAATGGAACGAGTATGGCGTGATCAATCGCCGTGCCAAAACCCTTGCCATGGTGGCGTTTCTGGTGGTGATTACGGCGTCGTTGGTGCTGATCGAGAACCGCTGGGTGGCGTTTATTCAGCTTCTGGTCGCCATTCCTGTTAGCTGTTTTATCCTGTCCCGCCCTTCGGAAGCCCAGTTGGTCAAGGTGCAGAACCCAACAGGTAGCAGTCAATAACGCTGGCAAAGGGCAGGGCTCTTAGCCCGCCTTCTTGCGCGACAGTTCTTCCTGACAAGTTTCTTCAAGCTTGTCGAGTTCATCAAGCGTTGCGTCAATGTCTTCGCGCTGCTTGCGCAGTGTCGCGCGGCGTTCATTGACCTTGTCGACCAGTGTGGTCAGCTGGGTGATCTCGCTGCGATCGCCGTCATAAAGATCCAGCAAATCGCGAATTTCCTTTAGTGAAAATCCAAGCCGCTTGCCACGCATGATCAGGCGCAGGCGCACACGGTCACGCTGGCTATAGATCCGGGTCTGACCTTGCCGTTCGGGCGAAATCAGTTCCTGATCCTCGTAAAAGCGGATGGTTCGGGTGGTGACTTCGAATTCGCGGGCAAGATCGGTGATGGTGTAGCTGTCGCTCATGGGGGCTCAATCATCTTTACGCTTACGTAAACTGAAAGCTACATGCTTTCGGATGCGGCGACAATCGACAATTCTTTTGGCAGCTCGACACAAAAGGTGCTGCCCTGGCCGGGCTTGCTTGTGACATCGATACCGCCACCATGTCGGTCGACGATCTTTTTACAGATCGCAAGGCCAATTCCCGTCCCGGCATAATCCCCATAGCCATGCAGGCGCTTGAAGATTTCAAAGATGGTTTCGTGATATTGCGGGTCGATGCCGATCCCGTTATCGGCGACAAAGATCCGATAGCTGTCTGGTGTTTCCGATGCGAAAATCCGGACCTGACCGTTTTTCGGATCACTGTATTTAAGTCCATTTGACACCAGGTTCTGGAACAACAAAAGCAACTGGCTTGCGTCCCCCATGACGGTCGGCAGGTGGCCTTCGCGGATGATGTTGCCTTCGGGGGTGGAACCGGCACGCCTGAAATTGGTGACAATGGCATCAAACAGATTGTCGAGCGGGACGGGATTGAACGGTTTGCCGTGGCGCCCAACCCGCGACAGGGTTAGGAGGTCATCAATCATCCGCTGCATGCGTTGCGTGCCATCAACCGCGTAATGAATGAATTCATCGGCTGTTTCGTCGAGTTGTCCCTCATACCGCCGGGCAAGCAACTGCGTGTAGCTTGAAACCATGCGCAACGGTTCCTGCAAGTCATGCGAAGCGGCATAGGCGAACTGTTCGAGTTCCGCGTTCGAGCGTTCAAGTTCCTGCATCGTGCGCTGGATTTCTTTTTCGTGACGTTTGCGCTGGGAAATATCACGCAGCGTAATGATGTAGTGATAACGCTGATCGGCGGAAAAATGGCTGATCGCGACTTCAAGCGGCACATTGCGACCACTGAGCGTGGATGCCAGCACTTCGATCACGCCGGTGCCAAGATCGGTCAAAAGCCGGTTTGGCGGCGGCGGGTTCAGCGGGGTATGTTCGCTATCAGGCAGCAAAAACCGGATGATGTTGCGCAGTTCCGGATCACCCGTTGGGCCGCAAAGCTCCTGCGCGCGGGAATTAAGCGGTTCGATGCTGCCATCGTCAGAAGCGACAAGAATGGCATCGATGGTGTTTTGCAAAATCGCACGTGTGCGGTCTTCGCTGCGTTTGGTTTGTGTCACAAGGTCGGCGAGCTCGGCGGCCTGCTGGCGCAAAAGACGGTCGCGCTGAACAGCCAGTGTAACGTCGCGAATGATCAATGAACAAAGCGTGCCATTCCGCTTGGTCTGGATCGGATGAACACGAATGGATTGCTCCATACGATCAAAACTGGCGGCAAATTGCGGTAGGGGACGAAGCGGCAAGGCACCCTGATTGAGTGAGGGCGAAATGACAGCCGGCATGCCGAATTTCAGGCAATCTTCAATCGCAAGGCTGACACGGCCCAGTTTCGTGTCGGGGAACACATCGTGCAACGCCTTGCCCATCACCTGATCGGCATCCTTGCCCGACCGGCTTTGCATCCATTGGTTCCAATGGCAAATCGTCCCGTCCGTGGCAAGCGCAATCAGCCCTGTATCTGCCGTATCAAGCAGTGCTGCGAAAAGATCAGCAGCATCGCTGTCACGGTTCAGATCAAATGACGGGGGTTGGTCCCCCTTAGCGGATTGCGACTTTGTCATTCACCTCTCACCGGTTATCCAAGGGAGTTGGCCAGAAAACGCCGCACCAGTTCACGCAACATCTGGATGGACTCCAAGTCCATCACAAACAGCACATAGCCATTGATATCGTTCTGACGCAGCATGAACTGTACATGCAGAATCATCAAAACGGGATTCGTTGCAGCGCTGCCCCCTGCAGTGTCATCGTCAAGCAATGCACGCGTTTCGCGTTTGCGAAACGTCGGCATGGAGCAATTGATTGGTTCACCCAGAACGTTCGAAATACTGCCAAGGCAAGCATTGAGGATAATGTTGCCGACCTCCATCAGGGCTTCCTGTTCAAGATCGGTCAGCGTATCAAGTGGTACGTCAACTTTAAGCAAGCTACGCACAAGTTCCAGGCTGCGAACTTCCGGGAAGACAAGCATGGCTTCACCGGTAAACGGTCCATGAAAACTTTGACTGACGGCAGAAACAACTTCGGTCGGGGCGTTGGCCAATTCGCTGTCGGAAAACCGTTCGACAAACGAGATGGCGGGCACGGTCAGTTCAACGGGCTGATCAACCATTTCAGAAAGGGACGACGCGGCACGCCCGACACCAATATTGATCAGTTCACTGATGGTATCATGTTCAAGTTCGGTCAGTTCGATCATCGGGTTGCTTCCCGCGACATGATGTAGTCGCGAATTTTGTTCTCAGTCGGGGGCTTTGCGATGAAATCAAGGCCAAGGTTCTCGGCCTTGTTCTGGATCTCCTGTTGAATATTGGCAGTCAGCAGCGCAATTACAGCCCCGGGGAACCGGCTGCGCAGCTTTTCGCCCAGTTCAAGCCCATCCATGCCCGGCATGTTGAAGTCAACCAGCATGTAGTCATAGGTTTTGGCATCAACCATCTCAAGCGCCTTGGCGCCATCCTCGGCCTCGTCGATTTCCCAATTGGCAAAATTGCTGGAAATGAATGCCTTGACCAGAAGGCGGGCAAACTTGCTGTCATCAACGAGCAATACGGATTTGGTGTTTGGCATTTTCATCTCGATTTTGCGGGGCAGTGGTGGCGAAGCATCGATCAATTGGGTATGTCTGGCGGGCTAGATTTCACTCGACATGTCGATCGATGGTCGTCGAATGTATTGGACAATTTCTTCGGGCGGCAGCGGGGTTGCGATCAGGAAGCCCTGGACTTCATCACAATTGCATTCCCGCAAGAAATTCATTTGTTCCTGGGTCTCTACCCCTTCGGCGACAACCTTGAGGCCAAGGTTATGCCCCATCGCAATAATGGTGCGCGTGATCGCGGCGTCGTCTGTGTCGATGGTGACATCCCGTACGAACGAACGGTCGATCTTGATGGAATTGATCGGCAACCGTTTGAGATAGGCGAGTGACGAATACCCGGTACCAAAATCATCAACCGCGATCTTTAAACCAAGATGGCGCAGCTCATCAAGGATGGTGGCCGCCTTCTTGATTTCCTGCATCATCGCCGTTTCCGTGACTTCAAGTACAATACGGGCGGCTGGTGTTGCCGTCTCGGCAAGGATGCGTGAAATCGTCTCGGTGATGTGGCCCTCGATCAATTGTCTTGGTGACAGATTGACCGCAATCGGCATCGGCGGAAGTGATTGAGCATCCCACTCGGAAATCTGGCGACAGACTTCACGGAAAACCCATTCGCCAATCCTGCTGATCAGGCCGGTTTCCTCGGCAACCGGAATAAACTGCATTGGCGAAATATAGCCTCGGCCCGGCTGTTTCCAGCGAATCAGCGCTTCAAGGCCGCAGACCTGGTTTGTCCGCAGATCGACCTTCGGCTGGTAATGCAGTTCAAACTCGTCCTTTACCAAAGCTTCTCGCAGATCATTTTCGATCACAAGGCGCGCCATGGCACTTTCGTTCATGGTCTTGGTAAAGAAGTGATAGGTTCCTCCGCCACTGGATTTCGCACTGTACATTGCGGTGTCGGCATTGCGCATCAGGGCCGGGAAATCTTCGCCATCAGATGGATAAAGGGCAATCCCGATAGACGGTGTGACAAACAGAACGCGTCCGTTGATGTCAAAGGCCGGTGCCAAGGCATCAAGTACAGCCTGCGACAGGATGACGGCATCCTGCGTTTCCTTAAGGTCAGGAATAATGATCAGGAATTCGTCGCCGCCCAATCGGCCGACAATTTCCTGTCGCCCGATCACACGTTGCAACCGGAGTGCGACGGCCTTGAGCATCAGGTCACCGACGTCATGACCAAGGCTGTCATTGATCACCTTGAAACGATCAAGGTCAATGAATAGGATTGCGGTGGCGCCACTGCGCTCGGACGCATTGTTTTTATGGGTGTTTAAGGCTTCTGACAGGCTGCGTTCAAGCATGCTGCGGTTGGGCAGGTTGGTCAGTGTGTCATGATTGGCCATATAGACCAGTTGTTCTTCGTAACGCTTTCGCACGGTGATGTCGTTCAGAACAGCCGTCATCAATGGTGTTGCGCTATCGGGGATCAGGCGCAATGCAATGGAGACATCGATTTCCTTCTGATCGGCGCGCACGATCGGCAGGGTAAAGCGTTTCTCGACGGCTTCGGCACCGGGGGCGTGTGCGGCGAGTTCTTCCAAACTGTGTTCGAGAAGCGGCACGGCACGCGGCAGCAGGAATTCATGTAATGTTCGGCCCTTTGGCGTCTCATCACGCATCAGGCCGAGGATCTCTTTGGTTGCGGCATTGCATTCGACAATGCGGCCCGTCGGCGTGATGGTCAGAATGCCGTCCGCGACATTTTGAACGATGGCGCTCAGGCGGCTTTCACGGTCGCGGACCTTTTGCTGGCTTTCAAGCAATCTGTCGAGTGTTGATGAAACCCGTTCGACCAGCCCACGTGTTGTCTGCAGGATCATGCCAAGTTCATTGCGGGCATGATGGGGGGGTATGTTGATGGCAGCAGAGTCGGGCTTTTCTGGATCGATTTGGCGTAATTGTGCGGCAATGCCCAGAAGCGGTTTGGTCAGTGTGATATAGAAAAAAGCAACCAGAACCAGGCCAAGCAGAAGGTTGCGTACGATACCCGACAACAGAATGCGCGATGCACGGTTGATGAACCCCTCTGCGATCATGTCGGTATCGATCTTGACACTGAGATGGCCGACCAGACCGTTTGGTCCGTCTGTATTCAGCGGGATTTCGTATTCCTGATTTTCCCCAAACATAATCTGGGTCAGGAATGTGCGATTGGAATTGATTGGCTGCTCGGTCTTGCGTGCCAGAACATTTTTGAAGTTATCGCGAAGCTCGGCCTCGTAGACTGGCTCATATTCGAACAGGCCGGAAATGACGCGGGCTGCGAGTGTTTCATCCAGTCCATATGCAGCCTGGGTCGCAGACTCGCGCAGGGTCGCAAGAACCTGGTTTACGGTGCGGTCAATCAGGTTCTGTTCTTCACGAAGATCCCAGACAATCTGAATGCCACTGAATAACAGGCCGATCAGCAAAGTAAGGCCGACCGCAATCCTTGCCTGTTTGACAGACAAGCGATCGCGCCATCTAAGCCGTTGTTGATCAAGGCCTTTTTCCGGCAATCCGATCCCCACAGTTTCTTCTGTTATACCCCTTGCGAAGCAGACTATGGCTTTGCGGGGGTAAAAGCAATTCTCCGCGGGATTTAGGGGCCAAACTCATTCACATGACCGCCCCGGCAACTGATATGAGAGAAAGAGCAAGGAAAGGCCCGCAGAGCGGGGCCGTTGCCCCGGTCAAGGGTTTTGACGCAGAGGCTTTCTCTCATATCAGTTGTCCTTTGGATCCCCCGGATTTGCACGGGCTATTTTGTCGTAAAATCTTGAAAGATATAAATCTTCCTGTGATTTCACTCCGCATATCCGCGCAAATCCGGAGGAACGGGACGATTATGTGAATGAGTTGGGCCCCTTAGATCTGGAAAAGTGACCGGAAATCTGTATGGTCTGCGCTGCACTGCACTGCAGCGGGGCCGCGGCAATCTGTAATGGGCTTTGTGCACCGTTGCGGTGCGATGCAAACAGAATACTACGCAAAAAATTAGGGTTTTATTGGAGTTGCACACAACTGCGGTGCGTGATAACCCAATTCCCGAGAGAGAAAACGGCCAAAAGCGGGTGCAGCCGCAATCTGGCCCCGCAACCTGTACGGAGTTACACCATGACCTATGTGGTGACGGAAAACTGCATCAAGTGTAAGTATCAGGACTGCGTCGAGGTTTGTCCCGTCGATTGCTTCTATGAAGGTGAAAACTTTTTGGTGATTCACCCTGATGAATGCATCGATTGTGGTGTTTGCGAACCGGAATGCCCCGCTGAAGCGATTATTCCCGATACCGAACCGAATCTGGATAACTGGTTGGAAATCAACCGTAAATTTGCAGAGGTTTGGCCAAATATTACCCGCAAGGGCGATGCGCCTGCCGATGCGGATGAATGGAACGGCAAATCCGGCAAGACCGAATTGCTCTCCGAAGCCCCCGGAACGGGTGACTGATTTTTGGGCTAACCCCCGATATTACATGCGATTTTTGACCCACTGGTTTGCGCCAGTGGGTTTTGCGCATGGCTGCATTGAACGGGTTGCCGGGAAAATTCCTGTAAACTGATGGCTTGTTGTGTTATGGTTCACAATTCGCGCTAAGGGCTCGACAGGCTCGTTCCGAAATGTCGGATTTCCGTATTTGAATTTCCTGTCTGAACCGCGACTTTGCCAAAAAGCTTGGTCGCGTGCAGCTCTTTGCGTCGCTGGTTCTGTAGTGTTGCAGTTGAATGACCAGGCCTGATTGGGCCGGAAGGATGCTTGATGTCGGATAAGTTGCCGTTTGCTGTTGGCGATTACGTTGTTTACCCCGCACATGGTGTTGGCTGTGTTGATGGCCTGGAAACCCAGGAAATTGCGGGGCAGGAATTGCGCCTTTATGTAATTACCTTTGAATCTAGCCGCATGACCCTGCGCGTGCCGGTGAACAAAGTTGGCAACTCCGGTCTGCGCAAGCTGTCCTCGAAAAAACAGATGGATTCCGCGCTGATTACCCTTAAGGGCCGCGCGCGTGTGAAACGCACCATGTGGTCCCGCCGTGCCCAGGAATATGAAGCAAAGATCAATTCGGGTGACCCGGTTTCGATCGCCGAAGTCGTGCGCGACCTTCATCGCAGCGCGACTCAGCCGGAACAGTCCTTCTCCGAACGTCAGATCTACGAAGCAGCTTTCGAGCGCCTCGTTGATGAACTTGCCGCGATTGAAAAAATCGACAAGGATAAGGCATCTGGCAAACTCGAAAAGCTTTTGCAGAAGGCTGCCTGATTGCGAAGGTCCCTTCAGACAACTATTTATAAAAACCGGCCCGCGATATACGCTTGGGCCGGTTTTATTTTTGTTTTGGGCAGGTTACAGCGATGAGTACAGTTCTGGCGCCGATCAAGCCGGCTGAGCGAATCTGGGTCGTCGGCGCAATCAATGGTGATCATGGCGCATTATGCGCCGTTCACCAGAAACTTGCGCAACATATGAAACCGGGCGACAGGCTTGTCTATCTTGGCAATTACTGGGGTGATGGAACGGCCGAAAATGTCGTCGCAACCATCAACGAGCTGTTGCTGTTTCGCCGTTTCTTCATTGCCAAGGATGGTGTTGATATCAGTGATATCGCCTTCCTGCGCGGTGCAGCCGAAGAAATGCTGTCCAAGTTGCAGCAGATCCAGTTTGCCCCAAACCCGGGCGAGGTTTTTGACTGGATGCTGACCCGTGGCATCGCAGGACCGGTACGCGCCTATGGCTTTGACCCGGTCAATGTCCAAAGGACTATGCATCAGGGCGCACATGCGATCTCGCAGTGGACCTCGGGCTTTGCGGATGCCGTGCGCCGCCATAGTGGCCATAACGCATTGATGTCTGATCTCAAGCACGCGGCCTATTCGACAGATGGGCGCCTGATCTTTGTTCATACGGGTCTGGATGGTTCGCGGCCACTGACAGGCCAGACGGATACCTTCTGGTGGGGTGGATCAATGTTTGAAGCCATCACTGAACGGTATTACGACTGTGCCCGTATTGTACGCGGTGCATCCCAAGGTCAGATGGGCTTGCAGGAACGTGAATTTACCCTGTCGCTGGACGGTGGTGCAGGCCGCGGTGGTCATTTGATCGCGGTCGCCCTTGATGGTCAGGGGGCCGTCATCGAACAGATTACAAGCAGCTAGACTTTCCGTTATCCCCTCGGGAAAGTGAGCAATCGGAAAAGAAAAAGGCAGCATCAATATGCTGCCTTTTGTCGTGTTTGGGTTTGGATAGTTTGGCGTTTTAGTGCCGAACCACCTTGACCAGCGACCCGACAGCCGGGGCCTGCCCATCGCCAAGGCCATTGATCGTGGCAAAGACATCAGCCGGTGCCTTGTCGACTTCCATGTCGTCGATAAAGGTCTGCAGGTCATACTCCGGGTTTACCGCACGTACCTTGATGCGAAGCGGGGTATAGATCTTCTTTTCCCGCTCGGTGAGCGGGCGGAAGCTATAGGTCGTGCGGCGCAGCGGCAGGTTATAGTTATCAGCCTGATCAAGTGGTGTGACAAATAGGAATTGATAGGCCGAGCTGCCATGACGGATCACAACCACGCGTAGGCGCGCAGGCCCCGAACGCAATGAGATATCAGCGCTACCGGTGGCGGCTTCCTGGCCTTCGATGTCGAGCATTTCAATATTTCGAATGGCGATCTGCTTCGAGAACCCGTTTTCAAGATAGCTATCAAGGCGCATGTCCTTTGCGCCAGACGCGCCCTCGAAGATGATCTGGGCACCTTTGCCATCGCGGGCGATAACGGCATTTGGCTGGTTGGTCATTGTGAAGCCATCGGGGACTTCAAACCGGAAATTCAATGGCACATGGACAAATTCTTGCCCCCGGACATAACCCTGATCCGGGCCGTCGCCATACAGAATACCGTCAATTGCCGTCATATAGCGCACAGCACCACTTTCCGGATTGGCAACCGCGGTGACATTGGCACTTTGATGGGCCTGTTCAATGCGATCAAGCGTGCGCGGGTGGGTTGCCATGAAATCATACTGATCGACATCGTCAGGGGATCGACCGGCAAGTTTGGCCTGAAGTCGTGAATGGGCACGAAGCTTTTCAAGGAAAGTCGCCATGGCATCCGGGTCATAACCCGCACGCGTGATATAGCGAATGCCAAGCATGTCGGCTTCGAATTCATGTTCGCGCGAGAAGGACTTGAGATATGCGTTTGCCCCGGTGCCAATCAACTCGCCAGCACCGTTTCCGACAGCAACAGCCAGACCACCAGCCAGAATTTGCGTCAGCACACCGCGGCTATAACGTTGTGCGGAATGACGGGCAACGACGTGGCCGATCTCATGGGCAAGGACGCCTGCCAGTTCTGCTTCATTGGTCGCAAGGGCCGCCAGGCCACGCGTGATATATACATATCCGCCGGGCAGGGCAAAGGCGTTGACAACCGGGGAATCGAGGACCGTGAAGGTGAATTTCTCGTTCGGGGTTTCCGAAACCGCAACCAGCTTTTCACCGACTTCTGTCACGTACGTCTGCAGGTCCTTTTCGGTGTATTGACCACCGAATTCCTTGACCATTTTCGGATGTTCCTGCGAGCCGATCTGTTTTTCCTGCTCGGGCGACATGAAGGCCGTAAAGCTGTCTTCGCCGGTCGCCCGGTTGGTTGAACATCCGGCAACGGCAGTACTCAGCGCAATCGCTGCAAGTACACCTGCAATATGTTTATGTGAACGAAAGTTCAGCCAGCCCATTGATATCTTTCCTCGTGTCCTTTGGCCGTGTAAGCTGTGGCGCAATATATTTGCGAAACCAACCGGGAATTGGTAGCGCGTGTTCCTTGATCATTCAATCTTTTCGCAATCCCGAATCAAGCATCAAAAATGGGGAAATTTTTGGGCTGGATCGACATTGGTGTGGCGTAAAGGCACATTAATGCTGCTTGTTGTCGCCGTTTGTGGGGCCAATCTACCCGTGATGGCCGCCGATTGGCGCTGCGGTGCTGACATCATCGCGGGTGATGGTCAAACGCTGCTCTCAACGGATCCGCGGCCGGTTTGGCGTGATGTGCAGCTCAATATTGAAGCGGTTGATGCATTCACCGTCGCCGAGCTGTCGGGAAAATCATTTCGGCTGGCAGATATTGCGTTTGTACCGGGATATGATGACGCGGCACGGGCATGGCTGGAACAGGCGAGTGCAAACAAGGTTTCGGTCACGCCGCTGGCCGAACAGCCAGATTTTCTCGGACGAATACCGGTTCGCATTCAAGGTGAAGGTGTCGGCGATTGGCATGCAGAACTTTTGGCTGCCGGTCTCGCGATGCTTGTTCCTGAAAGCGGGCAGGATGTGCCGAAGCTGATCGGGATCGAGGATGCTGCGATCAAAAATCAGTCTGGCATATGGTCCGACCCTAGCCCAGAGACAGCCTATTATGTGCGGGCCCATGATGCGGGGGCAGAGAATATCCCGACCGCCCACGATGCGATTGGCAGATTTGCATTGATTGATGGCACGATCAGAAGCATCGAACATCAGGAATGGCGCAGTTACCTTAACTTCGGATCGAATTGGCGCGAAGATTTCACCATCGCATTGGACGCTACCTTGCGCGATGCATTCGCCAACGGCGAAGACTTTCAAGACATCCTGCAGGATTGGGTCGGGCAGGAAGTTCGGGTACGTGGCGTGATTGAAAATCGCGGTGGGCCTTACATCACACTTGAAAACCCGTTCTGGCTCTGCCTCGCCCGTTAGTCGCGGGCGCAATAGAGCTTGTTCTTATACCGTTGTTTATGCGACTTCTTGTACGCGCCACCACCGGCGAAAAGACAGCGTCCCATTTAATAAAGAAAAGGTCCTTCGCGTGCTCTATCCCGAAATTTCGCCCCATCAGTCGGGTTGGTTACCTCGTGAAGACGGTCACGAGATTTACTGGGAAGAAGTTGGTAACCCCGATGGGCTGCCGGTCATCTTCCTGCATGGCGGTCCGGGTGGGGGCATCTCGCTCAACAGCCGCCGCTTCTTTGATCCGGAAAAGTACCGTGTGATTTTATTTGATCAGCGCGGGGCCGGAAAATCACGCCCGTTCGGCAGCCTTGAAAATAACACGACCGAACATCTGATTGGCGATATCGAAGCCCTGCGCAAGGAGCGCGGCATTGATCGTTGGCTGGTGTTTGGGGGCTCGTGGGGGTCGACTTTGGCGTTGGCCTACGGTCAGGCTTGCCCGGAACGCGTTACAGGCTTTGTCCTGCGCGGTATCTTTCTTGGCACGACATCCGAAATCAAATGGTTCATGGAAGGCATGGGGCGGTTCTTTCCCGAGGCAGAGCGCCGCTTCCTTGATGCTGCTGGTTTCAAAGATAATCCCGGTTATCAGCCCTTGCTTGACCGTTATGCCGATATCTTCTCTGGCAAGGATGGTGAAGAGGCGGCCATTGATGCCGCACGAGTCTGGTCAGCCTATGAGGCGACATGCTGTACGCTTCTGCCTGATGATGGTCTGGTCGAGGTCTTTGAGAGTGACCAGATCGCGCTGGCGCTGGCCAAGCTTGAACATCATTATTTTGTACATCGCTGCTTCTTTGAAGAAGACCAGTTGATCAAGAACATTGGTCGTATTTCCCATGCACCGCTCGTCATTGTGCAGGGGCGCTATGACGTTGTGTGCCCGCCAGTTTCGGCCTTGGCACTTCACAAGGCGTGGGATGGCTCTGAACTGGTCATCGTTGATGATGCCGGGCATGCGGCCAGCGAACCCGGGATTATCCGGGAACTGGTCCTGGCGACCAACCGGTTTGATGGCAAGAAGTTTGTGTAAAATTAACAGACAAGCAGCATTGTGTTGTTGAGTTTGAAGCACGGTTGGGTAGTATATCGAACCGATTGATCTAGTGGGGACTTGGTTAATGAAGTTGGTTTTGGGGAAACTGCTTGCAGTTTGCGTACTGTTTGGTTTTTTGAACACCGCACAAGCACAGCAAATTCTTGGAAATGATAACGATTCCGGACTGCTTGAATTTTCGACCGGTATGGTCGATATCACGCAGGACGAAGAAGCTGCCGAATTTCGTCTGAACTATCGTGCGCAGCACGCGATGTTTGATGTCACCCGCCCGATCGGCGGTGTGATGGTCACTTCCGAAGGTGCCGTTCACGGTTATGGCGGTCTGGCTGTTGATGTTCTGTGGGGCGATCATTTTGTTTCCAGCGTCTACACCTCGGTTGGCGCATACCATCAGGGCAATGGTGAAGATCTTGGTCACTGGATCGAATTCCGTTCGGGTCTTGAGCTCGGCTTCCGCTTTGACAGCCACGAACGTCTGAGCCTTGGTATCTCGCACATCTCGAACGCCAGCATCGGTGACGAGAACCCGGGTACAGAAATCCTGTCGCTGACCTATTCCTTCCCGATCGAGCGCCTGTTCGACTAAGGCGATCATCGATAAGGGTTTTAATCAGCCGAGGGTGAGCGCATCCTCGGCTGATTCGTTTTTCGGGCAATGTTTTGACCACCAAGGTGGCAATATCCGTGCCCTCGCGGATTGATCGCCATCGGATTTGCTGCTAATGGAATGCTGCCTTTTGGCAGTGCGCCCGTAGCTCAGCAGGATAGAGCACCAGATTCCTAATCTGGGGGCCACAGGTTCGAATCCTGTCGGGCGCACCATTAAACCAAAGGCCCGGACGGATATCCCTCCGGGCATTTGGTTTTTTCTGAGCATCAGATAGGCTGCATATTCGTCAAAGACTGACATGATCCAAGATCGATGTGATTCGCTTTGTGGATGCAAGCTTCAACCAGCCCAATTCGGGACGCGCTGGTAAGTCATCGGGCCATCCCAATTTGCTCTGACGGGCGGCACTTTATTATACCAGAGTTTCAAAACGCCCAGTTGGCAGGGACCCATGCGTAGGCTTCATCTGTCTTGAGCATGTGACCAAGTCCGGGAAACGGGAAGTGGAAGCCAAGCACCGGAATGCGGTCTGCAGCGGCCCTGTCAAAAATACGACGGCGGGAGTTGAGTGCTGTCTCCTTGTCACGGTCTGGGCCGGGAATCCAAGGTCTATCGACATTGATGACCGGGTGATAAGCAAGGTCTGCTGTCAGCAGGAGCTGTTCTTTGCCTGAATGAACAAGGAAGGTCGCCATGCCCGGTGTGTGGCCAGCAGCGACAATCGTTGTCAGGCCCGGTACGATCTCGTCACCTGCTTCGTAAAGCTCGATATCGCGTGTGACCGGTTCAAGGCTGCTCTTGATGTTTGCGGCGAAGCGCGTGCGGAAATCCTGCGGGACCGGCATATAGGAAAGGTCCGGATCGTTGGCGACGAAGAAATCCCAGTCCGCCTTCGGGACAAAGACCCTGGCATTAGGAAACGCTTTGCCGCCATCCGCAGTACGAAGATTGCCGACATGATCTGGATGGGTGTGCGAGATGACGACCGCATCAATGTCAGCAGGACCAAGTCCGATTGCAGCAAGGTTATCAAATATGCGACCGCCGCCCGGCCCCATCGTCTTGCCTGCGCCGGCTTCGATAAGAATCCGCTTTCCACCGGTTTCTATCAGCAGTGTATTCATGTAGAGCGTCATGTGATCGGTCGGAAGGAATGCTTGGCGCAGCACTTCTTCCAGTTCAGCCTCAGGAGCGTTGCTCGCATAGATGCGCGGTGGCCCGCCAATGATGCCATCGCTCAGTACCGTTGCGGTGATTTCGCCAACGCGGAAGCGGTAGTGACCGGTATTGCTGCCTGCTGAAGCTGCGGTTTGGGCATTTGCATCGCCAAAAAAGCCCAAGCTTGGGATGAACATGCTGGATGCGCCTGCAACGGCGGACAGCATGATGGCGCGTCTGTTCAGGGTTAGGGTACTCATCTGTCTTCCCTTATTCGGTGGGCACTTCTTTGCTTCATTCAGTGGTGTGGGCCTGCAATGATTGGCAAAAGGAAGCAATTGGAGCGCAACGTTATCCATCAGACGAGCATGACAGAGGAAAATTGATCTGATAATATATGTAAAGTTAACCAGATTGATTAGATATACTTCGCAATGAGTGCAATGCGTCTAGACAGCTTTGATGTGTTTGTCGCCATCGTTCGGTGCGGCGGGTTCCGTGCGGCCGCACTCGAGCGCGGCGTATCTTCTTCGGCATTGAGCCAGACAATGAACGCTTTGGAAGAGGCATTGGGGATCCGGTTGCTTAATCGGACAACAAGAAGTGTTTCCCCGACAGAAGCAGGGCAGCGTCTTCTTGAACGATTGATGCCAGCGCTAAGCGATATCAGGCTTGCGATTGCCGAAGTCGATGAATTGAGAGACAGCCCGTCCGGGACGTTACGTATAAATGCGCCTGCACCGGCAATTGATCATTTTCTGTGCCCGCTTGCTTTCGACTTCATGGATGCTTACCCGCAAGTGAAGATTGAACTGATCAGTGATGCGGCGGTCATCGACATTGTCGAACAAGGGTTTGATGCAGGCGTAAGGTTTGGCAAGCAGCTCGCACAGGACATGATCGCACTTCCGCTTGGTCCGGCGCTTCGTTATGCGATTGTTGCTTCGCCTGAATATCTTAAGAAGCACGGCCAGCCTAGGTCGCCAGATGACCTTATAAATCATGACTGTATCAAACGCCGGTTTTCCAATGGTAGGCTTGTTAACTGGAAATTTGTCGAGGGGGATGAAGAGTTCGAAATCTCGCCCACCGGCCGCTTGACGGTCAGTACGGCGCATAACGAATTGCAGGCCGCCCTGGCAAGCATGGGGCTGGCACATGTTTTCGAGGACTACGCCAAGCCCTATATACTGACTGGTCAGCTGGTGGAGGTGCTCTCTGAGTGGAGCCAGACCTTGCCGCATTGGTTCTTGTATTATCCGGATCGTCGTCTTCCTAGTGCTGCCATGCGTGCATTCCTTGACTATATGCGACGCTATGACTGGCAGGCCATCAGGTGACATTCTGCGGTGGGTTGTCTTTGAACCATTCAACGATTTTGGGCATGTTTTCTTCAAACGCGCCGGGTGCGAAGATATTCAGCACACCTGCCTTTTCCGAACTGCGGTTCCCAAAGTCGTGCTGCACACCAGCCGGAACATAGATAAAACTGCCTTTTTCTGCTTCCTGCCAGTTCTCACCGATCAGAAAGCTCATTGTGCCTTCCAGCACATAGAAAATCTCGTTCCCCTCATCGTGAGAATGCGCGCCGATACCTTTGGTGTTTGGCTCCATCCACCATTCAGAAATGGAATACTGATTGGCTGTTTCCTGACCATCAGCCTTAAAATTGGCCTTGATTCGGCCCATGTCGTAGCTGCGGCCTTTGCCTTGGTTCAGAAAAATGGCCTGCTGGGTATTGCGATCTGACATCGTTTTCGGTCCCTGATCTATGCACCGCCTTTCGAGAATTACGATGATATCACAGGTTGATTTTTTTGGCGCAGTAAGGCGCTCAATGATTTTGTGTTTCCAATTCGTAACGCTTGAAAAACAACCACTTCTTTCTCATATCGGTAGAAAGGGGGCATGGTTGCGATCCACTCCGTTTGGCTCCCGATAAAACCGATCTGGGAGGATCACATGACGAACTGGATCAGGCTTCCAAACAGCGAAGGTCAATGTGTCGCGCGCTCTGATGGGCAAGGCGACCAAAAAACATATCAGCGCGAAGTCGGACGTGCCGGCTTCGCGGGGCCGTCCGCGCAAATTTATCATCGTCACCCGCCGGCCGGCTGGGCGACATTTGAAGGACCTTTGCGACCACGGGCGTTTTCCCTTGGCAAGCTTTCACCAGGCCCGGCCTGCCCATTGCAGGCCCGTCGAGTGCTTCACAATGATCATATGGAAGTACGTTACTGGAAAACCGAAAACAAGATGCATGCGCTTGCCCGTAATGCGGATGGCGATACGCTGATCTTTGTTCACAACGGGTCCGGGGCACTGTTTTGCGATTACGGTCATCTACCCTATTGCGACGGGGACTATATCCTTTTACCGCGCGGCACCGCCTGGCGGATTGAGCCATCTGAACTTTCAGAATTTATGATGATCGAGGCAACGGCATCGGCCTTCAAGCTGCCGGACGCAGCACAGGGCGGGCCAAGCGCGATTAACCCGATGCTGTTTACCTTGCCCAGAATTGATGACGCCTTCATTGCCCAGCAAGACGATGCCTTCTGGGAAATTCACATCAAGCGCCGTGGGCAGGTTTCGACCCTGACCTATCCGTTCAACCCTCTGGACGCGATTGGTTGGGAAGGCGATCTTTGTGTGGTGAAGCTGAATTGGCGCGACCTTGCAAAACATCGCTCCGACGGTCAGAGAACGCCGCCCGCAGCGTCGTGCACCTTTGTCACAGAGACCTTTTCAATCAGCACCTTCATCCCCAAGGTAGGAGAGGGCGAGTCCGGTATCATGCGTGTGCCGTTCTATCATTCGAACGAAGATGCAGATGAGTTCATTTTTTATCACCGAGGCGAGTTCTTCAGTCGCGGCGAAATAAAGGCCGGAATGGCAACATTCCATCCAAGCGGTTTCCCGCACGGACCACATCCAAGCGCCTATCAGACAAAGATGGTCAAGGCACCGGTGGAAACCGAAGAAGTGGCCATCATGATCGACAGTCGGGCATTCCTGACGGTTGATGAATCCATTCCGGATGGTGCGGAATGGAAGGCGTATGTGAAAACGTGGGAAAAAGCACAAGAGACACTATAAGGACTTGCTGACATTCGGTGAAAAATGGCAATTTGGCGCCGCCAGTTGATGGTGGTAATTTCGGGGAAGGTTGTTAATGTAATTACCACCTTGTCGGGATAGTCTGAGTTGTCCCGAGAATTTCTGGCCAAAATGACAAAATGTTCATTACGTACTGCTTTCTTACGCCGGGAATCCTGCCCTTAAAGGGGCGTCAGGGTGACCATCAGACATTAGCGCCGATACCGCTTAGCCAAAGCCAAGAATGAATAAACAGAAGATCGTAAATTCCGTCAGCCACAAGTCTCCTGAACCGCATGAGGTGCCGGACGATCCTTTGGCGTGCTTGCCGCAAACATTTGCTTCGCGCGGTGTCAGGACTCCGTTTACGACCAAGACCCTGCGTTACGCGCGCGTTTCCATTGGCAAGGCCGGACGGAAAATGATCATGTTGCCCGGTCTGTCTGGCGGACTTGGCACCTATGAATTACCGCTCGATACATTGCGCGAAGTGTTCGATCTTTCGGTTCATGACCGCATGCTTTACGACCGCCTTATCGAGTTGGAGGATGTCCGTCCGCAAACGGTTCTGGAGCATAGTCGCGACGTTGGCAGTACCGGCGTTGGCGGGGTGCAACTGGCGCGCACCTGCACGCGGCGCAACTGGACGGAAAAAGCATCACGCGAACTCGGTCAGATGGCGGTTCTCCATCAGGCCTTGCGCCAACTTGGTGGTGATGCTGTCAAGGACATGAAGCGCGAAGAATTGATGACCACCGAAGGTCAGATTCGCGCTCGCCGGGCGCTGAACCGCTTTGCATCCGAGCACAAGGTCGCAAACGATACCATCATTGATAGCCTTGGCGAATGGAGCAAGATGATCGCCCCGGTCGGTCTGGACCTTGAGGGATGTCAGGGGCAGCTTCGTGTTCTGGCCAACGGGCTCAAAAAGTTTGCCCAGGATATCGAGGAATGGTCAAATTCCGAACAGTCCGACTTCCGCTTTATGGCCGGACGTATCGTTAGTGCGACCCGTTCGACAAGTAATCATGCCTTGAAGCGCATCGAGGAAGTTGATAGCTGGAACAGCGAACTTGGCAAGGTTCTGACGGATTGGGAAACTGCCAAAAAGGCCATCGGTGAGACGATTGAGTATCTCTGGTGGCTGCTTGATGGTTGGCAGGAACTGATTGATGTATGGGATAGGCGATCTCTGACGGATCGCGCAAAACAGCGCGAAACCGTCGAGGAAGTAGCAAGTTTTGCACCGGTCTTGCCGCTTTCAGAGATTGAGCAGTCCGAACAGCAGTTCTGGGCTGATGTACGGGTTAATCAGATGCTTTGGGCTGGTGAATTGCGTAAGCTGGGCAGTGGTGAAATTGACGCCGATATGATGGATCGTCTCGAACGCTTCAGGAGACAGTCGGCATGAAGATTGAAGACGCCGGAAAGCTTGGCGTTTCGCAACTTGGCAAACTGTTTGAATCGCTCAGCAGTAACGAAATTGCCCGCTTCACGCGCGCGATCGAAAGTGATCGTGCCGATCCCAAATTGCCATTGCCCCATGAAGCCATTCTTCAGATCCTGCGCCCGCGTCTGGCATCGCTCAAACCGGAACGCTATCCGACACCGATGCGTCAGTTCTGCGATCCGTTTGAAGACCTGCTGACCTCTGGCGAGCCGAATGACAAAAGCATCCGGATCAGCCGGTCATCGCTGATGCCAATCTGGAATGTTGTGGTGGAATCCGGTGGTCCCGAATTCCAGCAGGTGATGAAAGACATCGACAAGGCTGCTGCGACCCGCGACACTGCAAAACTCGCCATCGCAGAGCGTAAGCTTTGGCAAATCGGGGCGCAGACGATTGAGGATCAACTTGAAAATTCTCATACCGGGGTGAAGCAGGAGCGCGCATTGGCAACCCGGCTTGGCTCGCGCATTCACCTTACGGCCTTTGCCGAAGTCGGCAAGATCTTGCGGGTTGGCGACGAAATTGCGCAGTTGCGTGAACGCTTCCCGTCCGCACCGATCAGGGTGCTCGATGCAAGCGATGTGAAATGGTTGCGTGACCTGTTCATGTCGATCTCAAAGGATAAGCCTGGGCTTGAGCCGATGTTCCTGCTCGCGGTTTTGGCGCGCCTTTTGCGGCCGAGCGAGTTGTTCAAGCTGATCCGTGTGCTGTCGACCAAGTCTGATGACCGCACAATCGAGAAAACCAACCTTGCTGAAACCGGTGATCTGATCATTGACCTGTTGGCAGAGACGGTAACCGAGATTGAACAAGGTGTCGGCACCGGTAAGGACGAAGCCCACATCCTGTCACTGGCCCGCTGGTATGCTTCGGAATTTGTCCGCATCACCCGCGAATTTAAAATCCGCAAGGATGGCCGTTGGGGTGAAAAGCTGCTTGAAACCCGTCGTCGGGTATCGCGCGCGCTTGCCGATACGATGTTTGGCGCAACGCCGGAACGCGTGATCGATGCCTTGCCAAAGCTTGAAGCGGCTCAAGGTCCGGGATCGGGTCGTGGTGCACTTGCCCGTCCGATTTTCTCGCAGGAATTCGATGACGAGAAAGTCCTGGCCGCGGAAAAATCGGCCGAGGCAATTGCCGAAACCGCCCGCATTTCCGATGTGCTCGCAGCCCAGAGTTCAGCCGCCAAAGCGGTGGTGGAGCTCAAGAAAAAGCTCAATCAGATCGGCCGTGCAGGTGTGGACAGCATGCGTCGACTAACACCCGAAGAAGTTCCGAACGCACAGCGCAATTTGATGGCCACGGTACGCTTGCTTGAGATTGTCGATGGTCCGGAAGATGCCGACGTGCTGCGCCGCCGCGGGATGAACGCATTGCGTGCGCTATCAGCCGATCAGAAGGCAAGCTGATCAGGCCAGTTTGGCCTGAGTGGCAATTTCACGGGCAAGGTTCTTTACCGTATCAAGTTGATCAAGCCAGTTCATAAAGGCCCGGATCTTGGGAAGCCGAGCGCGGCTTTTCGGGCAGCAGGCGTAATAGTGAAACGGACTGGCCTTGGGTTGGCCGAACGGGGCAATGATCCGGCCGGTTGCCAGCTCATCGGTAATTGCAAAGGTCGGCAACAACGCCACACCAAGTCCGGCAACGGCGGCCTGCATCGCCATGGTGAAATGCTCAAACTTCGGTCCGTTTTCACCGTCAATATCACTAAGCCCGCTTGCCGCAAGCCAATCGGCCCAACCGCTCGGCCGGGTCGCGATATGTAGCAACGGAAAGTTTCGCAAGTCTTCTGGCTGTGGCGCGCGTCCCAGATTGGCAACCAGTTGCGAGCTGCAGATCGGGACCATTTCCTCGCCATGCAGGATGTGGGCGTCAAGTTCCGACCACTTTCCTTCGCCGAACAGAACCGCGATATCAATCTGTTCACGATCAAAATCGGGCATGCCGATCCGCGAAATGAAATTGATCGCAATGTCGGGATATCTGGCCCGAAAGTCAGGCAATAATGGAATAAGGCAGCGCGATCCGAATGTCGGCGGTGCGGCAACCGTCAAAACCCCGCTTTCCGATCCGCCCGACAAAAGGGTCAAGGTCGCACTTTCAAGCTGATCAAGGGCAGGTCGAATGGATTGCAGATAGCTTTCGCCTTCTGGCGTTAAGACCAATCGCTGCTTTTCGCGGGCAAACAGTTTGCATCCAAGCCAGGTTTCAAGGCCTTGTATTTGGCGACTGACAGCACTTTGTGTCAGATAAAGCTCCTCTGCTGCGCGCGATGCGCTGCCAAAACGGGCAGTCTGTTCAAAGCAACTGAGTGCCTTCAGGCTGGGAATGCGACGGGCCAAGACGATATCCTGATGTGATCAATTCAGGATAGTTTATGAGTTTTTTGCATAAACCGCATCACTTTTATCATTTGCAAGTTGGCTGGCGAGTTCCTAGCTTTAACCCATAAGCAACTAAGCTTTTCAGGGGTAGCGTCATCTCGCCCTTCTATGGCGCTGCCCCTGCTTTCTGTAGAAAAATTCATAAAGGACCATGTGAATGGCAAGCCGCGCACCGTTTCATTGGGAAGATCCGCTCCTGCTTGAAGAGCAGTTGAGCGAAGACGAACGCATGATCCGCGATGCGGCCCGTGCATATTGTCAGGAAAACCTCCAGACCCGCGTTCTGGAAGCCAACCGTCATGAGATTTTCCATCGCGAAATCATGACCGAGATGGGTGAGCTTGGCCTGCTTGGCCCAACCATCCCCGAGGAATATGGCGGACCGGGTGTCAACCACGTGGCCTATGGTCTTGTGGCCCGCGAAGTGGAACGCGTTGATTCAGGTTATCGCTCGGCAATGTCGGTTCAGAGCTCGCTCGTGATGCATCCGATCTATGCTTATGGCAGCGAAGAACAGCGCAAGAAGTATCTGCCGAAACTGGCAACCGGTGAATGGGTTGGTTGCTTTGGCCTGACGGAGCCGGATCACGGTTCCGATCCTGGCGGCATGAAAACCCGTGCACGCAAAACCGATGGTGGTTTCACCCTTTCGGGTGCCAAAATGTGGATCACCAACAGCCCGATCGCAGATGTTTTTGTTGTTTGGGGCAAAGATGACGATGGTGTTATTCGCGGTTTCATCCTTGAAAAAGGCATGAAGGGGCTGTCGGCACCGAAAATCGAAGGCAAGTTTTCTCTGCGTGCGTCGATCACCGGCGAAATCGTCATGGACAATGTCTTTGTGCCAGAAGAAAACATGCTGCCGAACGTCAAGGGCCTTGGTGGCCCGTTCGGTTGCCTGAACAAGGCGCGTTATGGCATTGCATGGGGTGCTATGGGGGCTGCAGAATTCTGCTGGCATGCTGCACGTCAGTACACCATGGATCGTAAACAGTTCGGCCGTCCGCTTGCGGCGAACCAGCTGATTCAGCTGAAACTGGCCAACATGCAGACCGAAATCACCCTTGGCCTGCAGGGCGCGCTTCAGGTTGGTCGCCTGCTTGACGAAGGCAAGGGCGCACCGGAAGCCATTTCACTGATGAAGCGCAACAACTGCGGCAAGGCACTTGAAATTGCCCGTGTAGCCCGTGACATGCATGGCGGTAACGGCATCGCCGATGAATTCCATGTCATCCGCCACATGATGAACCTTGAGGCGGTCAATACCTACGAAGGTACCCACGATGTTCACGCCCTTATCCTCGGGCGTGCACAGACCGGAATTCAGGCCTTCACCGCCGAAGGCTGATCCAAATACCCTGATCGGGCGACAGCAGAAATGTTGTCGCCCGATTTGTTTCTACCAGCTTTTTCCAAGTCGATATTTCGGGATATTCAGATGACTGGCGCACTTTCCGGGCTTCGTGTTCTTGACCTTTCGCGCGTACTGGCGGGCCCGTGGGCCAGCCAGACCCTTGCTGATATGGGTGCCGAGGTCATCAAGATCGAACGTCCCGGCGCTGGCGACGATACCCGCGGTTGGGGCCCGCCCTTTGCCAAGGATGAAAAGGGTGAAGACACGACCGAAGCGGCCTATTACCTCACCGCCAATCGCGGCAAGAAATCACTGACAATTGATATTACCAAACCCGAAGGTCAGGAGATTGTGCGCAATCTTGCAGCCGAAAGTGATGTGGTGCTGGAAAACTTCAAGGTCGGCGGACTTGCCAAATACGGCCTTGATTATGCAACCCTTTCCAAGGTGAACCCGAAACTCGTCTATTGCTCGATCACGGGCTTTGGTCAGGATGGCCCCTATAAGGATCGCCCGGGCTATGACTTTATGATCCAGGGCATGGGCGGGTTGATGAGCATCACCGGTGCGCCCGATAGTGCCCCGGGTGGGCAGCCGATGAAGGTTGGCGTTGCGGTTGCCGATATCTTTACCGGGCTTTACGCAACGATTGGCATTCTGGCTGCCTTGCGTCACCGCGATGTAACCGGCGAGGGGCAGTATATTGATCTCGCCCTTCTCGATGTGCAGACCGCCGTTCTTGCCAATCAGGCGATGAACTATCTTGCGACCGGTAATGCACCGGGCCGCCTTGGTAATGCGCATCCCAATATCGTGCCTTACGAAGCCTTTCCGACGGCGGATGGCTATCTGATCCTGGCGGTTGGCAATGACAGCCAGTTCAAAAGCTTCTGCGCGGTCGCGGGGCTGGATGCCTTGCCGCTTGATGAACGCTATGCCACCAACCGCAACAGGGTGGCCAATCGCACTGAACTGGTACCGCTAATCCGTCAGGCAATGGTGGCCAAAACCACCGACGAATGGATTGATGCGCTTGAAAAGGCCAATGTACCCTGCGGTCCGATCAATACCCTTGATCGTGTGTTTGATAACCCGCAGGTAAAGCATCGCGGCATGGTCAAGCAGCTTGATCATCCGACGGCCGGAACGGTCCCGACAGTTGCCAACCCGATCAAGTTTTCCAAGACACCGATCACGGACGAAAAAGCCCCGCCGATGCTGGGGCAACACAGTGATGAAATCTTGCGCAAGGTGGCTGACCTTAGCGACGACCAGATTGCCAAGCTGCGTGACGCCGGCATTGTCTGATTTGACAGCGATTTCCGCGCGTTTGGCGCTCTCTGATTGCCTTTCTGCCTCAGAAGTCCTCGTTTTGCGGGAATAGTGCGCTGCACATTATTTTGTAAAGTGTCTATATGACGCAATCAGAACCAGTTTGGATGCCATTTTAAGGCGGATATTGCGGAACTTCTGTAAATATCGACGCTTTCTCGACCACTGGATTGCAAGTCTCTGTAGATTTTATATCATTTTACAAAATACAAATTCGGGGAAGTGCATGTCAGAAGTAGTCATTTCGGCAAAGTCTGTTGGAAAAACATTTGGGTCGGGTGCCGATAAAGTCACGGCATTGGACGACGTATCTGTCGATATCTTTCAGAATGAATTTTTCACCATGTTGGGTCCTTCGGGCTGTGGCAAAACGACTTTGCTGCGTCTGATCGGCGGGTTTGAACAGGCGACTTCGGGGCAAATTTTGCTCGAAGGAAAGGCGCTGAATGACCTTCCGCCTTACAAGCGGCCAATCAACACGGTGTTTCAATCCTATGCACTTTTCCCGCATCTGACGGTCCGGCAGAACATCACGTTCGGTCTTGAAATGCAGGGTGTAGCGTGCAAACAGGCCGATGATCGCGCCGAAGAGATGCTTGAACTTGTGCGGCTCGCCCAATATGGCGACCGCGTGCCAAGCCAGCTTTCGGGTGGTCAGCAGCAACGTATTGCACTGGCCCGTGCATTGGCCCCAGCGCCAAAGGTTTTGCTGCTTGATGAACCGCTATCGGCACTTGATCTGAAATTGCGCAAGGAAATGCAGGTCGAACTCAAACGCCTGCAGACAGAAACCGGGATTACGTTTGTTTTTGTCACCCATGATCAGGAAGAAGCACTGGCGATGTCAGACCGCATTGCGGTTATGAAATCGGGCGAAATTCTTCAGATCGGGGCGCCCCGTGAAATCTATGAAGCCCCGACCCACCGCTTTGTTGCCGACTTTATCGGCGACAGTAATTTCCTTGTTGGCAATCTTGTCGATAATGGTGCTGGCAAACGTGCCGTAAAGCTTGGCGGTGGTCAGGTGATTGAACTGACACAGGATGTGTCCAGTCAACGCAGTGGCGAGGTGACGGTTTCGGTTCGTCCGGAACGTCTTGGACTGGTTGCGGAAAGCCAGGCCGGGGCCAATCAGCTTGTCGGGACCGTTTCGACCGTCATCTATTTCGGCACGGATACGACCTATCAGATTGATCTCGGCAATGACGCCCTTTTGACAGTCCGGATGCAAAACGGATCGGGTGCGAAGGCCGATTTCGCCCGAGGCGAGCGTGTCGGCATCACCATGTCCCCTGACTCCATTCGGGTGCTGGCGGATTGATCATGGGTAATATCATACGATCCAAACGATTTTGGCTGGTCGCACCTGCGGTGGTCTATATCGGCTTCTTCATGGCCGTGCCTCTGTTGCAGATGGCCTATGTTTCGATGTTGGAACGCGGCGATTATGGTGGGGTGAACTGGGGCGTATTCTCGATGGATGCGTATATCAGTTTCATCTTTGAACGCGATCTGATGGATAATCTGGTGGTCAATACCGACTACCTTCAGATCTTTGCCCGTTCCTTTGGCCTTTCGGCAATGACCACGGTCTTTGCCCTTTTGCTGGGTTTCCCGACAGCGTTTTACATTTCAACCCAACCCCAAAGCCGTCGCAACTTCCTGATCTTTCTGGTGACCATTCCGTTCTGGACCAACATTCTGGTGCGGAACTATGCGTGGATGCTGTTGCTGCGCAATGGCGGCCTGATTGATGGGGCGCTGAACTGGATGGGGATTGAAACCGGCGGGCTTGATGTCCTTTACACGCCGTACGCAGTTTCCATCGGTCTGACTTATACCTACCTTCCCTTCATGGTTTTGCCGATCTATGCCAGCCTTGAAAAACTTGACCATCGACTGGTCGAGGCGGCCTTTGATCTGGGCGCGGACAAGCGCCGCGCGATGAGCCGGGTGATCTTGCCGCTTTCGGCACCGGGCATTGCCGCGGGCTGCATTCTGGTCTTCATTCCGTGTCTTGGAGCCTATGTAACGCCGGAACTTCTCGGCGGTGGCAAGTTCATGATGATTGCCAACCTGATCGGCAGCCAGTTTGGTGCGGCACGGAACTGGCCGCTTGGCGCGGGGCTTGGCTTTGTGCTTCTGGCGCTCGTTCTGATCTCGATGATGGTCTATTCGTTCAAGTTCAAATCATTGCCGGAGGAAAGCCGATGAAAGTCGATGCTTCCAACCCGCTGTGGCGTTTTCGCGGGATCACCTCGACGGCAATGTTTTTCTTTGCCTATCTGTATTTGCCGATTGTCGTTCTGATCGCGCTGTCGTTTAACGAAAACCGTCTGGCGACGATCTGGACCGGCTTTACCATGGATTGGTATGTCACAGCCCTTTCCAATGATGACATGCTGCGTGCGGCCCAGAATTCCATCGTAATTGCGGTTTCGGCAACCGTGCTGGCCACCATTGCCGCCACCCTTGCTGCGATGGGTATGTCACGTGGCCGGTTCAAGGGCGAGGCAGGTGTTTCAGCCATGTTGGTTCTGCCGTTGCTCGTACCCGAAATCGTGACCGCGATTGCGACCCTTCTGTTCTTCGTCGCATTGGGTATCAAGCTTGGGCTTCTGACCGTGATCATTGCCCATACAGTCTTTTGCATTCCGTTTGCCTATCTGCCGATCCGCGCACGGTTGGAGGGCATGGACCCGGCACTGGTGGAGGCGGCAAATGATTTGTATGCCAATGAATGGAAAGCCTTCCGACGCGTGACCCTGCCGTTGCTGTGGCCGGGGATTTTGTCGGGCGCGATGTTGTCCTTCATCATCTCGCTCGATGACTTTGTCATTTCCTATTTTGTTGGCGGTGCAGGGGCGACGACCTTGCCGATCTATATTTTCGGGATGATCCGGATCGGGATCACGCCCGAGGTCAATGCTGTTTCCGCGATGATGCTGATTGTCTCAATCTTGTTTGTCAGCATCTCGTTCCTGATTGATCGTATTCGATACTGATCTCTGAAATTCAAAACGGGATTGCCGGTTCCCGGACGGGCCGGCCATCCGAATAACAAAACAACTCACCGTCCTTATTTGGGAGTCTCACGATGAAACTACGTTCTGTGCTTCTGGGAGCATCTGCGATCGCCTTGTTGTCGGTCGGTTCGGCAAAGGCGGATGGCGAACTGTTTTTCTATAACTGGTCGAACTATTTTCCGCCGGAACTGATGGAAAAGTTCGAAGCGGAAACCGGCATCAAGGTGACCCTTGATGTGTATGATTCCAACGAAACCATGCTGGCAAAGCTTCAGGCCGGTGCGTCGGGCTATGACATTGCTGTCGCGTCCGACTACATGGTTGACGTGATGATCAAGGAAGGTCTGGCAACAAAATTCGATGCCAAAAGCCTTGAGAATTTCAGCAATGTTGCCAAGCCGCACGACACCATGAAATACGATCCGGAGCGCGAATACTCCGTGACCTATCTCTGGGGAACCACCGGCTTTACCTATGATGCGGCCGCGGTTGACGGCGAACTTGAAAACAGCTGGAAAGAATTCTTCGAACCGCGCGAAGAATTCCGTGGCAAGATTGGCGCGCTGAACGACGAAGTCGAAATGTTTAATGCCGCGTCCTACTATGCCGGTGTTGAAAAATGCACCGAGGACCCGGCAGAGGCCCAGAAGGTTCTTGATGTTCTCACAAAACAGAAGCCCTACATTGCTGTTTACAGCTCTGAGGGCACCATCGACCGCATGTCGGCCCGCGAAGTTCAGATGCACATGCAGTGGAACGGTGCCGCCCACCGGACCAAGGAAAGCATCCCCGAGGCTGTATTTGTCTATCCAAAGGAAGGCCTGACCTATTGGGCCGATCACTTCGTCATTCCGGCGGGTGCGCCGAACCTTGAAAATGCCAAGACCTTCATCAACTGGATGATGCAGCCGGAAAATGCGGCCGAGGCATCGAACTATGCCGGTTACATGAACTCGATCAAGGGGACTGGCGAATTCATGGATCCGGCGTTGAATTCCGATCCGGCCGTGAACATGCCAGAAGAGTACGCAGACCTTTTGATCGCGTCGCAGAACTGCTCGGTCAAGGCGCGCGATCTTCGTAACCGTGTCTGGACCAAACTTAAAAACTAAGTCTGGTTCCATTCCCGATCTCTCTGGTCCGGCTGTCATTTGATGGCCGGATCATGCCGATTTTAGCTAAACGCCCCTCTGAATATCAGGAACGCTGATCATGACGTCTCCGGCATCCTTCCCCGAATATGTAACCCTGGCCCTTTGGGCGACGAACCTTGGCCGACCCGTTAAAGACATGGCGGGGTGGGCCAATCACGTTGATGTCCAGATGGCCGAGGCGGCAAAGCAGGGGGCAAAGATCTTTGTCTTGCCGGAATATGCCAGCGAACAATGGTTGGCCTTTAAGCCCGATGGTCTGCAAACCGGTCAGGAAATCGCCTGGATGGCCGACCGTGCGCCCGAGGCCCGCAAATATGGTGCCGAGCTTGCCAAAAAGCACGATATGCTTCTAGTTGCAGGCAGCATGCCCTGGCACATTGATCCTTCAAATCCAGATGCCGGGCAAACCAACAGCGCGATGATTTTCACCCCCGAAGGCGATGCCATCATTCAGGACAAGCTTTCCCTGACCCCGGGCGAACAGGAACCGGAAAACTGGAACCTGACACCGGGCAAGGCTTTTAATGTCATCAAATGGCGTGGGCTGAATGTTGCCGTGCTGATCTGTCTCGATATTGAAATGCCGGCCTTGTCCTGCCTGCTGGCACCGCTTGATATTGATTTGTTGCTGGTCCCGTCCATGACGCTGACACCATCTGGCTATCACCGGGTGTTTGGCTGTGCAAAGGCGCGTGCGGTTGAACTGATGACCGTGGTTGCTGCCTGCGGCACGACGGGTGCTGCGGTCAACACCACCAACAACCCGACCAACTATTCCGGTTGTTCGGTCTATACCCCGTGCGAACCGCAACTGGGGCATACCGGCCGCTTTGCCGAGACCGAACCGACCTTTGATGATGGTGCAGATGGCGACGTTCTGGTTGCCAAGGATGTGCCGATTGGACTGGTTCGCACGCTTCGCAATGGCGAAGCCGAAGTCTGGCCGGGTGGTTGGGCTGCGGGCCATGTGTCGGTGGTGAAGAACAACTGATCCAGTTTTGGACGACAAGAATAAAGCCCTCCGGATGATACAGATCCGGAGGGCTTTTTGCATGTCTGCTTAGGATGACAGAATGTCGGATGACTGCATGCGTGATACGCCTGCGGCCTCCATGGCACTCCATGCCGCTTCAAGCGACCCGTTCAGGTCAATCGCACGACAGGCATCCTCGATTACCGACACTCTCAGTCCGGATTTGCGCGCATCCTGTGCCGACCAGCTGACGCAGAAATCGGTGGCCAGACCGCACACATAAACGTTCTTAAGCCCGCGTTCCTGCATATAGCCGGTCAGGCCTGTTTTGGTTTCGCCATCGGCCTCGACAAAGGTGGAATAGCTGTCGACTTCGCTGTGATAACCCTTGCGAATGATCAGTTGTGCATGCGGGATGTCAAGGCCGGCGGCAAGTTTGGCATCGTCTGATCCTTGAACGCAGTGATCGGGCCACAGGACCTGTGTGCCGTAATCAAGTTCGATGGTCTCAAATGGGGCCTTGCCTTCGTGACTGGATGCAAAGGACGCATGACCCGGCGTGTGCCAGTCTTGGGTGAAAATGACATTTTCGAACTGCTGACCAAGCTTGTTGATCAAAGGAATGATCTGATCACCGTCACTGACGGGCAAGGTTCCGCCGGGCAGGAAGCAGTTCTGGACATCAATGACCAGAAGGACATCTTCCTTGTTCTTGCCGATCATGCCCGATGCCAGTGCCGTTCGAACAGATCCAAATAGGGATGCAGATGCAAGTGATCCTGCACCGATGACGCCAAGTCCGGTTAGGAAACGACGACGATTTAGGGAATAAGAGGAATTGTTCAAGATCGCCTACCTGATATTGGTGGCCAGCGCGTCGCTTATGATCGTCTGTTATGGTTCTTTTGCGCGGCCCCTTGTTATAAGGGCTTGAACGTTCCTCTGATTTGATCAGGATTGGACGAGAACGCAGGAAAGTCAAGCGGCACCAACGGGTGCCTGTTTGACACATAGGACACAAAGACAGGATCAGGAGCAAGAGGGAAGATGAAAATCGCGGTTATGGGTGCCGGGGCAGTTGGGTGTTACTATGGTGCGATGCTGGCCCGTGCTGGTCATGACGTCACCCTGATCGGGCGTCCCAACCATGTCGAGGCCATGAATCGCGATGGCTTGCTGCTCGATTTCGGGTCTTCGCAGGAATATGTCACCGTGGCGGGGAATACTGATGCCGCCGGTGTTGCCGGTGCGGATATGATCCTGTTTTGCGTCAAATCCACTGACACCATTGAAGCCGGCGAACAGATCAAGCCTTTCATCTCTGCCAACGTGATTGTGCTGAGCCTACAAAACGGTGTGGATAACGCCCGACGACTTGGCGGTGTTCTTGGGCAACCCGTCATCCCGGTGGTGGTCTATGTGGCGACCAGTATGGGCGGACCGGGCCATGTCAAACATCACGGACGGGGCGAACTTGTCATCGGCCCATCTGCGCAAAGTCAGGCGGTCGTCGATACACTGGTGCCTGCCAAAATTCCGGTTGAGGTCTCCGACAATGCCGAAGGCGCCCTGTGGGCCAAGATGATTTTGAACTGTGCCTATAACGCGCTTTCTGCGATCACACAGCTCCCTTACGGTGAGGTCGTACAAGGTGTCGGTGTCTGGGATGTAATGCGTAATGCGGTGGATGAATGTCTGGCTGTTGCCAAGGGATGCGGTGTGACGGTGCCGGGTGATGTTTGGGGCGCGATTGAAAAGATCGCAGAAACCATGCCCGGTCAGTTTTCCTCAACCGCACAGGATCTGGCACGCGGCAAGGCAAGCGAGATTGATTTCCTGAACGGGTATATCGTTCGCAAGGGGGCGGAGCTTGGTATCGCAACGCCGACCAATCTTGCGCTGCATGCCCTGACCAAGCTTCAGGAAACCAAATTGGCGTAATAGCGGGTTATTCGGCCGGTGAGTTCGCCGGTTCGGTTGATGCCTCGGTCGTTCTTGTGAATTTGCGGGCAACGGCGGCAACGATTTGGTCGTTAAACATCACCAGGGCCGCGGCCATCACGATGAAGACACCGCCCATCAGGCTGATCGGAGCCGGCAAGACGCCAAACACGACCAGATCGAGAATGATCGCCCAGATCATGGCGGTATATTCAAAGGCCGACAGGGTCGATGCCGGGGCACGCGCCAGGGCCTCGGTCATGGCGATATGGGCAAGCCCGCCGGTCAGCCCGGCGCCAATCAGAAAGACAATGTTGCTTGTTGAGAGCGGTGCCCAGCCAAACGGGATGGTCAGCAGACCCCCGATGGAACAGATCACGGCAAAGTAAAAGGCAATCGTGCCGGATGGCTCCGTGGTCGTGAGCGCCTTGATCTGTACTTTGGCAAAGGCGGTGGTGACAGCAAAGGCGACACCGGCCCCGATCCCGATCAGGGTATTGTGATCCAGCCCCGGGGTCGAAAGCATCGGCCACAGCATCAGGAACACCCCGGCAAAGCCGCCGATGGTTGCGCTGATTACAAGCCATCCCGGATTTTCACGAAGCGTGATGATCGCAACCGGGATCAGAATAAGCGGGGCAAGGAAGCCAAGTGCGGTGGCCAGTGCCAGTGGCAGGTAAGCCAGCGACACAAAGGCCAGAAACATCGAAACGCAGCCATAAGTGCTGCGTTTCAGATGTCCTAACGGGCGTTTGGTCTTAAGCGCCCTGGGAAACTGATTGCGCCACATCAGGTAAGCCACAATCGGGATCAGGGCGACACTGCTCCGCCAGAAAACGATCTGACCGGTCGGGGCCTCAAAGGATGCCAACCGGACAAACAGGTTCATCACCCCGAACAATCCGGTCGCGGCAAGGCGTAACCCAATTCCAGACCAGAAACTGTTCATTGCGATCTTCCTGAATGGTGGCGGGTGCTTGGCACCTGTTTTCAGGAATATCGTAAGTTGGTGGCGGGCAATACTGATAAAATTTCATGTCAGAGATGCGGGAAATCTGACACGGCTTGGCGGTAAAAGGGGCTCTTTAAAGGGTGTGCAGCCACTTTTCATAGCGTGTATCACGTTCACTGCCATCCGCGTCCTGCTCGTTATTCAATGTATTTTGCTGGCTGCGTCTGAAATCACCCGGCGTCATGTCAAATTTCTCGCGAAAAGCCCGGATGAAGGACGTGTCACTGGAAAACCCGCACTCAAGCGCGACGTCGTAAAGGGAACGGGGACGCTTCGTTGTGGTGCTAAGCAATTGCTTGGCACGGCGCAGACGCAGATCACGTGTATAGCGATAAACGCCACCATGCTCTTCAAGCAACTGATACAGCTTGGACCGTGAAATGCCTAACTCTCTTGCCGCACGGTCCGGGGTGAGATCGGGGCGTGAAAAATTCTCACGGAAATAACGCCGGATCAACGTCATGACTTCAAGGTTCTGGCGTTTGTTGGTCGTCTCGCTGGTTTCGCCATATGCGGAATTGAGGCAGGCGGCAAGCATATCGGCAAAGCTGCTTTCAAGCACATGGGCGTGCTCAGTCCTGAGCGCCGAAGCATTGGCCTTCAGCGAGCGCATCAGATTTGCAACAACCCGGACCATCGGGTCACGCGGGCTGAGAAACCGCATGTTGTGATCTTCGGGCAGGGTAAGCCGGTCTTCAAGAAGGGGACGAGGAATGACGAAGGCAAGGTTATCAAAATCGCTTGTTGTCGCCCGTGCTACTTGCGACAGGTCCTGAAAGAGCAAGCCGTCAGCTTCTATTTCCTGGCCGTCCTTGCCGTCATCTGTCGACATGCCGCCGTTATAGTAAAGCTGGACCATATAATGATCCATGCCGTCGGCAGCGATTGTCTTGGAACTGCGTTCCCAGAACTGATGTGTGCTGTTGGTGCGGGCGATCATCATCGATCCCAACAAATCCGCATCCAATGTTGCATGGAAGTTGTTCTTGCGGATGTCGGGAAGGGTTTCGACGCTGAAAATGCAGTCAATACTACTTTGCCAAACGTCATAACGTTTGGACATAGGTAGGTCATTGACCGTGAAAAAAGTATGGGTTGCTGACTGTGTCATGCCTGACTCCCGGTTTTGCTTCATTGCAAACAACGCTACTTGCGCGGGTTGATCTGGATTAGTATTCAATATCTCTAATACCAGATTTTTTTCATATTAAGCGAAAACCGGGCGTTTCGTCAAAACCACAAAGGTATAGGTTTAGGTGAAAATGAACGCAAAGGTGTTATGATTGCGTAGGGAGATCTGGATTATACCTTTGGTTCTAAGGTTTTATGGCTATACGGGATGTTAGGGATTATTTTTGCGAAATCCCTTTATTAGGTGTTTTGGATGGTTCGCACATTTTTTTGGACGCTTCGTGCATTGTCTCCCCGCTGCACATGGTAAAAATCCAAAAAACAGAGATGCCGCCTATGACGAAAAACAGAAAACGCTGGCGGCCCTTATCAGTGTGTGCACCGAACCTTGGGGGATTAGATGCATTCGACAGAACCACATCCGGCACGCCGGACGGGGGAGAAAAACTATGCCGGCCCCGGCCGTGACTGGGGAAAGAACTGCCACGTGTTACCCGGACGTCGTCAAGGCGAGAAAAATCATCATTTCTGGCAGAGCCGGGAAGATCAGGAACCGGTTTTCCTATCCTTTGATGATGAACTATCAGCAGCGTCACGCTTTGGCGATCCTGAGATGGCGCAAGGTGCTGAACCGTCTTCTGTGAACCAGTCTCTTGCGGCGACCTTCGATATGATGAAGTCGCTTTCTGAACTGGTCCGCGTATTGGAAGCCATCCGTTCTGTGTCTAATGAAAATGATATCTTCAGCGCAGACGAGCGACTTCTGGACCAAACGAAAGACACGTCGTCAACAGGTGGCGAAGGTAATGACACCCGCCCATGGGTGCTGGCCGTGATTGACCAGCTGGCCGTATTGGGTGCGTCGGAACGCATTCCGTCGCTCAACCATGGTGCGAAGGCGATGGCCTATGGCGACCGCATTCAAGCGGCGAATGATGTCGTATCACGGGTCTCGCACTAAAAATAAACTCAAGGTCGACCATAAAGGACTGAAAGTATCACTACCCGAGGTGAGGCTGACTTGCGATCACCCGGTGTGTATTGCAGTGTGTATTTCTATTTCCTGATCCAGGCATAAATGCGGGTCAGACCGGATAGTGTATCTGGGTGCTGTTGGCTGCTGTGTGCTTTTTGAAAGCCTTGTCAAAAGTCGAAAAGCTGGGTTTTGATACGTTTTTTGGACAATTTGCATATTCATATGGATGGAATGTGCAATTCCAGCAAATAACCTATGGTATTTGTGGATTAAATAATAAGACACATGTCCGTTCACAGAGTGGGAATATCTGCGTTCAAGTAAGGGCATGGATATCAGAGAAGCGCACATATTACGCTCTGGGGAAAGAGATGATGTCGTACGAACCACATCCGGCACGCCGGAAGGGTGAGGTTAATTGTACCGGTCATGGACGTGACTGGGGACAAAACAGCCATATTCTTCCAGGGCGTCGCGTCAATGAGCCCAACCATCAGGCCTGGAAAAGCCGCATGGCAGCGGGCATACACACATACGAGCCGTCCGATGCAGACGGTGATGGATTATTTGCCGACTACATAGAAGAAGCTTCGGTCGCCGTGACCCGAACCTTTGAAAACAGCGTCGGGATGCTTAAATCCGTGATGGAAATGATGGCGTTTCTTGAAGGCATCCGCGTCATGCATCATGACGGTGCTGTTGCGCCGAAAACGGATAAGCGCCTTGATCGTCTGAGCAATGGCAGGTTTACCAATCGGGCGTCGGAAAACGCGACGCATGAACGAAACGGTTTGTCCTCGGAATTCATGGTTCAGCTTCACAACATGTGTGCCAATGGTCAGAACCCTTGTCGGGACCATGTGAAGGTGACGAAGCGGTACGGCACATATCTTGAGCCCGAGCACGAGATCATTCCGCCGAAACCCCGTGTAACCCGTTACGACCACTGATTATCCCGGGCCTAGCGGAAATAGCTGCCCGGTGTGCGGCCTGTGGCCTTGCGAAACATTGCGATAAAGGCCGATGGGGTCTCATAGCCAAGATCAAGTGCGATTTCGGTCACCGGACGGTCATTGGCGAGCTTTTCAAGCGCATGGAGCAGACGAAGCTTTTGCCGCCATTCGCGGAATGGCATGCCGGTTTCGCGCTGAAAAAGCCGGGCAAGCGTCCGGCTTGAGGCACCGCATACCTTTGCCCAGTCCTCAAGCGTGCGGTTATCTGCCGGGTCACTTTGCAAGTGATCGCAAATGCGGGCCAGCCGTGTATCCTTGGGCGCAGGCAGGTAAAGCTTGTCGTGATCGGGGGCCTTGATCTGATCAAGCAATACGCGGATCAGGCGACCTTCTTCTCCATCTTCATCATATTCGACCGGAATTTCGGTTGCGGCCCGGATCAGTTCGCGCAAAAGCGGACTGACTTCCAGAACCATGCAGCGATCGGGCAGGTTGGCGGCAACGTCCCGACCGATATAAAGGTGGCGCGCCCGGGTAAAGCCAGTGCAGGTCACCGCATGCTGCGTGTGGGGTGGGACCCATACCGCGCGCTGGGGCGGCACGATCCACATCCCGGCCTCTGTCACCACGGTCATCGTGCCCTCAATCGCATATAAAAGCTGGTTCCAGTCATGGCTGTGTGCCGCAACGTGATAGCCAGCCGGCATATCACTGACCCGGACATATACCGCGCGTGGCAGTTCGCGCGGGCGGGGGATCTTGTTGTGATGTTCCGGACGTCCGTCAAAGGTGTTGAGGATATGAACCATGATACGGCAACATTCAAATCTGTCTTGGTTGCGATATATGATGGCAGATTACCGCAAGACAGACGGATCGGACAGGTTTAACTTGGTCGCATTCAAAAACTCATACTTTTTGACAGGGTTGATGCCACCACAACGATCCTGTCCTCGGAGGTACAATGTCCAAGGAAATCATACCGGAAGCCAGCAATCACGCGGCCCCACTTGGTGATGCGCCCGACGCCCCCAATGATGTGAGTGCAGCACCGGTCCATAAGGGTTGGCGCAATCCGGAAGTTCTGCTGATCGTCATGGCGGCCGCCATGCCGCTGTCCTTTTCGACCTGGATGGCGCTGCTAAACAACTTTTCGGTCGAGATGGCCGATTTCACCGGCCGCGAGATCGGCATCTTGCAGTCCTTGCGTGAAATCCCCGGTTTCCTTGCCTTCACCGCGATTTTTGTGCTGCTGGTTCTGCGTGAACAAACCTTTGCAGTTCTGTCACTGCTGGTGCTTGGAATTGGCGTTGCCATATCGGGTTATTTCCCGACCGTGATCGGCCTTTATTGCACGACGGTTCTAATGTCGATCGGCTTCCATTATTTCGAAACCATGCAGCAGGCCTTGTCATTGCAATGGGTGCGTAAGGATCGCACCGCCATGGTCATGGGGCGGCAACTGTCGGCAAAATCAATCTCGTCGTTGATCATGTTTGGCATGGTCTGGGTGATGCTCGAAGTCTTTGCCGTCGAGTATCGCTATGTCTATCTGTTCGGCGGTGCGTTGACTATCCTGGCCGCCTTGTTTGTCTGGGGGGCGTTTCCGAAATTTGCCGATGCCCATCCGCAGAACAAGAAGCTGATCTTGCGCAAACGCTATTGGCTTTACTATGCGCTGACTTTCATGAGTGGTGCACGCCGTCAGATCTTTACCGTGTTTGCCGGCTTCCTGATGGTCGAAAAGTTCGGCTATGACGCAGCAACCATCACCTTGTTGTATTTGCTTAACCACGTGATCAACATGTTCCTCGCCCCCAAGATCGGCAAGATGATCGGCAAATGGGGCGAACGCCGTGCGCTGGTCTTCGAATATGCCGGCCTGTTCATTGTTTTCGTCTCCTACGCCTTTGTCGAAAACCACATTCTGGCCGGTGGTCTTTATGTGATTGACCATCTGTTCTTTGCGCTGGCGATTGCCATCAAGACCTATTTCCAGAAGATCGCCGATCCGGCTGATATCTCCTCAACCGCTGGGGTCAGCTTTACGATCAACCATATCGCCGCCGTTTTCATCCCGGCCGCCTTCGGTTTGCTTTGGCTGATATCGCCGGGTGCGGTGTTCCTTGCCGGGGCGGCCATGGCCTTTGTCTCACTGGTTCTGGCCCTGAACGTCCCACACGATCCGGAGCCCGGAAACGAGGTCATTCGTGGATACAAATCAACCGTGATGCAGCCAGCCTGATCGCCAAATATGTCTCAGACCAGAAACGTCTGCCGATCGTGGCAGGCGTTTCTGTTTGTGTTTGCCCTGCCTTTTTCGCAAAATCTTCAAAACCCCGCCATTTAAACGGGATTACAGTTTCGCGGTTTAACGCATAAGCAGGGACACGGCTCGATGGTATTTATTCACAAAAAAGCTGCCCGGATTACCGGGATTTCGATGGCACTCGCACTGGTAAGCAGCACGGCATTGGCCGACAGCAAGGTGTCTTTGCGCATCCTCGAAACCACCGACATCCACACCCATCTGGTTAATTATGACTATTACCGTGATGGCGAGTCAGACACGGTTGGTCTTGCAAAGGTGGCGACCCTGCTTAAAACCGCACGTGGCGAGGCAGAGAACGTTGTCTTTATCGATAATGGTGACCTGATCCAGGGCAACCCGCTTGGCGATTATATAGCCAAGGAACGCGGCCTTAAGGATGGTGATGTCCATCCGGTCTATAAGGCGATGAACCTCCTTGGCTATGACGCGGCCAATATCGGGAACCATGAATTTAACTATGGCCTCGATTTTCTGGGTAAATCGTTGGCCGGTGCCAATTTCCCCTATGTCAGTGCCAACGTCTTTGTCGATGATGGCGATGACAATCCCGACAACGACAAGCCGTATTTCGAACCCTATGTGCTGCTGGATCGGGAGTTTACCGATAATGACGGCAAGGTGCACAAGGCCAAAGTCGGTGTGATCGGTTTTGTCCCACCCCAGATCATGCAGTGGGACAAGGCCAATCTGGAAGGCAATGTGATCGCAAAAGACATTGTCGAGATGGCAAAAAAATATGTCCCGGAAATGCGTGAAAAGGGGGCGGATATCGTTATTGCCGTTCCGCATTCCGGCCTTTCGACCATGGCGCGTAATGGCATGGAAGAAAATGCCACCTATTACCTTTCCGAAGTCGATGGCATTGATGCGATCCTGTTTGGCCATGCCCACACCGTGTTCCCGTCAGAGACCTTTTCCGATCTCGAAGGTGTCGATATCGCCAAAGGCACGATCAACGGCGTTGCGGCTGTGATGCCGGGCTTCTGGGGCAGCCATCTTGGCGTGATCGATCTGACCTTGAATGTATCCGATGACGGCGAATGGAGTGTCACCGACAGTCTGTCGGATGCACGTCCGATCTATCAGCGCGAAGGCCGGACCGTGACCCCGCTGGTGGAAGCCGATCCGGAAATCATTGCCGCGGTCAAGGAAGAGCACGAAGCCACCATCGCCTATATGCGCGAAGGTGTGGGCACCACATCGGCACCGATCAACAGCTTCTTTGCGCTTGTGGCCGATGATCCTTCGATCCAGATCGTGACCAATGCCCAGAAATGGTATCTCGAAAAGATCCTGAACGGATCGGAATATGATGGCATCCCGATCCTGTCGGCCGGGGCGCCGTTCAAGGCCGGTGGTCGCGGTGGTCCGGACTATTTCACCGACATTCCTGAAGGCAAGATTGCGCTTAAAAACGTCGCGGACCTTTATATCTACCCAAACACCGTGCGCGCAGTATTGCTTGATGGTGATCAGGTGCGTGAATGGCTTGAAATGTCGGCAGGCCAGTTCAATCAGATTGATCCAAACAGCAGCGAAGAACAGGCTCTGATCAACCCGGATTTCCCGACCTATAATTACGATGTGATTGACGGCGTGACCTACCAGATCGATGTCACTAAACCGGCCCGCTATAACAAGGCGGGTGAAGTGATCAATCCCGATAGTCACCGCATCGTCAATCTGAGCTTCGAAGGCAAACCGGTGACAGCCGATCAGAAGTTTGTCGTTGCGACCAACAACTATCGCGCCGGGGGTGGTGGCAATTTCCCGGGCCTTGATGGATCGACGATCATTGTCGAGGCACCCGATGAAAACCGTACGGTGCTTGCCAACTATATCCTGACCGAAAAGGAAATTGATCCGAAGGCGGATGGCAACTGGACCTTTGCCCCAATCGGTGAGGCGTCCGATGTAACGTTTGTTACCAGCCCCAAGGCATCCTCGGCTGTTAACGCACCCGACAATATCAGTTTCGTTGGTGAGGATCAGGAAGGCTTTGCCAAATACGTGCTGCAAACAAGGTAACCAACAGAACCTTGATATCGCCCAAAAAAAGCCGCCCGGATCAGGCGGCTTTTTTGTATCTCGGTGTCTATGCGGGCAATTGCCTGGCGCAGACCAGATTACTTCCGGTTTGCAGCCTGCGGGCCTTTGCCGCCGGGGCCACCCTGCTGTGCAGGGGGATTGTCTTCGCGCGGGTTCTTGCCGTTAAGGTAGGCCTGTGCGCAATGTTCGTCGCAATAAGGCTTGCTCGGCACGATTTTCTTGCCGCAGAAATGGAAGTCGTCATCGCCCGGATCGCCAAACGGCCAACGGCACATGCCCGGACCAAGATCAAAGATCGAAATGCCTTTGGTCTGCTGTTTGGGGGCCGGTGCTTTTTTCTGTTCTGCTTCCTCGGCGCGGCGCTGGATCGGGGACGGGCGCTTGGGCAGTCCAAGGCGGTGTGCCTTGCCAACGACGGCATTCTTGCCAACGCCCAGTTCTTCACCGATGCGTGCCGTGGTCCAACCCTGATTCCAGAGCGAGGTCAGCAATTCAATCTTTTCCGGCGTCCAGCTCATTTCGAGTATATTCCGTATTTCTTGGTCTGCCGGTCAGAATATCCGGCGGCAGGTGCTTGTTGTTCGATGTCAAACAGGGATACAGAGGTATCCGCTAATATCGTGTAACGCAAGGGTCTTGGAGATTCGCACCCCGGCCCGTCTGCGCGAACAGGGCAATTTGCATGTTGAAGCCACAATGTAAAGAGGGGATCGCGTTTTGGCAGGGTTTTTCATTGCAGTAACCGTTTTCCTTGCAGGCCATATTATTCCGGGCTTGCTGCGCGAAAGGCTTGTAAGACGTATCGGGTATCGTCCCTATATTATTGCATTCTCGATCCTGTCAGTTCTGCTGTTTGGCTGGGTCATTAACGAGGTTTTGGTCGCGGAGTCGTTTTTGCTCTGGGACTATCAAACCTGGCAGGCCAAGCTCCTTGTGGTTGTCATGTTACCTGCCTGTATTTTGTGGGCCTGTGCCATTCTTCAACCCTGTCCGCTGTCGATTGGTCGAAAAACCGGCTTTGATCCGGCAAAGCCCGGCATCAATCGGTTTTGCCGTCATCCACTGCTATTGGGCATGATCCTTTGGGGGGCCGGACACACGATCGCCAATGGTGATGTCGTCGCCGTCCTGTTCTTTGGCGGCAGCAGCATTTTTGCCCTGATCGGGTTCTGGCGGATGGAGAAAATTCGGCTGCGCGGAATGACGGATGGCGAACAGGCGCTCCTTCTGGCGGCAACCCGACGTTTTTCGCTGTCAGGCCTAAAGGCTGCCTTTCGGGGGCGGGATATCCTTGCCGGGATTGTTCTTTATCTCCTGATCCTGGGTGGGCATGGTCATGTGATTGGTGTCGATCCGCTTGCAATGGCAGGCTGGTAATAATGTTTTGATCGCAAGGCTTGTCAGCCAAGGTTTTGACAAGGATACTGGGGGTGCGGTGCAGGACATCTGCACTGGCCCGCTTTGCCGTATCGTATGGCAAAGGGCAGTTTCAAGCGAGGTAACATGACGTCTCCTCAACTTGCGAGCAGTCTGGCCAAATTCGCCGAAATGGAGGGACGCCACCCGCGTCTTCTTCTGGCGACGGCATCCTCCGTCGAAGAAAAACACCACAAACATGTCGCAACCCTGTTTGCCGATGGTGGGTTTGACGTCGATGTGGCGCCCCGCCATTCCGATGCACAATCCATTGCCTTACAGGTGATTGATTGCGACGCCGATATCCTGCTTCTGATCCGAACGTCCATGACGGCAGAAGATCGGGTTAGTGTTGCCGATCTGATTTCCGCACTCGATGCACTGGACGCGGAATATGTCAAAGTCGGCATTGTCGGTCGTGCCGATGATCCGGCAGCGGGGAATGTCGATTTTGTTTGTGATCTTGAACATCTGCAAACAAGCGACTGCGAGGCACTGATCGACTACATTCTGGCAGTTGAAGAAACCCGCGTCGCACAACATATTTAGAACGTTGCAAAATTTCGCCGTCTTTCGGTGCAATGTTTTCGAAACTCTTTGGGCGCATACTGATTGCACATCAGTTGCACGCGAGGGCGGGATGTTTAATCAAGGGATGATTTGATGGGATTGCTCAAGGAAACGCTGATGCGCGTCTTTGTCGGCAAAAAAGGCCGGGATGCGATTCAGGCTTATAATGACGCGCAATCCCTGCATATGCGTGACAGCGCCACTGCGGAAAAAACAGCCGCTCAGGCGCGTCAGGCACGTCGCATCGAAGACCGTGCCCTTGCTCATCAGGACGAAGGTATGTCGGTTGAGGAAGCCCGTGCGCTTGCCCTTGCCGAAACCCTGACCGAACAGGCCGACGCCCCGCATACCGAAATCATGAAGGCGCTGAATGCCGCCGATGCCAAGCTTGGCAAAAAGAAAAGCAAGATCGCAACCCCTGAGGACGAACGTCGTCAGGAACTGATCAATGAAGCGGTCAAGGCGCTGCGCAGCAAACAAAGTGACCTTGATCAGCTGGATCCTGATCTGCGCGCCAAGCTGACGGTAATGGCCGTTGGCGCATTGATGGGCGGGCCAAACACGCCGCGTCAGTAAAATTCTATAAGCCTGCAAGAAGATGGCACCACCCGGATCGGGTTGGTGCCATTCTTGTTTACAGTATCGGTAAAGGCCGCATCAGGGCTCAAGGCTGCGGTGAAGGCCGGTGACAAGTTCGCAATAGGAAGGCTCGTTATCTGCCGTGAGATATCCGTGGCGGATCAGAAAGTCGATCACGACCAGGGCGCAATTGAATTTGAAATCAAATCCGGCGCGGACGATTTCGGCCACTTCGGCAATTGGCACAAGATCAAATTGCGCGACCTCGCCATCGGCGCAATGCGGTACAAAATCCTCTGGCAATTCCAGATCGAAATTGACCATCACATCGGGTTTCAAGCCTTCTTCGGTTTCATAAAGGTATGAAACGGTACCGATCGCAACGACATTTTCAGCAAGGTTTGCTGGAATGCCGGCCTCTTCGGCGCATTCCTTGATCATGTTTTCGCGGAAACCAAGGCCGGTCGGTTGGCCGCCCGCGACCATGTTATCAAGCATGCCGGGGTAGGTCGGCTTGTCCAGCGCGCGTTTGGCGATCCACATGTGAATGCCATCGGCCTTGCGAACAAAGCCGTTCATATGCACGCCCCACGACCGGCATCCGAAATAGGGCATGGCAAACCGATCCAGCTGGCATAACGGATCGTCGGAAAGCCGATTGCGGATATCAAACTTTTCGCCATGCAGGTGCTTGATCACGCCTTGTTCGCACAGGGCTTCGGTCGCCTCGATCAGGGTCTGGTTGCGCGCATCAATGGTTTTGATGTGCGGGCCAAAACCATATTCGCCGTTCTCATCACGGATGAAGCTATTCCCAAGCGCGGTAAGGGCGCTGGCAAATTCTGACCGGATGGCACCGACCGGAAGGTCGCCAATGCGAAACCGGGCATAGCGCGACAGATTGGCGTTGTTGCACGCATGGATATGATCAAGATAGGCCAATTCAGAACTCCAGTCGGGCGGAAGCACTGCCAGTTTTGCAGTGCCGCAACCAAGACAGCCTACGCGCTAAGCGCTGAGTTTGAATAGCCTTTTTCCGATGTCAGAACCGTATTCACGTGAATGATCTCACGCAGGCATCGCGCGATGTGTTCGGCAACTTTGGTTTCAAGTTGCTGGACCTGGATGTCGATCTGAAGTTCCTCGTAACCGCGCAGCCCATTGGCAACGGTCGAATGCCAGCTGGCAGGAACCAGATTACGTTTGGCAAACAGTTCAAGAACGCGCGGCATCACGTCCGGTTCGGCGGCGGCGTGAACGGAAAAACAGTAAACGGATTTGGGGGTATGTGCGTCCATTGCGGACGCAGCAAATGCATGATCAGTCATGACAATGCTCACAGATATTCAGTGCATCAAAAAGGCGAACAGATACGTCCCGGTGTCCTTAGACAACCGGGCTGATAATTCGCGCAATGATGACCGAAAAGACGCTGTGATGTGTCATGGAGCTATTTAAAAGAAGGTCTCTTCAAAACCAGTTGGTTTGAATGGGGACGCTAATGATGAAAACGAAGCGTAGGTCAGATGACCAGAAGCGATGCGATGACGGCCAGAATGGTACCGGCGAACAGGATTTCCATCGAACGGGCGATCTGCTGTTCACGGGCAATGGCGATTGCAACTGCTTTGCGCTTATTCATCATGTTTACTCCGTCTTATGACAGGTAGTGTCAATGTGCCGGGCTCGGCACACGTCAAATATAGGCAGGCAGATGGCCGAGTTACAAGAGTTGTTGCTCAAAAAACGTCAAAAAACTTTCAACCTCATGGAAAAGGTTACGTTTTTGCTGCCTGTTTTGTCACAAATTGCAATGGCCCTGCCTGTTTGAAACGCAATATGCCTTTCCGGGTTCCATAACAATCAAACGGTTTCGATGCCGCTGTCCCGATTCGCAGTGGTTTCGGGGGATTCCGTCGGATTTACGACATGCGCGTAGTCGCTTATCGGCTTGGGATATCCGTATTTGTACCCCTGCACAGAGCGGCAATCATGATCGTTCAGGAAGCTTGCCTGTTCGTCGGTTTCGACCCCCTCTGCAATCACCTCGAGGTTGAGGTCGCGGCTCAGATTGATCACCGCACGGACGATGGCAATCGCCTGATCGTTGCTGACCAGTTTCTTGATAAAGGACTGGTCGATCTTGATGCGATCCACCGGGAAGTTCTGCAAGGTCGCAAGCGACGAATAACCGGTGCCGAAATCATCCATGGCAATCCGCACGCCCAGCTTCTTGATATCAGACAGGATCTTCATTGAGCGCGCCGGATTGTGAATTAGCGCTGTCTCGGTGACTTCCAGTTCAAGGCGTTTTGGATCAAGACCGGTTTCGTTCAGGATCTCGGCAACCAGTTCCGGCAATTCATGTTTTTGCAATTGAACCGCTGACAGATTGACCCCGATGCCAAGCGGATTTTTCCAGCGTGCGGCCTCTTTGCAGGCGGTTCTAAGCACCCATTCGCCCAGCGGCACAATCAGGCCGGTTTCCTCGGCAATAGGAATAAACCGTCCGGGCGGGATAGATCCCAGTTCCGGATCCGTCCAGCGCAGCAAGGCTTCAAACGAGTGGATCACCTGATCATTACCATCGGTCTCGCATTGCGGCTGGTAATGAAGTTCAAGCTGGCCGTTCTCCATCGCATGACGCAGGTTCGAAGAAAGCTGGCGCTTGAAACGGTATTCCTCGTCCATTTCCGACGAATAGAACACAATGTCGTTGCCGCCGGATTGTTTGACCCGATACATCGCAAGGTCGGCATGAAACAGGATGCTTTCGGCGTCATTGCCATCGGTCGGATAATGCGCAATCCCGATACTTGCAGAAAGCTTCGCACGGTGTTCGGCATTGATGAATACCGGGAGCGCGACACAATCAAGGATTTGCTGGGCCGTTTCGCGCGACCGGGCAATAACGTTATCCATATCTGATTGTTCAGGGTGCGAAAGCAGGGCGACAAACTCATCACCGCCAACACGCGCGATCACCACATCATCACTAAAAAGCTCGGCCAGGCGTTCACCCAATTCCCGAAGCGCATGGTCGCCGGCAATATGGCCAAAGCTGTCATTGAGTTCCTTGAAGTGGTCGAAATCAATGCACATCACCGTCAACGGTATGGATGTTTCATCTGATTTCGTCAGTGCCTCGGCCAGTCGGTCATTGAATGTCGACCTGTTCAAAAGCTTGGTCAGGGCGTCACGTTCTGCCAGAAAACGGATATGGTTTTCTGCGGCATACCGTTCGCGCAGATCACGCAGACCAAATATCACGGTGGCATCCGATATTTCATCGGCGGGAATTTCGCGTCGCACGACCTCGACCGGTATGGCGGTATTGTTGCTCCAGGACAGGGTCGTCTCTGCATAACCGACTTTTCCTGATTTGAATTCCGCCGGTGTATCGGAAAGCCACTCTGTCAGGAAATCCTGATCAAGAATCTCTGCACGGGTGACACCACCCAGTTTCAGGAAGCTGTCATTGGCGTCAATCACCCGCCCATTCTGGGTCAGGACAAGCGCCTCGATGGCGGAATCGCCCAGAATGCGCATGCGGTTGCTGAGATGATCGCGAAGTTGCCGGTCAACAAGGGCGGTGACAAAACCAATCGCAATCAGTCCGATCGCAACGACGGCCACGCCGACCGCAAGATATTCCTGCGAAATAAGCTGTGCCGGAACCGGGACAGTCGGATCGGGTGTAATTACCAATGCACCCATCGCGCCGAAATGCATGGTTGCCACCGCGATGGTCAGATTTGCCTTGCCCAGAAGTTTCTGTTGGTCGGTTTGTGCGGTCTTGGCCAGATACAGCGACGCCATGCCGAACAAGGCCCCCATCAGGATGGCGGCAATCACGATATCCATGTGCCAGCTGATAATGCCGGGAACACGGATGGCAGACATGCCGGTGAAATGCATGGCCGAAATGCCAAGCCCGACAACTAGGCCGCCGACAAGACGCGACAATACAAGGTTCGGCCCACTGATCGAGGCAATCGCAAACCCGATGGTGGTTGTCACAATTGCAATCGCCAGCGAGACAGCCGTCAGAACGGGCTCATAGCCAACCGGCACAACCGGGTCATAGGACAGCATTGCAATGAAATGGGTCGCCCAGATGCCCCCGCCGGTCACAACCCCGGTCAGGAACAGCCATGCGATTTTCTGACGAAGGCGACCGATGCAGGCGCGTGCGTACAGCTTGAATGCGGTATGAATGCCCGCCAGTCCAATAAGAAGGGCTACGAGGACCAGAACGATATCGTGCTGGTGTGCCAGACAGTCATAAATTCTGTACATTCACGCGCCAAATCTAAAATTAATGCAATAGTTTCAATAACTAATACATTTTACTGGTGTAATTTTAAGTCGTCTGGTGTACGTGAAGCAACCCAAATCGGATCTTTCCGGGGCAAAGTTGGGATCCCTAGCGGATCACAACTTTGCCCTCGCCGATGATGCGCGGGGAATTGTCACCACGGGTAAAGGTGATCTCGCCTTCATAGGTGCCAGCCGGCCATTGGCTTCCGGGGCGGTCCATATTGATAAAGAACCACTTTGCGCGCGGGCCTGCATCGTCGGGCAGATCAATAACAAAGTCGCGATGGCCACCCTTGCCATCAGGTGTTTGCAGGCTCATGCGGATGACATCACCATCATTGGCGCCAATCAGATAGGCCCAGAAATAAAGTGCCGGGCTTGTGCGGGGCAGTTCCTGATCCTTGCCGTATCCGCGTTTAAGGTCGGATGCGTTCGGGCGCGCCATCGAAAATCCATGGCCATAAAGCGTGATCTCGTTATAGCTAAGCTTTGCGCGTGCAGACGGTGACCAAAGGGCCGCATTTTCCACATTACAATCAGCGGCGCTGCTGGTGCCCATGGCGGTGCCACTGAACGGATCAACAAGTTCGCCATCCTTGCGCAGGTTGAAATGCAGGTGCGGGAAGGTGGCCTGACCGGAAATGCCGATCCGCCCGATCACCTGACCACGGCTGACGCGGTCGCCCTGTTTGACCGCAACCCACCCCCGGCGAAGATGACAGTACTGGCTTTGCCAGCCATCATCATGATTGATCAGAATACCGTTACCGCATTCGATGCCTTCAAGGCTGCTGGTGGCGATACGACCTGAATCAATGTCTTCAACCCCGTCGCGCAGGGCAACGACCGTGCCATCCGCGATCGACAGGACCGGAACACCATCAAGCATGGTGGCTTCATCCGGTATGGCGAAATCAGTACCGCGGTGGCCGTCATATGTTGTCGTGCCACAGGCATAGTCGCGAATGTTCGGTCCGGTATCATGATCGACATAGTGAACAATGTCACAGCTGTTGCCGGCACAAACGACAGGCAAATCAAACGGCGGGCCATCTGCAAGGGCGATGCTGCCAAAAGACAGGGTCGCGAACACGGAAAGAAAGAGTGTCCGAATGGATCCTGATCGTTCTGGCATATAGTCCCCCGTTATCGGTTATTGTCGCCAAGCATTGGCATTTCAGTATGAATCACCTTTCTCTAACATAAAGGTGATGAGATATCGAACTGCAAGATGTTGTTTATACATTGCGATATCCGATATCAGTTCAAGGTGACGCACACGCGCTCCTTATCACACAAGGCAGGATGAAATGGATCAGAGCGGACTATTTCGGCTGGGTATCTTTGCCGCCATCTTGGTGGTCATGGCCTTGTGGGAGGCGGTGGCCCCTTATCGACCCAAGGAAGCCGTGCGTCGCCCCATGCGTTGGCTGACCAATTTTGGTCTGCTGTTGCTGAGTGCCGCCCTTTCACGTTTCACCATTGGGGCTGCGATGATTGCCGCCGCCATCTGGGCGCAGGCCAATGGTTGGGGGATAAATAACCTTGTCGGTATGCCTGCATTATTGTCCGGGCTGGTCACCATCATTGTTCTTGATTGTGTGATCTATTGGCAGCACCGCCTGACCCACATCGTGCCGGTGTTCTGGCGGTTTCACCGGGTGCATCACTGCGATACAGAATTTGATGTCTCGACCGCGGTGCGGTTCCATCCGGTCGAGATCGTCGCATCCGCGCTCTACAAATCGACCTTTGTCGTTTTGATCGGGGCCGATCCATGGGCAGTGGTGATTTATGAAAGCATGCTAAGCGGCTTTGCCCTGTTTAATCATGGCAATGTGCATCTGCCCAAACGCCTTGATCGCGCCTTGCGACGGGTGGTCGTGACACCTGATATGCACCGGGTGCACCATTCAAGCCTGATGAAAGAAACCAACAGCAACTATGGCAATATCCTATCCATCTGGGATCGGCTGTTTGTCAGCTATATTGACCATACCAAGGTCAATGATCACGATATGCAGATTGGCCTTAAGGAATTCCGGGACATGGACAGCCAAAGTTTGCTGGGCGTTCTCTGGATGCCGTTTCGGCGTCGCTGATTACGCTGGCACCACGCCGCGCACCGCCATGGCCGATGCCACAAGCGACCGTCGCCCGTCTGTCTTGCCACCAAGATACGCCAAACGTGTGGCCTGCTGAATTTCATAGGCCGTGTCGGCATATTGCCGGTTAAAGAAATTGCGGATCAGGCTGTGTGCTCCCATCAGCGACTGCCAGTAGTCATCGAAATCGATGAAATCCATGCGCACGGCCAAGGTTGCGGTTTCAATATCGCCCAATCCCGCATCAGACCAAAGATCATAAAGGTCATCTTCATCCTGATAGGGGACGTCGAAAACCTCTTCGCGCAATTTTTCGCCTTCGACCCCGGCCAAAATGGCCGCGGCATCGAGAAACAGACGGATAAACGTCAACCCACCGGCGCGGTCCCAGACAGACGCTGCTATTTTCCCGTTCGGTTTGGTAACGCGGACCATCTCGGCAACCGCCTTTTCCGGATCTTCCAGATCATTGATCAACAGCTGCGAGAAGGCAGTATCAAAACTGTTGTTCTCAAACGGCAGCGACAACGCATCCCCGGTTTTAAGTTCGATATTTGAAGCTTCTTCGCGCAAGGCGTCTGTCAGGTAGTCGGGGATCAGGTCAATACCGACAACCCGCGCATCCGGATAACGGTTGGCCGCAGCCAGGGTCAGGCTGCCCGTGCCACATCCAACATCAACCAACGCCCCACAAGATGGTGCGGCAACAAAATCAAGGAAGCTGCGCGACAGGCGGCGGCTCCATCGACCCATGGCAATTTCATAGGTGTCTGCAATTGTGTTGTTCATCGGGGGCGTTTCCCAAAGGTTTGTTTTTATAGGGCTTAGGGTCCAAACTCATTCACATAATCGTCCCGGTCCCCCGGATTTGTGCGGATATGCGGAGCAAGGCCGCAGGAAGATCTATATCTTTCAAGGTTTTGCGACAAAATAGCCCGTGCAAATCCGGGAGATCCGAAGGACAACCGATATGAGAGAAAGCCCCTGTGTCAAATCCCTTGACCGGGGATCACCCCGCTCTGCGAGCTTTTCCTGGATTTTTCTCTCATATCGGTTGCCGGGGCGGTCATGTGAATGAGTTTGGACCCTAGATCATTGATATCACAGGTGGGCATGCGCTGATATGTCCCCGTTTCAGACAATTTCAAGCGCCAGTCGCAACGGCATTCGACGAAATAGGCATTGCTCATTTCGAAAAATGCGCAATAAAATTACAAATATTGCATTGCAAAATAATTATAAGCGCGACATCTGCAATGTAAGCGACCGCGCAACAGGCATAGGGTTTCTAGGAAATGAATGAACGCGACGGACTTCATGGGCTGTATTTCGAAGATCTCGAGATCGGGCTGTCGGGCAGTTATGGAAAAACGGTAACCGAAACCGACATCGTGATGTTTGCCGGCATTACCGGTGATACCAACCCGGTGCACCTTAATCAGGATTACGCCGCAACCACGATGTTCGAAGGCCGCATTGCCCATGGCATGCTGTCGGCCGGTTTCATTTCGACGGTCCTTGGCACGCGCCTGCCGGGGCCTGGCACGATTTATCTTTCCCAGAACCTGCAATTCAAGGCACCGGTTCGGATCGGCGATACCGTGACAGCACGTGTGACCGTGCGTGAACTGATCCCGGCCAAGAAACGCGCCATTATGGAAACCAACTGCTATGTCGGGGATCGTTGCGTGATCTCGGGCGAAGCAACCGTGATGGTGCCTTCGCGCGCCTGATGCCGGAAAGCCTGCGCTTTTTTGTCGGAAAAGTCTTTACGCTTCGGGCCTGCGCCCTATATAGCTGCCTGCTGGATTTGCCGACAAAAGGTCGGCAGGCATGGAACGCAGCAAAGAGAGACCGGCGCGAATGCGCGTTTTTCGATCTTTTGAGAACCTGACCGATGATGCGCGCGGCGCCGTTGTGGCGATCGGCAATTTCGATGGACTGCATCTGGGGCATCAGACGCTTCTGGATCAGGCCCGTGCGATTGCCCGCGATCTTGGTGCGCCGCTTGCGATCCTGACGTTCGAGCCCCATCCGCGCATGCTGTTTCGCGCCGATGATCCGCCGTTCCGTCTGACCTCGGCCGAGGATCGCGAAACCGCGGCTGGCAGCATCGATATCGACCTGTTCTATGAAGTCGAGTTTAACCGCGACTTTGCCGCTATGACCGCCGAGGAATTCATCGAACGTGTTCTGGTCACGGGTCTTGGCGCCAAACATGTCGTGGTTGGCTGGGATTTCTGTTTCGGCAAGGGCCGGGCAGGGGATGTCGATTTGCTGCGCGCGATTGGTGAGAAATCCGGTTTTGGCGTTACGGCGGTAACCGCTGTTACTCATGATAACGGGATTGTCTATTCCTCGACCGCGATCCGTCAGGCGCTCCGTGATGGCCGCCCCGAAGACGCCAAGCATCTTTTGGGGCGCCCGTGGGAGATTGGCGGCGTTGTCGCCCATGGCGATGCGCGCGGACGCACCATCGGCTTCCCAACGGCCAATGTTCCGCTTGGCAATCACCTGCGCCCGAAATTCGGTGTTTACGCTGTCGAACTTGGACTGGTTTCTAAAACCGATGGCAAAACCGTCGAACGCTGGATCCCCGGAGTCGCCAATATTGGCGTCCGGCCAAGCTTTGGCGGCGATGATGATGCCGGGCTAGAAGCACACCTTTTTGACTTTGATGAGGACATCTATGACCGGCGGGTACGCGTGCGTCTGCACGGCTTTATCCGCGGGGAAAAGAAGTTCGATGGGCTTGATGCCCTGAAAGCCCAGATCGCAGCAGATGTGATCGCTGCCAAGGATATTCTCGGCAAGATTTGAATTTGTTGACGAACCCGCTATGATCCGCGCGCTTTTCGCAAGATCAGCTTTTCGCGAGATCTCCGGGGGTTCGCCCTTTTAATTTGTTCAAGACGACAGGACCGTCACGATGAGTGTCGAATACAAGAAAACCGTTATCCTGCCCAAGACCGATTTCCCGATGCGGGCGGGTTTGCCAAAGATGGAGCCCACCCTGCTCGAGCAGTGGAAGAAAGAGGACCTCTACGGCAAAATTCGCGGTATTTCGGCCGATCGTGAAATGTTTGTCCTCCATGATGGCCCGCCCTATGCCAACGGTCACCTGCATATTGGTCATGCACTGAACAAAATCCTTAAAGACGTCATCACCCGTTCCCAGCAGATGCTGGGCAAGAACGCTGTTTACGTTCCGGGTTGGGATTGCCACGGCCTTCCGATTGAATGGAAGATCGAAGAACAATACCGTGCCAAGGGCAAGAACAAGGACGATGTTCCGATTGCCGAATTCCGCAAGGAATGCCGCGAGTTCGCCCAGAAATGGCTAGATATTCAGCGCGAAGAGTTCAAACGCCTTGGCGTGATGGGCGACTGGGACAATCCCTATGTCACCATGGACTACAAGGCAGAGGCATCTATTGCCCGTGAACTTGGCAAGTTCCTGATGAACGGTTCGCTCTATATGGGCTCCAAACCGGTCATGTGGTCGGTGGTTGAAAAGACCGCCCTTGCCGAGGCGGAAGTCGAATATCACGACCATACGTCCAAAACGATCTATGTTCGCTTCCCGGTCACCGAGACCAAGGTTGATCTGCTTAAAGACGCGACCATCGTCATCTGGACCACGACCCCTTGGACCATTCCGGGCAACCGCGCGATTTCGTATGGCGAAGACATCGAATATTCCGTCATCGAAGTCACCGAAACCGCCGAGGAAGCCTGGGCCACCGTCGGCGAGAAGATGGCCGTCTGTACCGACCTTCTCGAAGACCTGTGCAAAAACGGTCGTGTTACCGGTCACAAGGTTGTCGGTACCTTTAAGGGCGCCGAGCTTGAAGGCACGCTTTCGGCCCATCCGTTCCGCGGGCAGGGCTATGACTTTGATGTGCCGCTTCTGGCGGCTGATTATGTCACGACCGACACCGGTACCGGCTTTGTCCATACCGCACCGACCCACGGCCCGGACGATTACCAGACCGGCCTGAAATACGGTCTGGAAGTTCCGGAAATGGTCGATGGTGACGGTGCCTATTATCAGACCGTGCCGCTGTTTGCCGGCGAACGTATCTATGATGAAAACGGCAAGGAAGCAGGTGCGAACGAAGCGGTCATCGCCAAGCTGATCGAAGTTGGCGCGCTGCTGTCGCGTGGCCGTCTTAAGCACTCCTATCCGTGCTCGTGGCGTTCCAAGGCACCGGTGATCTATCGCACCACACCGCAATGGTTCATTTCCATGCAGGATAATGACCTGCGTGAAAAGGCGCTCAAGGCGATTGATGAAACCCGCTTTGTGCCGGAAGCCGGTCGTAACCGTCTGCATTCCATGATCGCCAACCGCCCGGACTGGTGCGTATCGCGCCAGCGCGCATGGGGCGTGCCGATCACTGTGTTCATTGAAAAAAGCACCCGCCAGCCGCTGCGTGATCAGGAAGTTCTGGATCGCGTGTACGAAGCCTTCTGCGAAGAAGGTGCTGATGCATGGTTCACCCGCGATGCACAGTATTTCCTTGGCGACAAATACAATGCCGATGATTTCGAACAGGTCACCGACGTGCTTGACGTCTGGTTTGATTCCGGTTCGACCCATGCCTTCGTGCTCGAAGAACGTCAGGACCTGAAATGGCCGGCGGATCTGTACCTCGAAGGATCGGATCAGCATCGCGGCTGGTTCCACAGCTCGCTGCTGGAATCCTGTGGTACCCGTGGTCGCGCACCGTACGAGGCCGTTCTGACCCATGGCTTTGTTCTTGATGGCGAAGGCCGCAAGATGTCGAAATCGCTCGGCAACGTCATTGCGCCGAACGATGTCATCGACAAACTGGGGGCCGACATCCTGCGTCTGTGGGTGGTAAGCTCCGATTATCATGATGATCTGCGCATCAGCCATGAAATCATTCAGCGCCATTCAGACATCTATCGTCGTCTGCGCAATACCCTGCGCTTCCTGCTGGGCAACCTTGACGGCTTTGACCAGTCTGAAAAGGTTGCAGATAACGAGCTGCCGGAACTCGAACGCTGGGTTCTGCATCGTCTGAGCCACCTTGATGACATGGTGCGCAAGACGACTGCGGACTACGATTTCCACTCGATGTTTATCGAGCTGCATAACTTCTGCGCGCTTGATATGTCGGCGTTCTATCTTGATATCCGCAAGGACGCGCTTTATTGCGACGCACCAAGCAGCCTGCGCCGCCGTGCGGCTCGCACGGTCATGGATCGCGTGTTTGATTGCCTTGTTCGCTGGTTGGCACCGGTTCTGTGCTTTACCGCCGATGAAGCATGGCGTGCGCGCTATGGTGCGGAAAGCTCGGTTCACTCGGAAACCTTCAACGCGGTTTCCGATGGCTGGAAAGACGACGCGCTGGCCGCCAAATGGGCCAAAATCCGCAAGCTTCGCCGGGTTGTCACCGGTGCGCTTGAACTTGAACGTGCAGAAAAACGCATTGGTGCCAGCCTTGATGCCGCACCAAAGGTTTATGCGACCGCAGATTATGTCGAAGCCCTGGCTGGCCTTAATCTTGCCGAAATCGCCATTACATCTGACATCGAACTGATCACGGGTGATGCACCGGATGGTGCCTATACCCTTGATGATGTTGCCGGTGTTGGTGTTGTGCCGGCATTGGCGGATGGCGAGAAATGCGAACGTTGCTGGCAGACCCTGCCGGAAGTTGGCAGCCACGCTGAACATAAAACCGTTTGCAACCGCTGTGCGGATGCCGTTGATGAAATGGGAATTGCTGCCGAGTAACGGTGGCGTTCGGGAACGCCCTGCCTGCTGGCAGGGCACATCCCGGCAAGTCAGAAAGAGTGTTGATGAAACATCGTGCCTTTGTGTTTGGTCTGATCGTCATTGCAATCGTCTTTGGTGTCGACCAGTGGACCAAGGCGCTTGCCATTGATGGTCTGTCGAACCCGCTTCGCGTGATCGAAGTGACGCCGTTCATGAACTTTGTTCTGGCCTGGAACCCGGGTGTTTCGTTTGGCCTGTTTCAGGGGCAGGCACCTTGGGTGATGATTGCGGTGACCGCTGCCATCACCATTGGCTTTGGCATCTGGATGTGGCGCACGCGCGATTCCATGTTGCGCTTTGCCCTGGCAATGATCATTGGCGGCGCAGTTGGCAACCTCGTGGATCGTCTGCGCCACGGGGCTGTGACTGACTTCATTGATCTGCATGTTGCGGGTTATCACTGGCCGGTATTCAATATTGCCGATAGTGCAATCACGGTTGGTGCGGCGCTACTGTTGATCGATTCCCTTTTTGGCGGTAAAAAATCTACCAGATGAATTTTGGCCGGGCGGACATGGTCCGGTTTTGAAGTGGTAATGAGGCACAAATGGCCCGGAAACTGACGACCAATATTTTCAAAATTGCATTGCTGGGCGGACTTGCGCTTGGCGTTTCCGGTTGTGAATCAACACGTGAAACCTTTGGCCTGAACAAACAGTCGCCCGACGAGTTTGCGGTTGTTTCGCGCGCCCCGCTCAGCCTGCCGCCTGATTTTACATTGCGTGTTCCTGATCCGGGCGCACCGCGCCCGCAAACCGGATCGACCACCGATCAGGCGCGCCGTATTCTGGTCGGCGAAGATCCCAACGTTGTAAAACGTGACATTACCGAGGGTACGCGCAGCAAGGGTCAGGTTGCCCTTCTTTCGGCATCCGGTGCGCAATATGCCGATCCGGAAATCCGCAACACGGTGGATCGTGAAACCTCGATCTTCATTTCCGAAAGCGAAGGCGTCGTCGACGATCTGCTGTTCTGGCAGGAAAAGCCGGAATTCGGCACTGTCGTCGATCCGGCGGCCGAAGCCAAGCGTATCCGCGATCAGCAGGCATTGGGTGACAATGTTGCCGGTGGTGCCGATACCCCTGTGATCGAACGCAAACAGAAAGGCTGGCTGGAAGACATCTTCTAAGCTTCGCCGAACACACGACAAGTTGATGCATTCAGACAAGGGCGCGATGGTTTCGCGCCCTTGTTCTGTCATATTCGGTTCTTAAGAAATGCCTGTTGAATGCAAGTGCCGCGTTCTGCCGTACCTGCATTGAAACACACCGTTTGCATAACCATCCTGAATTGGAATGGGACGCCACAATGAGAATTTCTGGAACAATCCGATCAATGACGCGCAGTTCTGTGGCTGTGCTCGCCCTCGTCGCTCTGACCCTTGCCCTTGTGCCCGGTTTGTCACGGGCGGCTGTTTTCAGCCCCCAAACTGCCACCCTTGATAACGGCATGCAGGTCGTGCTGGTGGAAAATCACCGCGCACCCGTCGTTACCCATATGGTCTGGTACAAGGTCGGCTCGGCCGACGAACCACAAGGTGTATCGGGCATTGCCCATTTCCTTGAACATCTGATGTTCAAGGGTACTGATAATATGGCGCCGGGCGACTTTTCAAAGATCGTTGCGCGCAATGGCGGCAATGACAACGCCTTCACCAGTTGGGACTATACCGGATATTTCCAGAACATCGCCCGAGACCGGCTTGATCTGGTTATGGAAATGGAAGCCGACCGCATGACCAATCTGAGACTTTCAGATGATGTGGTTCTGCCCGAACGCGATGTGATCATCGAAGAACGCCGGTCGCGCATTGATACCAGCCCGGGCGCACTTTTGGGTGAACAGATGCGCGCATCGCTTTATATGGCGCATCCCTATGGTCGGTCGATCATTGGCTGGCGCCATGAGATGGAAAAACTTTCCACCGAAGACGCGCTTGAATTTTATCAAAACTGGTATGCGCCCAATAACGCCATTCTGGTTGTTGCCGGCGACATCACGATGGATGAATTGCTGCCGATGGCGGAAAAATATTATGGCGTCATCCCGCGTGGTAAGGACATGACCCGCAACCGTGTTCAGGAACCGGTTCAGCATGCCCCGCGCAAGGTCACCATGCGTGACCCGCAGGTCGGTCAGGCATCCTGGTCGCGCTATTACCTGGCACCGTCCTATAATACCGATGCGGCTGATGCCGCACCGCTTGATGTGCTGAGCGAAATCATCGGATCGGGCACTACCAGCCGCTTCTTTAAGGCGCTTGTGGTTGATCAGGAAATCGCATCAAGCGTTGGCACCTTCTATGACCCGGTCGCCGTCGATCTGGCAAGCTTCGGTGTCTATGCCGTTCCGCGCGGCGATGTTGATCTGGCCGACCTTGAAAAGGCGGTCGAGGCCGAAATTGCCAAGGTCGTTGCCGACGGTGTCACCCAGGATGAACTCGATCGCGCCAAGCAGAAGCTGCTTGATAGTGCCGTCTTCGCCCGTGATTCGCTTTCGGCCGGTGCGCGTGTGCTCGGCCAGTCGCTTGCGGTCGGTTTGACCGTGGATCAGGTCGAAAGCTGGCCGGATCGGATTTCGGCCGTGACGGTGGATCAGGTTAATGATGCTGCCAAACGCGTCTTTGATGCCAACAAATCTGTCACCGGCTGGCTGATGCCGCCCGAAGGTGGCCCGGTCACTGGGGCTGGTGCCGCCCTTCCGATTACCTCCGGCGAAGGAGTGCACTGATATGAACAAGCTGTTTAAACAGATTGCCGGTGTTGCCTTTGCAACCACACTGGGCCTTGGCTTCGCGCAACAGGCCAAGGCGGTTGAAGTTCAGGAAGTGATTTCAGACGGCGGCATTCGCGCCTGGCTGATCGAAGATCACATGAACCCGCTGATGACCATGGATATCGCTTTTACCGGTGCGGGGGCGGCAACTGATCCGGATGGCAAGCTTGGCTTGGCCAATATGGTATCGGGCCTGATTGACGAAGGTGCAGGTGCCATGGACAGCCAAACCTTCCGGGGCGAAATGGAAAACCGGTCCATCGGTCTTTCCTTTGATGCCGGGCGCGATGATTTTGCCGGATCGCTCACCACGCTAACGCGTGAACGCGATACCGCGATTGATCTGCTGCGTCTGGCCCTGTCCGAGCCGCGCTTTGACGACGAGGCGGTTGAGCGTATCCGTGCACAGGTTGTATCCGGCCTCAAACGGGCCGAAACCGATCCGCGCGATATCGCCAGCCGCACGTTCTTTGCCTCGATCTTTGGTGATCATCCCTATGGCCGACCGGTCTCGGGCACGCTTGAAACCGTGGCCGGTTTGAACGCCAATGATTTTCGTGGCTTCGTGCGCCGCGCCTTTGCCAAGGATAACCTGATTGTCGGGGTTGCCGGTGACATCACCGCCGAAGAACTTGGTCCTTTGCTCGACGAGGCCTTTGGCGCGTTGCCCGCGAAAAGCGACCTGCCCAAGATCGCCGATGTCACACCGACCTATGGCGATATCGACGTAATCGAACAGGACATTCCGCAAAGTCAGGCAATCTGGGGGCAGAAGGGCATCGAACGCCAGGATCCGGATTTCTATGCCGCCTATGTGATGAATTACATTCTTGGCGGTGGTGGTTTCTCATCGCGCCTGACCGAGGAAGTCCGTGAAAAGCGCGGGCTTGCTTATGGTGTCTATAGCTACCTTGCCAATCTGGACCATGCCGACATGATGATGGGCGGGGTCGCCACGCGCAATGACGCGATTGGCCAAAGCCTGTCGCTGATCAGCACCGAATGGATCAAGATGAAGCGCGATGGCATCGATCAGGAAGAACTTGATAATGCCAAGGCCTACCTCACCGGGGCCTTCCCGCTGCGCTTCACAAGCCTTGGCAACCTGTCGGGCATGCTGGTCGGCATGCAAAAGGAAGACCTTGGTATGGACTTCCTTGATCGCCGCAATGACATGGTCAATGCCGTCAGTCTTGATGACGTCAACCGCGTGGCAGCAAGTCTGATGGACCCGGCCAATGTCACCGTGACCGTGGTTGGCAAGCCGGAAGGTGATCTGGCCTTCTGATCGGAGACTGGCCATTGAGCCTTAAAAGTTGCAAAGCGCGGTGAAAGGGATTTCGCCGCGCTTTGCGCTTTGATAGGTTCATCCCAACCAAGATAAACATCACGAGCACCGCCTTCATGACCCTGCGCGTCCTGCCACAGAACCTGATCAACCAGATTGCCGCCGGTGAGGTGGTCGAACGTCCTGCGGCCGCGCTTAAGGAACTGGTGGAAAACGCGTTGGATGCCGGGGCGACCAAGGTGGATGTCAATCTGCGCGATGGCGGTCGGACGTTGCTGTCCGTCACTGATGACGGCAAGGGCATGACGCCGGACGAACTGGCACTCGCAGTCGAACGCCATGCGACCTCGAAACTGCCCGATGATGATCTGTTTAATATCGGTTTCATGGGCTTTCGCGGCGAAGCCTTGCCATCGATTGGGTCGGTGTCGCGCATGCGCCTGACCAGCCGGGTGCGCGGCTCCGAAAATGCCTGGACGCTGGCGGTCGAAGGCGGGGCCAAGGGCGCACCGGAACCAGCCGCCCATCCCTATGGCACGCGGGTCGAAGTGCGTGATCTGTTCTATGCCACGCCAGCACGTCTCAAGTTCCTGAAGACCGCGCGGACAGAGCAGATGTATGCGCGCGAAATCATGGATCGTCTGGCCATGGCGCGGCCTGATGTCGGTTTTACACTCAGTGGCGATAACAACAAGACGATCCTGAATTACCCGGCCTGCGAAGGCGACCTGTTTGATGCCCGCCTGAAGCGGTTGGGGGCGGTCATGGGCCGCGAGTTTCAGGACAACGCCCTTCAGATTGAGGCGGAGCGTGAAGGCATCCGCCTGACCGGTTATGCCGGGGTGCCGACATTGAACCGTGGCAATGCCCAGATGCAGTTCATGTTTGTTAATGGCCGCCCGGTCAAGGATCGGCTGCTGCAAGGGGCGGTGCGCGGCGCCTATCAGGATTTTCTGGCGCGGGATCGCCATCCGTTACTGGCGCTGTTCTTTGAACTGACACCGCGTGATGTTGACGTCAACGTCCATCCCGGCAAGACCGAGGTCCGGTTCCGCGATCCGGGGCTGGTACGCGGGCTTATTGTCGGCGCACTTAAACATGCGCTGGCCGGGGCGGGGCATCGTGCCTCAACCACGGTGGCCGACATGGCCTTGGGGGCGGTGCGCCGCGAAGGTGAGGGACCCTCACTTCCGTATGGTGGGGGCGCGCGAAGCGGCGGTGGCAGCGGATTTAACATCGGACATTATCAGCCAAACGTGCCGGGCCATGCCGCGATTGAGCGCAATTACGCCGCCCAGGCACCGATGGAAAATCAAGGAAACTATGGTGGCCTGTTTGATCGCGGGCGTGAGTTTGGCGGATCGGCTGGTAGCGCTAACATCGCGGGTGGCGAGGGTGGCTTTGCGGCGGCCGCGGCAACCGCCCTTTCGGGCGGCTATGACGCCGCCGCACCGTCTGCGCGCATTGATAACATCACCGATGAAGGCAAGTTTGTGGATCATCCGCTGGGGGCGGCCCGCGGGCAGGTGCATGCCAATTACATCATCGCCCAGACCCGCGACGGTTTGGTGATTGTCGATCAGCATGCTGCCCATGAACGCATTGTCTATGAACGCATGAAGGCCGACCTGGCCGAAAGTGGCGTGAAGCGACAAGGGCTGTTGCTGCCCGAAGTCGTCGAACTCGATGAAGCGTCCGCTGATCGTATTGCCGAACGCGCCGATGAATTTGCCGAACTGGGTCTGGTGATCGAGCCGTTTGGTCCCGGCGCGATTGTTGTCCGCGAAGTGCCGGCCATGCTGGGCAAGGTTGATGTCAGCGCGCTGGTGCGCGACATGGCCGATGAAATTGCCGAGCTGGGGCAGGGCATGGCGCTGAAGGACCGGCTGATGTATGTCTGTGCGACCATGGCGTGCCACGGGTCGGTGCGTTCGGGGCGCAAGCTTAATGCCGATGAAATGAACGCGCTTTTGCGCCAGATGGAAGCCACCCCGCATTCAGGCCAGTGCAACCATGGCCGCCCGACCTATGTTGAGCTCAAGCTTAACGACATCGAAAAGATGTTTGGCCGGAGGTAGGAAAGCAAATGGCGGCGATCACGCTTCATATCGCGACCCTTGAGGATGCCCCGGCCATCCGTGCCTTGTTTGCGCGGTCCTATGCGACGTTTCTGGTCCATGACTATGCGCCGGAAATGCTTGAACGCGCCATGCCGTTTTTAACCTTTGCAAAGCCCGAGTTATTAAGTTCGGGCACCTATTACATCGCCAGGACAGAGGCCGGTGACGTTGTCGGCGCAGGTGGCTGGACAGCGGTTCGGCCCGGAAGCCAGGAAGGTGATGTCCAACCGGGGCTGGCCCACGTCCGGCATTTCGCCGTCGATCCCGATCACGCGCGAAAGGGCATTGCCAGCATGCTGTTTGATCGCTGCGTAAGCGACGCCAAGGCATCTGAAAATGTCACGCGCTTTGAATGCTATTCCACGCTGACGGCCAGACGGTTTTATGAGTCACTTGGCTTTCGGGTGATCGGTGATTTCGAAGCGCCTTTTGCCCCGGACTTCCGTTTTCCCAGCCTGCATATGGTCTGTGATCTCGACTAATCGCGCAGCTTCAGGTCGTGGGGCAGGCGGGTATTGGCATTGACGCGCGCCCGCTGGATTTGCTCGGCAAACAGGCCACGCGTGCCACTCAGATCCGCATCGCGGAAATCCGTTCCGGCCAGATTGGTGCCGCTCAGATCACAATTGACCATCTTGAGACCCCGGAAATTGGCATTGGATAGGTCCGATCCCAAAAACACCGTGTTGCGCATCATCGCCTTGTTAAACCGTGCGCCTGAAAGTCGGCTTGCCGCCAGGTTGGCATTATTCAGATTGCTTTCACCAAAATCCGCTGCAACCAGGTTGCAGCGGCGCAATACCGCATCCTTGCAATTGGCACGATGGAAACTGGCAAACGGCAATCCACACCGGCTGAGATCAATGCCTTCCAGCTCGGCCTCGCGCAGATCGGCATGTTCGATGGACATCACAGCCCCTTCGCGCCCACCTGTATCCACCCAAAGCTTGTGACTGATCAACGCCGCGTGCAGGTCAATCTCGACGAGTTCCTCGTCTTCTGCCGTGGTGTCATCCTCGGCCTCAATCGGTTCATCGGCGGCATCGGACGGCTTGGTTTCATCACTGGCAACGGCGGCAGGCAGGACCTCTTTGGCAGATTGAAGGGCCTCTAGGTTCTGTGCGCTTGTGCGTTTGTCATGCGTACTCGGAACACCAACAAGCTCGCCATCACCAAATGTCTGACCGGCACCGTTCAGGCGTGGTCGGCTATCGGCGATGTCCAGATTTGTGGGCATGCCGATGCCAGGCGACGGTTTGGCGGGCTTTGTTTGCGTTTTCGGTCCGGCACCGTCGTTTTCCGGTGTTTCGGAAGTCTCGGTGCTTTCGGGGACCGTTGCCGTCGGATTTTTTGGCTTTGCGCTCGCGCTGGTGGCATTCGAAGCCACCATTTTCGCAAGATCCTGTGGCCGTGCGGGGCCGAAATAGTTTTCCTCCAGCACGAAGCGGCGTGGTTTTTTCAGGACCGTCTCAATGATCTTGGTCAGGCGTTCTGGATCAATCGGTTGGCGAAAAACGCCCTCAATCCCGGCGTCGACCGCATCGCGCATGCCCCGGCGATCCAGTTTCGGCGCGCCGAGCAGGATCGGGACGATACCGCCATGGGGATTTCCACTCGTGGCGGCATCACGAATGGCGCGAATTGTCGAAATACCGCGGATGCCATCAAGATAAAGACCGATCAGAACCAGATCCGGTTTAAGCTCGGCAATCAGTTCGATCGTGCGTTCGCGGTCGTCACACTCAACGAAGTTGCCAAAGCCAAAATGTTCAACGGCTGCGCGTGCGGCACTGATGTTCCGTTCGCTGTAATCCGCATACAGGATTGTCTTTTTCTTGTTGGCATGGCTCGCCATGATGGGCGGTATTCCCTTTGCTCACGCGTTTTTTGGATCGGATCCCGTTGGCAGACTTCTGTCAGGGGCTGTCTGACGGTATGCTGAAAGTACGCCGTGCTTCAGAGTGTGGACTTCTGGTGGCATCACCGGTTCCCGGATTTGCACCCTCATCAAAGTCTTCTCCACCGCTTGACGGGGCTCTGAATTCGCTGCCTTCTGATGCGCCGTTAGCGTCGAAATTGGTCTCGACCATTTCAATGGTTATCTCGACCCGACGATTGGTTGCCCGCCCCTCGGGTGTATCGTTGGTCGCCAGTGGCCGACTGTCGCCATATCCTTGAATGACCATGCGGCTTGGATCCGTACCATTCTGGTCGATCAGAAAGTGCAGAACCGACGTCGCACGTGCCGCCGACAGGTCCCAGTTCGATATATAGGGAGACGACGCCGAAACAGGAACGTTATCGGTGTGACCGGCGACAAAAATTTCGCCGGCAGTCTGGTTAATCACCGGTGCGACGCGGTTCAGGATGGCGGCAAATTCATCTGTCATGCCCGACGAGCCGGACGGAAAGGCCAATTCGTTGGGAAAGCGCATGACAACCTCGCCGTCAATACGCTCCAGCCCGACCTGATCCTGAAGACCCATATTATCAAGAACCTTGCCAAGCGTTTCTTCAAGCGCCTCGGCCTTTTCTTCCTTGCTGTCGGTTTCGTCGCTTTCAACCTCGGGGGTCTCGGCCTGCGGGATTTCCGACACCACACGCGGGGTATCGGGTGTTGGTGCCTTAAGCGATTTGCCAACGATGGAGCCATCAAGCTCGATCACCCCGGCAAGTTGATCCTGTTGGGAAAAACCAAAGGCCGCCTTGACCGAACCGGCAATCTGTTTGTAGCGGATGACATCCATCTCGGCAAAAGTCAGCAACAGCACAAACAGGACAAGCAGCAACGACATCAGATCGGCGAATGTCGCCATCCAAGCCGGTGCGCCTGCTGCTGGTTTCTTTGCCATCGCCTATGCCCAGTCTGCTGCCTGAATGCGCGCTGCCATCACGATCATGCTCCGCCGTCTTCAGGATCGGCCGGAACGCCCCCCGGAAGATAGGGACCGAGGATTTCCTTCATCACCATCGGGCTCTGGCTGGCCTGGATCTGCACCACCGATTCAATGATCAGCTGTTTGGTGTTTTTCAAACGATCAACCTTAAGGGCCAGTTTGTCGGCAACCGGAAGCGCGATCAGGTTGGCCAGAACAGCGCCATAGAAGGTGGTCAGCATGGCAATTGCCATTGCCGGGCCGATGGCATCCGGGTCTGACAGGTTGGCCAGCATCTGCACCAGACCAACCAGTGTCCCGATCATGCCAAATGCCGGGGCTGTATCACCGATGCCACGGAACATCAGTTCGCCAAGCTCGTCATTCTGGATGGATTTTTCCACCTCGCTTGAAATCGAACTGCGGATCACCTCGCCGCTGTGACCATCCACGCACATGCGGATGCCGCGCGCCATGATTTCATTTTCGACTTCAACGCTTTCAAGTCCCAAAAGGCCGTTCTTGCGCACGATGCCGGCAAGTTCGATCGCCTTTTCATAGATCGAAAGCGGGTCTTCCTTGGGGTTCTTGAACGCAATGCCAATGCCGATCTTGAGCGACTTGATAACATCACGCATCGGGAATTTGATCAAGGTGGCGGCTGCTGTTCCGCCAAACACCACCATGACGGACGGAAGGTCGACAAAGGAATCAAGGCTGCCACCCATCAAGATGGCGCCAAAAATAACGCCCATCCCGGCGATAATTCCAATAAGTGTCGCTATATCCATGTCGGTTTTAAAATCCGGCCTTAAAACAAGTTCGTCAAACGCATCGTTACCAAACGGGGGGGCAGGCGACACGTGGCGGGTCGTACACTAATCAGTGGTCTGACAGACACACAGATGAAAATCGTCTGCTTGAAAGGCTGCCAGATGGAAATGAAACGCGGACTACACTCCTGAAATTGGGACTGTGTTACTGGTTTTCCATATGCTTGCAGCAACTTCTTGCCGACAATGACCAAATGCCGCCGATAATCATCGCCGTTCGGTGATGAAGTTACTGCCTTGGTTTGGAAAGGCATATACGTATGGCGTTAAATGTTTGTTGCCAGACTTTCGAACAGCACTCAACCCCGCCCTAAGAATAAGAAAATTCTATTCCTGTGGCGGGGCTCTTTGGTTTTACACCAAGGAAACAGTCCCAAACAGGACCGGAATTCTGACATTTTCTGATGTTTGCAAGGACTTACCGGTAAAACTTGCCGAAAAATCTGGCTCAAACTAGCCCAGTTCGAACGACGAAATCCCGAAAGTCATATCAAGATCAAGCTTCGGTGCCGGCCCCTTATACATGCGGGCTGTCTCGAACTCCGGCACCATGCCATGGGCCGAGGCCAGATCAATTGCTGCCTGATTGGGCTCAGGCACATCGAGATAGACCTTGCCGCTCTGATCATCCCGGCTTTGCAAAAGGGCGCCAAACAGGGTTTTTGCATCTGTGGCATCGGGGGCAAACAGTGGTCCGATCTTGTGTCCTTCAAGGCATGGGCGGATCACACCATATGCGCGAACACCCATCAAACCCTTCAGGGCAAGGGCTTTGTGTTTGTCGTTGCCAATCCAGCCACGCAGGAACTCAATCCGGCTTTCCGCGAACAGGTTACAGGTCTGCTCAAACGCATCGACAATGGCAATGTCATCGACCGCAAGTGTGAACAGATCATCTGGCGTTTCGCCACTGGCCGTGACCACGCCGCCAAAACGAATGTTGCGATGGGCAAACTCAAAACCCGATTTGCGATAATTGTCCTGTTGATCGACAACGCCATCAAGACCGATGGTTTTGGGAACGCTACCCTCAAGCACGGCCTGCCACAGGCGATAGCCAAGACCCGACCCGCGACGATCCGGGCGGCAGATGTAAAACCCGACAAAGCCAAAGTCCGAGCTGTACTGGACTGCTGAAATGACCGCCGCCAGTCCCTGTTTGTCAAACGCGCCCCAGAACCCTTCCGAGTCGGTGTTGAAAAACACCTCTGCATCGGCAAGGCCGGGGTTCCAGCCCTCTTTGGTGGCCCATTCAACGGCAAGGGGAAACTCGAATGATTTCAGACGGCGGATTTTGTCAGGCATCGCTTTGTTCAGACTTCCAATAAACAGATCAAGGTAGCACTTGCCGCCGCTGACAGGGCAAACGCATGTGCCAAACATCTATCACGCACCGCCAAAATCAATGATAATTTTTATTGAGAATGCCTATCATTGTTATTATTACAGGCAAACACATCTTGTCCGCGCACCTTTTTTCCGAGAGCCCACCATGTCCACATCGCTTCTGACGGCCAAAACGCGCATCGCACTTCCAGACAGTGCCGCCCTGATCAAACAGGCCGCCGCGTTCTATCGTGAACATGATTGCGATGTCACAGGGGATGAGGATCAAACGCGGATATCGGTTTCCATCGGCCATATTCAGCTCAGCAGCACAGAAACCGTTCTTGAGGTCGAAGTCGGTGCAAAGACCGAGGTCGATGTCATCCAGATGAAGTCGGCGATTATTTCGATCCTGCAGGGGGCGGCACCTGGGGCTGATCTTGATTGCCGCTGGACGGGGGCGGGCAAAAGCAACGGCAAACTGCCTAATTTCTGCGAACTGACAGTGGGCGAGATCACCGACCTTTCACCGCATATGCGGCGCTTGCGCCTTCATAGCCGTGATCTTGAGGCTTATAACAGCAAAGCCATCCATGTCCGGCTTCTGATCCCGCCGCGTGGGCAGCAAAATCCGCAATGGCCGACCCTTGCCGATAACGGCATGCCCGTCTGGCCCAGTGGTGAAAACACCATCGAACAACGCGTCTATACGATCCGCGCAATCGATGCCAAGGCCGGCTGGATTGACGTCGACTTTGTCATGCATGGCGATAATGGCCCGGGCTCGGCCTTTGCCATGCATGCAAGCCCCGGGGATGTTGTGGCGATGACCGGCCCCTTGGGAACCGCACTGCCTGAGGCCGACTGGGTTCTGTTGGCCGGTGATGAAACCGCCTTGCCAGCCATTGGCCGTTATCTGGCCGAAATGCCGGGCCATGTAACCGGCCACGCGATTATTGAAGTCGCAAACAGATCAGACGTTATCGCGGTGCCCACCGACAGTCAGATACAGGTTCAATGGCTGTTTCGCGATGATCAATACCTTGTCGCGCGCAGCCTGATCCAGGACGCCATTCGATCTGTGGAAATTCCCGATGCGCATGATCGCGTCTATTGCTGGGCCGGGGTGGAGCAGGCAGATTACAAACCGATCCACACTTATTGGCGCAAGGATTGTGGCCTTGATCGTGATCGCTGTGTCGCGATGACATTCTGGCGCAAGGCCGGGCGTTAAATCCCGGCGTCACCGCGAATATCTTTTGAAGGCAACTGCGCACTCCGAAACCGTCAGGCTTCGGCCTGCTGGCCAACGCGTTTGCGTTGCGGGCCAAACAGGCAGGTCAGAATAAGGATCACACCTGACACCGTCGCGATCATGCCTGCGGCACTGACCGCATAGGGTGATCCGAACCAACCCGGACCATACCCCGCCAAGACATAGCCCAGAATGGCCGAGATGGTGGCAAACGCGACCGACCAGCCGACTTGGCGGGCCAACTGATTGGTCATCAGTCGCGCGCTGGCTGGCGGGCAGACAAACATTGCAATCACGATAATCGACCCGACCGCATCAAAGGCTGCAACGGCGGCAACGGCTGTTGCCACCACGAGCGCAAAGCCAAGCGCGCGGGTACGAATACCAATCGCCCCGGCAAAGGCGGCATCAAAGGTCGAGATTTTCAATTCTTTCCAGAACAGGAAAATAAACAGCCCGATGCCGACCAGAACAACCGCCAGACGCGGCAATTGCGGTGGCAGTGTCGCAAGGGCCGCCGGATCCAAAAGCGATCCCCAACCTTCGGCATCAAACCAGATCAGGCTTTCCAGATTGCCCAGCAACGCATGCTGCACATCGATATGCACAGAACTGGTATCGGTAATTTCAAGGAATAAAACACCGGCGGCAAACAGGGTTGTGAAAACCAACCCCATCGCCGCCCCCGGCTCAACCCGCCCGAGGCGTTTGACGATTTCGATCATCACCACGGCAATGATCGCAGCCGCCCCTGCGCCCAGCATCATCGGAACGGCGGTGATGGTGCCGGTCACCAGAAAGGCCGCAACAATACCGGGCAGCACAACGTGACTGATGGCATCACCAATCAGGGCCTGGCGACGGAGTAACAGGAAATTACCCGGAAGCGCACAGGCAATGGCGGCCAGCGTGCCAATCACAATCGGCGTCAGGCTCAGTTGCACAAACTCCGCGCCAAGGGCTGTGATCAGATCATCGATCATGCCTTTGCTCCCTGGGTGGTTTGCGCGTTCTGGATCATGCGATCAATCTCGGCGATTTGGTCGGGCGTCATCATCCGTTCAATCGGGGTCAACCCGTCATAGCGTTCAATCGCTGAGTCATCGGGCAGCATCCGGCGCGCCATCGCCCAGCGGGCTTCGTCATGGGCGGCTTTCTCTGCGGCAATCCGGCCGCGCGCGGTGGCAACCCCGTCTGCGCGGATCATCCCGGCACGGCGCAGGATGCGAATGGTCAGCCCGTCATAGATCGGTTCACGGCGCGCAAGTGACAGCAAGCCTTGCCGGCGATGCACGCGGCGCTGGAACCGCTGATGCCGCAACGCCGATGCCAGCCCGCCACGCAACGGCGAAAACAGGGCCGAGATCATAAAGAATCCGAAGGCCACCAGAACAATGATCGGTCCGGTCGGAAGTGCCGCGTGCGCGGCCGATAACACCGCCCCGACATAACCCGAAAGACCGCCAATGACGGCGGCAATCCCGATCATCTTGCCGACCTGATTGGTCCAGAAGCGCGCCGCCACCGGCGGAATGATCAAAAGGGCGACAATCAGGATAAGGCCAACGATCTTAAGCCCGATCACCGTGACAATCAGGGCAAGCCCCATCATGGCCAGGTCGATATTGCGCACATTAACCCCGGTGGTCGCGGCATATTCCGGATCAAACGCCACAAGCGTCATCGGACGCCGAAGCAGGAAAACAAAGCCTGCTGCCAAGGCCCCGGCAACGGCGATGGTGGTGGCTTCGGAAATCAGCATGCCGGCGGTCGAACCCAGCAGGAAGTTTTCAAGCCCGGCCTGACGGCCTGATGACATGGTCTGGATCACCGTCAAAAGAACGATGCCAAAGCCGAAAAATACCGACAGCACGGCACCGATCGCGGCGTCCTCGGTCAGGCGGGTTTTGCGCGTGATCCATTCGACCATCAAAAGCCCGATGGCCGATGAAATCGCCGATCCCAGAATAAGCCCCGGCAACCAGCGCCCGTCACTGCCAAACGCCACCATGATAATGAATGCAAGCCCGACACCGGGCAGGGTGGCATGACTGATCGCATCGGAAACAAGGGCGCGTTTACGCAGGAAAATAAACGCCCCGGCACTGCCCGCCGACAGGCCAAGCAAGCCCGCACCGATTGCAACAAGCGCGCTGTTATAGCCAGCCTGCAGGAAAAGGGCGCTTATGAAATAATCACCAAATCCCATGTGCGTTACGCCAGATGCAGTTCATCGATATGGGTGGCGGCAAGTCGCCCGCCATAGGTTTCCTGAAGGTTTTCGGCGGTGAAGGTCGTCTCGACCGGGCCTTCGGCAATGCGCCGCACATTGATCAGAAGAACCCGATCAAAATACTCGGCCACGGTCGAAAGATCATGATGCACGCAGACGACTGTGCGGCCTTCGGCTTTAAGTTCCTTCAGCACCGAAACAATCGCGCGTTCGGTCGCGGCATCGACGCCGGCAAACGGCTCATCGAGCAAATAGAACTCCGCATTCTGCGCCAAGGCACGCGCCAGAAACACACGTTGCTGCTGGCCGCCGGAAAGCTGGCCGATCTGGCGGTCGGCGAAATCGGCCATGCCAACCCGTTTCAGGCACTCCATCGCCTGTTCACGATGGCGCGCGCGCCACAGGCGAAACAGCCCGACCGATCCATAAAGCCCCATCAGGACGACATCAATCACACGCGCCGGAAAATCCCAATCAACACTGGCACGTTGTGGCACATAGGCGACGCGATCGCGGGCATCTTCAAACAGCTTGCCAAAAATGCGCACTTCGCCCGAAAGGCGCGGCACCACACCAAGTGCACCTTTGAGGAAAGTCGACTTGCCGGCACCATTCGGGCCAATAATCGCGGTCATGGAGCCCGCCGGGATCGAGGCATCAACGGAAAAAACAGCAGGCTTATTGCCATAAGATACCGTCAGCCCGCGCACGGTCAGCGGCGCGTCCTTGGATGCGACGTCCAGTATCTTGCCTGATTCTGCAACCAGTTTGGCGCTGCTCATGGTGTGTATCCTGCTTCGTTTTGCGTCATGCCATCTGGATTAATATGTGAAGCGGTTATGATCCGGCCGCAAGCTTACCCTGAAAGCCGCCTTCAGGAGCATCGCCGCCAAGGGCGCGGGTGATCAATGTCGCATTGTGATCGATCATGCCGATATAGGTGCCTTCATAGGTGCCCGGCTCGCCCATCGCATCGGAATAAAGCGTACCACCAATCGTAACGTCCTGGCCACGGGCAGAAGCCCCTTCGATTAGGGCACGCACATTGCGTTCCGGGACGGAGCTTTCGACAAAGACGGCTGAGATCTTGCGCTCAACAATGGTGTCGACCAGTTCCTCGACCCGCCGCAGGCCCGCCTCAGACTCTGTTGAAATGCCCTGAATGCCCAGCACGTCGAAATCATAGCCACGCCCGAAATAGCTAAACGCATCATGGGCGGTCAACAGCACGCGGCTTTGCTTTGGCACGGTGGCGGTGACGGATGTCATATAGTCGACCAGTTTTTCGATCTCGGCCACATGGGCATCGGCATTGGTATTATAGGTTGCCTCGCCATCAGGATCGGTTTTGATCAGGGCATCGCGCACGGCATAAACCACGGTTTCCCAGAGTTTCGGGTCCATCCAGACATGCGGATCAAACCGGCCTTCATAGTCGGCATGGCTCAGAAGCTTCTCGCGCGCCACGGCTTCGCCGACAGCAACCACGTTGCGCCGCTTGCCAAGATCAAGGAAAAACTCTTCAAGCTGCGCCTCAAGATAAAGGCCATGCCATAAAACAAGATCGGCACGCGCCAAGGCGGCGATATCGCTTCGCGTCTGGCGATAGGAATGCGGATCCACACCCGGCCCCATGAGCGCCGTGACCTCGGCCCGATCACCGGCGACCTGACGCGCGGCATCGGCAATCATCGATGTGGTCGCAACCACATTCAACGGTTTCGCATGGGCAACACCCGCACCAACAAACAGCGCAACGGCAAGTGCAACAAGATAACGAGCGACGGGTCGGGCAGTGGGGAAAAACGGCATCAGGGCATCCGAAAGCTAATTGGAATTACTCTGGTAAATGTCCCCTATTTATGTGCGGACTTTTAAAGTTAGTCAAGGCTAAATTGCTATTTGCCAACTTACTTGTTATGAAGGTTTCAGGAGTCTGGATTGGAGAATTCAATGGGCGAAGACACCCAGCTTAACCCGCGTCACAACAAGGCCGAAGTTTTTGCGCGCCTGCGCGACGCGCATGCCCGCGAAGTGACCGAAGACTACGTGGAAATGATCGGCGATCTGATCGCCGAAGAAGGCGAAGCGCGCTCAGTCGCCCTGGCCGAGCGCTTTGGCGTAACGGCGGCGACGGTGAATAACACCATCAAGCGCCTGGAACGCGACGGCTACGTCACCTCACGCCCCTACCGCTCGATCTTCCTGACAGAAAAAGGCGAAACCCTCGCCAAAAAATGTCGCGAACGCCACCAGATCGTCTATAACTTCCTCGTCTCTATTGGCGTCGACCCCGAGGTCGCGGAGTTCGATGCCGAGGGGATTGAACATCATGTGAGTGAGGAGACGTTGAGGGTTTTTAGGAGCGGTTTCTTTAAATGTTCCTGCCGTTGACTGCGGGGACAGGAAAAGTCGAACAACTTAGAATTTTATTGTCAGAGACTGAGTGTGCCTTTGAAAAATAGCAAGCGGGATACGGCGTTTGAGAGTCGTTTTTAGCCGGCCAAGACTTGTTTATTATCGGAAAAATTATCGTTAATGTTGAAAGAAGATTTCACCGTCAATTTGATGATGAATAACTTGATTTAACCAGTGTTAGCTGTGGTTATCGGGTTGCAAGTTGAATTTGTTAGGCTTCTTAGAGCATTCGGAAAATACCCTTTGCGGAAAGCATTAAGATGTTGTCACTAGACCGTGCTCTTAAACACTATTGAAAGATGCACCTCGAAGAGGTTGTGAACTTGATCTTAGACGCTAATTGCAACGCAGAAGCTAATGTCATTGGAGCTAACGTCTCTTAAATATAAACAAAATGCTACTAAATTTATCGATTTGACTTTGATTGGGAGTTGGGTTCGTTTTCATGATTTCAAATCAAATTATGGTGATTGGCGGAGATGGCTATGTTGGAAGGCCATTCTGCAAATTTTTAGCTTCTCGAGGCTACCGTGTGACGACGTTTGATCTGAAATTAGACCCTGCAATGGATGCGCGTAACTTCAAGTTTGATTTTTCAGAATTTGATTACGTTTACATTCTTGCTTGGGATGTTGGAGGTTCAAAATATTTGTACCAACGAGATGCACAATTTCGACAGCTGGATTGGAACGTGAAGCTCTTGTCAAATTTATTGCCTCAGCTTTCTGAGGGCGGTGTTCCTTTTTTATTCGTTTCTAGTCAACTAGCTGAAGAGATTGACACAGTCTATGGTGTTACAAAGCGTTTGGGCGAAGTGTGGACAGGTCTCATTGGGGGGGGGAATGTTAGATTATGGAACGTTTACGGTGGCTTGGAGCAGGTCTCTCAGCGATCTCACGTTATTTGCGATTTTGTTTGGCAAGCACTTACTTCCGGAGAAATACGCATGATCACGACAGGGGAGGAGATGCGTCAGTTCGTTTATATGGAGGACGCACACGAAGCGCTGGAACGAGCAATTTCTCTGAGGTTAAGTCAGGGTCCCTACGATGTAACTAGTTTCGAATGGGTATCAATCTTAGACGTAGCGAATGCTATTGCTTCTGAAACGGATGCCAAAGTGATTCCAGGTGAGATTCAGGGCCGTACTCCAATAACTCCTATCCGGGGAAAAGTGCCAGGCTGGAGTCCTAAAACCAGCCTTGAGAAGGGGATTAGGCAAGTTGTTGAGCTCACTCGGCGATCCATAGATGCGCAGGCGACGTGTTGAGTGGGCCGTCAGTTAGCGTCTTCTGTTTCCTGTTATATAATGAAGGTAGACTTGGCTTGCGGGCTTCCGGTGCACATTTCCGAACTCGATTAAAGACATAGTAACGAGTCCTGTTGAGCTTGCTGGTGTATCAATGAGCAAGTGCATCAAGGTTTCATTTAACGGAATGTCAGGCAATGTGGGAAGTTTATAGAGAATTGAAGTATCAGTTTGGAAGAGTATTGTTTCGGTATTACGCGAGGGGCATTTTTATCATCCGAGCACTTCTCTCTTTCCAGGATTTTCCAAGCAAGGTCCAGCGCAATTTACAGTGATCGTGATCAAACGGGGGGGCTTTTTATGGAGAGTATTTATAAGATTTTGGTCAACATCTCATAAGCGTAGCATTTGTAACTTTAGCTCGTACACGATTAGCAAGTTTTGTTTGGATTGGTGTCTGGGTCAAATTTGGTAGCGAAGTTGATTGATGGCCACCATTCTTCAAGTTCCGCATCTCACAGAAGCACCCGAGCTTTACAATTTAGCGAGCTTTGTTCATCTGGAAAATGGCGGAGAGGGTGGGATTCGAACCCACGGTACTATTGCTAGTACAACGGTTTTCGAGACCGCCCCGTTCGACCACTCCGGCACCTCTCCGCATGTGTGGTCTTGGCGTTCGAGGCGGTGTTTACCGGGATGAGCGCCAGATTGCAAGAGGGAAATCTCAAATTTCACCGAACTCTTTTGCCTGGGCTTTTGGGGCGCGATGTTTGAACCGGTTTGCAAGTCTGGCAAGCTCGCGCAAATCTGCGGCTTTGGCCTGCCGTCCCGGGCGGCGTAAAAGGTCACTCTGTGGTTGACTCTTCGAGGCAAAAGCGGTAATTCACCCGTTCTTCGCAGCGGTTCGGTATCTGTTAGCAGCGGCACCGAGCTGCGCGTTTGTGTTTCCAGAATGTTTTTCAGGAACTTTTAGATGTACGCAATCATCAAAACTGGCGGCAAACAGTATAAAGTTGCTGCCAACGACGTTATCAAAGTCGAAAAGATCGCTGCCCAGGCCGGTGACACCGTGAAACTTGAAGAAGTTCTCATGGTTGCTGGCGACGGTGCGCCGAAGGTTGGTGCTCCGTTGGTCAAAGGTGCTTCTGTTACCGCAGAAGTTCTCGAGCAGGCCAAGGGCGACAAGGTGATCGTTTTCAAGAAAAAGCGCCGGCATAACTACCGTCGTAAAAATGGTCATCGCCAGAACCTGACTGTTCTGCGCATCAAGGACATCAAAGCCTGATTTATCAGGTTGAGATGCAGTTTTAGGAGAGTTTCATGGCTCATAAGAAAGCTGGTGGTAGTTCGCGCAACGGTCGTGACTCCGAAGGTCGCCGTCTCGGCGTTAAAAAATTCGGTGGTCAGGCAGTTGTTGCAGGCAACATTCTCGTTCGTCAGCGTGGCACCAAGTTCCATGCCGGTGACAATGTTGGCCTCGCCAAAGACCACACCCTGTTTGCGACTGTGAACGGTTCTGTCCAGTTCAAGTCGGGCTTCAAGGGTCGTACCTACGTAACCGTCGTTCCGGCCGAGGCGTAAGCCTCCCGTCGGCTGCGCGATACGTAGCAAGATTTTCGAGGGAGGAATGAGCAATCATTCCTCCCTTGTTTTATGTGATATAGAATTTCGGACCCCGTCGCTGCGCGTTCCTCGCGCACCGGGGAGCCAATATAAAGTGATAAACGGGTGCGCCCGAAGGACCGGTTATGAAGTTTCTCGATGAAGCCAAGATTTATGTGCGCAGTGGCCGCGGCGGTGCCGGTTCGGTCAGCTTCCGCCGTGAAAAATATATCGAGTATGGCGGGCCGGACGGCGGCGATGGCGGCCGGGGTGGCGACATCATCCTCGAGGCGGTCGAGAACCTCAACACCCTGATCGATTTCCGTTATCAGCAGCACTTCAAGGCCGAAGTCGGTATGCATGGCATGGGCCGGCAGCGTACTGGCCGTTCCGGTAAATCCATCACGATTAAAGTCCCGGTCGGAACGCAGGTCCTTGCCGAAGATCGCGAAACCCTGATTGTCGATATGATCGAACCGGGCCAGACCTATCTGCTGTGCCGGGGTGGTGATGGCGGCCGTGGCAACACGCATTTCAAATCCTCGACCAACCAGGCACCGCGTCGTGCCGAAGAAGGCTGGCCGGCAGAAGAAATGTGGGTGTGGCTGCGCCTGAAGCTGATCGCCGATGCTGGTCTTGTCGGTCTGCCGAATGCCGGCAAGTCGACCTTCCTTGCCGCATCCTCGCATGCACGTCCGAAAATCGCCGATTATCCCTTCACCACCCTGCATCCGCAGCTGGGCGTGGTGAATGTCGATGATCATGAATTTGTTCTGGCCGATATTCCCGGCCTGATCGAGGGCGCATCCGAAGGCAAGGGCATCGGCACCCGTTTCCTTGGTCATATCGAACGCTGTGAAGTTCTGGTCCATCTGATCGATTGCGCCGAAGAAGATCCGGTCGCAACCTATAAGACGGTGCGTGAAGAGCTTGAAGGCTACGCCGAAGAACTGGTCGAGAAGCCCGAAATCGTCGTCCTGTCCAAGGCAGATCAGCTCCTGCCCGAAATGGTCGAGGAGCAGCGCCAGATCCTTGAAAAGGGCATCGGCAAAAAGGTTTATATCGTGTCCGGCGTGACCCAGCAGGGTTTGAAGGAAATCCATCGCGAAATCCGCGCCTATATTGATGGGGAGCGTGAGCGCCGTGCGATGGAAGGCCGCGAAGAAGAGGGCTTCCAGCCGTGACAAGCAATGCCCTGGCGGATGCAAAGCGCCTGATCATCAAGGTGGGCTCGGCCCTGCTGGTTGATGAAAATACCGGCAAGCTGCGTCGTGCCTGGCTTGAAGCATTGGCTGATGATATCGCCCTTCTGCGTGAACGCGGGGTCGAGGTGATTGTGGTCTCCAGTGGTGCGATTGCGCTTGGTCGTCGGTTGCTCGGCCTTGATCACCGCACGATCAGTCTGGCCGATAAACAGGCCGCCGCCGCCACCGGACAAATCAGCCTGTCACAGGTCTGGCAGGAGGCGCTTGGTCGCAATGGCCTGACCATGGCACAGGTGCTGGTCACGCTTGAGGACATGGAAGGCCGTCGTCGCTACCTCAATGCCCGTGGGACGCTCAATGCATTGCTTGGCCGTGGCGCCATTCCGCTGATCAACGAAAATGATACCGTCGCGACCGAGGAAATCCGCTTTGGCGATAATGATCGTCTGGGCGCCAAGGTCGCGCACATGATTTCGGCCGATACGCTGGTTCTGCTGTCTGACATCGATGGTCTTTATACCGCCGATCCGCGCAAGAACCCGGATGCCGAACTGATCCCCGAAGTCCGCGAACTGACGCCAGAGATTTTCAATATGGCCGGTGTCGCGCCGACCATGTACAGCTCTGGCGGGATGGTCACCAAACTTCAGGCTGCCGAAATCGCCATGAAGGCCGGGTGTCGCATGATCATCGCGCGCGGCACCATCTATCATCCGTTGAAAGCCCAGCTTGAAGGCGCCCCCAATACCGTCTTCCTGCCGAGCGAAAGCCCGCTTGCCGCACGTCGTCACTGGATTGCGACCTCGCTCAAGGCGTCAGGAGCCATCATTGTCGATGCCGGGGCGGCCAAGGCCCTGGCGGCGGGCAAGAACCTTCTGGCGGCCGGAATAACCGGCGTCGATGGCCGGTTCAAACATGGCGATGCTGTGCGGGTGCTGGGGCCTGATGGGGCGCAGATCGCGCGCGGCATCACATCCTATGGCGCGGAAGAAACCCGGCTTCTGATGGGCCATGCATCGGCCGACATCGAAGTCACCCTTGGCTTTACGAGAGGCAATGCGATAATTCATTCCGATGATTTGGTCATCGCCGGGGACTAACCGAAAGCTGTTACCTCGTGGATTGTGAAAGACCGGTGCCATGATGCCGGTCTTTTTGTTTTCAGTGCTTTTGTGGGGGCAGTTCTGGTCGCAAAGCCAATGCGTGCCAAGGGTAAACCGCTGCGGGAAAGTTGTCTTGTGAGTCGTACTGTGAATGACTTCTACCCTCAGTTCGAGTGCTCTGGTTTCGCGTGAAGCCGTGTTGATCGCTCAGGCCGCCTTTGGGAATTATCGTCAGTTGGCATATGTCGTCATGAAGGGGCGAAGCTTTGGATCGTTTGCCAAGCTGTCGGGAATGACGATTTTCTGCAAGCCGATACGCTGTAGGCACATTTGTTCATCAAGGAGGTTACCTTTGCAAACAGGGTGGTTCTGCCAGTCGGGAAACAGGGTACTCAGGCTGGCGGCTTGATTCCGATTAAGCAGTGCCAGGCTGGTCTTCTCGCCGATCGGGTGGCCGACTTTTTTGAAGAGTTCAAAGATCAGTTCTGCGCTGTAAAACGCATCGGTGCCTGGCATGAGATATCTGTCGTAGGGCAGGTGATAGAAGTCATAGGCGGCTTCTGATGCCGGATGGTTCAAATGGCCATATCCACGGATATCCTTGGCGTCGACATAGATCGCAAAATCTTGATTGGTACCGGCATTGATAAACTCATCCATTGGTACCTCTTCTACCCCGTCAGTTTCAGAAGAGGATTGCATCACGTAAGGTCCACCACCAGTAACCCGGATGATACCAACGTGGGTGAAAAAACTGCCGGTTACTTTCCTAAGTGCAACTGCCTCAAATGATTGGCGCTGCTGAAAAATCAGTGCGCCATGCGGTGGATCTGTATCAAAGAAATACTTGTCAACCATGCTTGGTAGATCTTGGGCTGATGCAATGGCCGGGTTTGCAAAGGCAAATATAAGGCAGGAGAAGAATGTGTACAGCAAGTTCATGTTAGGGCTTCTCCGGATGGGGCTGTCCGTGACGGGCGACGCGGAAAGTATCGGTGCGTTTTTTTAGTATCGCAGGGGCGGGCTAAGGTGCGGTTAATAAATAAAAAAAGGCTGCCTTCGCAATGCAGAAGGCAGCCTTTTTTGTGGTGGCACTATGGTCCGGATATGCGGACTTAAGCAGCCTGATCGGCAAGAGCGCGAGCCATCTGGCTCAGTGCTTCCTGATGCTTCTCGTGCTTGATGCTTGCGAAGTTGCGCGCAAGTTCCAGGCACATACGCTGACGCGCATTGAGCTCGGTTTCCTGATTGCCTTCCAGGCCTTCATAGAAATAGCTTACCGGAACGCCAAGTACCTGGGAGATCTCATAAAGGCGACCAGCAGAGATGCGGTTAATGCCGCGCTCGTATTTGTGAGCCTGCTGATAGGTAACGCCAATCAGATCCGCCATCTGCTGCTGGGAAAGACCCAGCATGATGCGACGTTCGCGGATGCGCTGACCAACATAACGGTCAGTGTCTGTGGCGCGGTTTGCGCGTTTCGGTTCTTCGTTTTGAGCATTCTCAGTCATTTTATAATCCGTTATCAACCGCCAGTTATTATTCCCCACTTCGGATGCTGTCGGGTTCGTTGTTTTTCCCGATATGTCACACCCATCGCGGCACCTTTCAGGCACTGCGATTTTGATGACCTGTACCTGAACATTGGTCAGATAATCATTACAGCTTTCCGCCAGAAGCTAGCTATATAGGTCAATCGAGCTGTCTTTGTCTAGTGCAGAAGGCGAAAAAAAGACGTTCGTTTCTACGCTGTCTGGTTTGTGATGAAGCGCATAGCTGGCATGCGCGGACTGAATGACCGGCGGTTGCAAAAGGTTTTCCTGAGGTAGGATCTGACCCAGAAGCTGGGTCCAGAATGCTGCACTGCCCACAAGATCATGGGGTTGCAGCCACGCGCCACCACCCTGCGCAATTTTTTCCACAGGTGAAAATTGCGTCAGTTGTTCGATCCCGATCCCGGCAGGACCATCGGTTCCACTGCTCGCAGTTTCGGTCCTGCGGGCCGGGAGCATGGAAATCGGTGTGATCGCGGTCATGTGTTTTTCGGTTTATTGGGTCATTGTTGCCTGTGTATTTCGGGACTCCGTGGGTTTTGGTGCGTGGTCATGGCATTCACCCGGCAAAAATTGCCGCCTTTCGGCGGTGCCGGGCGTTCTGAAAGTGTTAACGAAAAATTTATGCAGGATTGGTGCCGGACGGCTTGGGCATGCTGCGGGCATTGTTTGCCGCCCGATCTCATGCGGGCATGAAAAAAGGCGAAGTGCGCTATGGCAGCTTCGCCTTTTTGATCTCAGAGCCCGGGATGCGGGCCGGGGGCCTTATTTGCCGGATTTGCCACCGGCAAGATTGTTAAGCTGCGCCTGCATGGCTTCAAGCTGGCTTTTCAGCTCATCAAGCGACGCATCGGATTTCGCAGCACCGGGTGCTGTCGGCTTTTTCGGGCCGTCGCCGGTCGGCTCACCGTTTTCATCCTGCATGAAGGGCGAGAACATCTTCATCGTCTGTTCAAACAGCGCGATGTTCTGTTTGTTCATTTCCTCGAACTGGCCAAACGGGAACATGCCCTGCATGGTGCCCTGCATATATTCGCGCATCTGTTCCTGATTATGGCCAAAGGCGCGCATTGCCTGTTCAAGGTAGCTCGGCACCAGCCCCTGAAGGCTGTCGCCATAAAAACCGATCAATTGGCGCAGGAAGCTGATCGGCAGGAGGTTCTGCCCCTTGTTTTCTTCCTCGACAATAATCTGGGTAAGGACCGGACGGGTGATGTCTTCACCCGATTTCGCGTCATAGACAACAAAGTCGGTATTGTCTTTGACCATCTGCGAAAGGTGATCAAGCGTCACATAGGAACTGGTCGCTGTGTTATAGAGGCGGCGGTTCGCATATTTCTTGATAACGATGCGGTCCTGATCATCTGATTTCTTGTTGGTCATGGCGTCTTTCCTGCTTCCCTGTTTCCCGGACGTATGTCTGGCGAACCTTCTGGTGGTGTCGTTCCACCTGCTTTGCGCCCCGGCAATTCACATTGTTGCGTTTACGATGTTGCGCAGCATTTTCGATTTTGCATTCGCTCAGAAGACTGTGAGAGTGCCGCGAATTTTCCAATGTGTCCAGTATTCAACGCGAAGTGCAGTGCGAAAAACAACTTTGGATACCGTTTGTTGCGCCACAGCACGGGAATTCGTTTTCCCGCGACCCTCAACCTCTTATAGTGGTCGCCAACAGATACGCGTCGCATCTGAACAATACTGGGAACAATAAGGGTATCGCCGATGGCCAAGGCTACGAACGACCCCGACCAATCACAAACCACAGGGGCTTCGTCATCAGACGCCGATGACGAACGGCTTGACCAACTTGCCCGGCAGTTTCTTGAACTCTGGCGCCAACAGGTCGCTGCAACCGCTGACGGTGCCCATGCCGCCAGTGCCATCGGGCGCCTTTATGCATCCCTTGGTGCCGATACCACCCGCATGGGTGAAGGCTTTGAAGCCTGGGGCAAGCTGATCGGTCAAATGGCGATGGGCCAGCATCCCGCATCCGGTGTTGGAAATCCAATCGGCAACCCGATGGGCGATGCCATGGCGGCGGCCAATCCTTTGCAGGCGATGCTCGATCAGATGGCCAAGGCCGCACGCGAACTGCCGGCATCCCCGTTCGCGGGCATGCCGTTTGCGCCCGATATGTCTGCCATGGCTGGTATGGCCGGGATGACGCCAAAACCAGACACTGCAAAAGCTGAACCGGATGTCGCGGATGCTGCCGGTAACACTGGCGGGCAGACATCCGATAAAGACAGCGCACAAACATCCGCCGCCGATGAAGCCAACAAGACTTCCAAAACCAAACGTGCCGCAAAAAACGCTGCAAAGGGGCAGGGGAAGAATGATCAGTCCGCCAAAACAAAAACCGCTTCCGCCAAAACGCGAAAATCAGAGGCGGGCGGGGCCAAGACCGCTTCCGATGCATCTGGCAGTCGAGATGACGAGCTGGCTCAGCTCGCGCGCCGCATTGCCGATCTTTCTGAAACAATTGCTGCCCTGGAAGCCGGAACTGAAGGATCAGGCGGAAAGTCTTCTGGCTGAGCTTGAGGCCTATCACCCTGATGACGTTGCACAGGCACTTGATCGTGTCGCCTTTGATCGCCATGCCGGGTTCCATGACGGGGTGCGGGCCTATCAACGCCATCCCTATCGCCGCCCGCGTGATCAGGACCGCAAGGATATCCCGACCGTCTGGGAGGAAGGCTCGACACGGGTGTATGACTATGGCGCGACGTCTGACAACAAGGCGGCGAAAACCGGCGAAGTTGTCCTGCTTGTGCCGTCGCTGGTCAATCGCGGTTATATCCTTGATCTCAATGAAAAGCGAAGCTTTGCGCGCTATCTGGCCAAATGCGGCTATCGCCCGCTTCTGGTCGAATGGGGCTATCCCGGCATGGACGAAGCCAACTTTGGCCTTGATGATTATGTTGCTGGCCGTCTGGTCACCATTCTTCAGGACGTCGCCGATATCAATGGCGGGCCGGTGCCGGTGGTGGGCTATTGCATGGGCGGGGTTGTTGCCCTTGCGGCGACACTTCTCGATCCGGCACAGGTGTCAAAGCTTGTTCTGCTGGCAACCCCTTGGGACTTCATGGCTGCTGGTCCGACCCAGTCACGCATTGCTGCGGCCTTTGCGCCCTCGCTGCCGCAAATGCTGGCAATCCATGACACTTTGCCCGTGGACGTGCTGCAAAGCCTGTTTGCCAGCCTTGATCCCTTCATGATGGGCGAAAAATTCCGGCGTTTTCAGGCCATGGCAATGGATTCAACCAAGGCACAGGATTTTGTCGCCCTCGAAGATTGGCTGAATGATGGTGTGCCCTTGCCGCGACGGGTCGCGGTCGATTGCCTGATTGGCTGGTATGTCGAAAACCGCCCGGCCAAGGGCCAGTGGCAGATTGACGGCATTGATATTAACCCGGCGGATTTGTCCTGCCCGGTGCTGGCCGTGATCCCGGAAAATGACCGCATCGTCCCACCCGAAAGCGCGCAGGCGCTTTTTGATGCCTGCCCCGAAGATCTCCGCACCGAACTTCATCCCTCCGCCGGGCATATCGGCATGATGGTCGGATCACGGGCGGAAAAATCCACTTGGAAACCGGTGGTCGATTGGCTTGCGGGCTAACCCGAAAGCCCACTTTTAATCGGCACTTTCGGTGGCAAGTTGTTGGGCGCGCTCCGGTGCCCAGCGCAGGGTCAGGCGCGCCAGAAGGGCGATGATGATCAGCGTCAGGATCACGCGTCCGACAAGGACAACCCAGATATCCGCACCAAGGGCCAGCATGATCGCCGTATCCTCGATCAGGGAATGTGACAGCGACAACCAACTGAGCGACAGGAAAAGGGTGCGTTTGGGGTAATTGTTCTTGCGCGCCTCATCAATGATCAGCGCCCCGCCATAGGTAATGCCGAGTAACACACCGATGGTGGTCACTGGTGCCACATCACGCGAAATGCCCGAAATGCGCAGGACCGGCATCATCGCCTGTGTGATGCGCGCCGTGATTCCGGTTTTCTCCAGGATATCCAGCAGGATCAACAAGCCGACAATCACGCCAAAGGTTACCACAAGCGATTTGATCACCTGAATGGACCAATCCATCCACGCGGCCAGCCCGCTGGTAGCGGCGGTCGCAGCTTCACTGCCGACCATCCAGGAAAAATCAACCGGCTCGGACAGCCAGCCTGTCACGTCGCTAACCCAGGTGACCAATGCGGCATAGCCAATTGCCGCCCCGACGCGAAGGGCGGTGGTCGCCCAGAAACTGGCCCCGGCCCGTTTGACAATCGCCTGTTCGACCGGCAGGCCATGGGCAAACAGCATCATGGCACACAGCGCACTCAGCTGTGCCGCAGTCATATCAAGATGCGCTGCCAGCCCGACAAACGCACCGACCGCGCCATACATGCTGACCAAAACGCAGGTCGCCCAGATCAGCCCGGCCTCTGGCGGCAGGCCGATCAGCGCCATCACCGGTGCCAGCCAATTGGATACCAGTTCAACCGCCCCGAATTCCTCGGCAATGCGGACAATCACCATCACGGGCAACATCACCTTGATCAGGGTGATGAACAGTTTCTGGCTGCGGTTGATCAGGTCAAAGGCATAGCGATGCATGGGGCGGCAATCCGGTTAGGTATTGAGGGTTTCAATGGTCGTGGTAGGCGCATGTAAGGTCGTTCAAGGCCGCGATCATGCCACGGGTTTCTGATTTTTGTGCAGCGTATTTGCGCATGTTCGTGCAATATGGAAGCGTTATTAAGCTGATTGGCGCGGTGGAGTTGCGTGATATGCCCGAACTGGATCAGATCGATACCAAAATCCTGCGCCAGTTGCAGGAAAACGCCGATATCCCCAATGCCGAACTGGCCGACCGGATCGGCTTGTCGCCGTCGGCCTGTTTGCGACGCGTGGCCAAGCTGCGCCAATCAGGTGTGATCCGCAAAACCGTCGCGGTGATTGATCCGGCCCAGGTCGGACGTCCGCTGGGGGCGGTGATCAATCTTGAATTCCATCGCCACGGTAATCAGTTCCGGCAGGATTTTATTCGCAAGGTCCGCAAACTTGATGCTGTACGTCAATGCCATGTCGTCACCGGCGAAGTCACCGGGGTGATGATTTTACAGATGCGCGACATGGCGGAATATACCGCCCTTTGCGAAACGCTGTTTGATGCCGACGACAACATCGTCTGGTACCGCACCTACATCATCACCGAAACGCTGAAGGATGAATTCGGACCGGCGATCTAGCCCCAACGTGAATGTCAGCGGTCGATATGATCAAGATCATGGACGCGCCCACCGGATCGCGATAGTTTTTGGCTTATGAACAAGCTGCTCCATATTTTCATGACACTGTGTTTGCTCGGCGCCTCGGTCGCGGGCATGACACATATATCTGCCTCGGCCTCGGCAATGCCGATGGCAGGGGCCGGCATGTCGCATGGAACCATGGAACAGATGATGGCTGATTGCGATGATTGCGCGACCTCGCCACAGGTGGCTGATGCCTGCGATATCATCTGTGCTGTTCCGGCCGTGATTGCGCGTAAGGAACCGCTGGCAATCCTCCTTTCGGTCAAGCAGCTTCATATCCTGCCCGTGGCCCATCGCGCTGCGGGCATTACGCAACGCCCGGAAATCGCCCCGCCCCGCCTTCTTTCCTGACCCGACCCGGTCTGTATCGGCATTGCCCCACAGACCGGCCAAGTGCGCGCGCTCTGACAACGGTGCTGCGCGCCAACCATTCCGGCATCTGCAATGCCGCGAAACTGTCATCTGTCAGGAAAGTCATCCTCATGAAGAACCTTTCCACTTTGCGCCCGTCACGGCGCCGTTTCTTGCAAACGCTGGGTGCCGGTGGCGTCACCGCCGCGGCCCTGTCCACTACTTTACCCGGGATGATCCCGGGCTTTGGGCGCGGCATGGCCAACGCCGCCGAGACCGTGGGCGTCCAGCAAGTAACCGCCGCCCCCGCCACTGCCCGCATTATCCCCGGGGGTGCCATGCCAACACCGGTATGGGCATTTAACGGCACGGTGCCGGGCTCACTTCTACGCGTCAAACAGGGCGAAGACGTCCATGTCCGCTTTGAAAATCAGCTTGCAGAGCCCAGCAGCATCCACTGGCACGGGGTGCGTGTTCCCAATGCCATGGATGGGGTGCCCGGCCTGACCCAAAAGCCGGTCGCGCCGGGCGACACATTCGATTACCGCTTTAACGCCCGGGATGCCGGAACCTATTGGTATCATCCGCATATCAATTCACCGACCCAGCTTGCCCGTGGCCTTTACGGTGCCTTGATCGTCGAGGAGGCCGAACCGCTCAGCGTCGATCGGGAATTTGTCTGGCTGATCGATGACTGGCGTCTTGGGGAAAATGGTGAAATCGATCCGGTGTTTAATGCCGGGCACGATGTCGGTCATGCCGGGCGTCTGGGCGGGCTTGTCACCATCAATGGTGTGGCAAATCCCGATATTTCGGTCCGCCCCGGCGAACGGATCAGGGTGCGCATGATCAACACCGCCAATGCGCGCGTCTTTGCCATCGATTTTGCGGGTTTGGCACCGCATCTGATTGCCCTTGATGGTCATCCGGTCACCCCGCATGTGCCAGACCTGCCGGTCTTTTTGTTCGCACCGGGCATGCGGGCTGATTTTATTGTTGATGTCCCGCCTGATGCCAGTGGCCAGTTTTCCCTGATCGACCGTTTCTATGACGGGCTTGAAAACCCGTTGGCAAACCTCCGGGTCGCGGGGGATCCGGTGCGTAGCGACGTTGCGCAAACCAGCATGACCTTGCCCGATAACCCGTTACCGGAACCTGATCTGCAAAATGCCCGGCGCGAACAGCTGCTTTATACCGGCGGCATGATGGGCGGTGGTGTGCTGCGCCATCTTGTCGAAACCGGCAAGATTGATGCCGGCTTCCTTGGTGAGGTGCGCGGCATGGCGCAATCGATGATGGGCATGATGACCGGCGGTGGCATCTGGATGGTCAATGGCCGCGATCCCGAACGCGATGAGCTCGGCCCGCTGTTTTCACTCGGCCGCGGGGAAAGCTGTGTCGTGACCGTGACCAACGCGACGGCCTGGTATCATCCGATCCACTTGCATGGTCATGCCTTCCGGGTGCTTTCACGCAACGGGCAACCGACCCGCTATCAGGAATGGCAGGATACCGTCCTTCTTGCCCCGGCAGAACAGGCCGAAATCGCCTTTGTTGCCGACAATCCCGGCGACTGGATGCTTCATTGCCACATTCTCGAACACAAATTCGGCGGCATGTCCGGCTTCATCCGGACCGCCTGACCGCCCCAAAGCTGCAATCGAAAAACGACAGGATCAAAACCATGAAACGTTTCTTTGCATTTATACTTACCCTTGGCCTCACAACGATGAGTTTGTCCGGCCACAGTCACGCCAATCCCCTGCAGGCAAAAGTCTACAAGGATCCCAATTGCGGCTGCTGTGCGATCTATGCCGATTATCTTGTCGCGCGGGACTATGAGGTCGAAGTGATCGAAAGCGATCAGGTTGTTCAGATGTCACGCATGATGGGAATTCCCGAAGAAATGCAGGGCTGCCATCTGACCATGATCGAAGGCTATGCCATTTCCGGTCATGTCCCGTTTGAAACCATCGACCGCATTTTGGCAGAACGCCCGGATGCCAAGGCATATACCCTGCCGGGCATGCCGATGGGCTCGCCCGGTATGGGCGGGGTCAAGAATGCCCCGTTCGAAGTCTATCAGATCAAGGACAACACCGCCGAGATCTACGACGTCCGCTAACCGCCTGTAAGGCCCGGCCCCGACGATGGGGCCGGGCCTTCTAAGGCGAAATTATGCGTGACATTGCCCTTAAAGTTGCGCACAGGGCTTGCGATCTCGCCGCTATAGGCACACACTCTATGTATCGCCTGCTGGGAGTGCCTTGATGCTCCTCGCTTGCAAGTTGTACATATTCGACTGACCCGAAAGTGGTAGGTATCAGCGCTTGGAAATTTGCTGCGGCGCGGTAAGATTGAGGCAGGATCTGAGCAAGGCTCGTAACGACCTTCGCCCGATCTTTGGAAACGTAATCAGGATTAATCGGAGGATCTCATGACCGACGTCGTAATTGTGGGTGCCGCACGGACACCAATCGGCGCATTCAGTGGCACGCTGGCCAATACACCGGCGCACGATCTGGGTGCTATTGCCATCAAGGCTGCACTCGAACGCGCAGGTGTCGAAGGCGATGCTGTTGACGAAGTGATCCTTGGTCAGGTCCTGACAGGTGGTCAGGGTCAGAACCCGGCACGCCAGGCCGCCATCGGTGCGGGCATCTCTGATCGTACAACCGCGTTTCTGATCAACCAGGTTTGCGGTTCGGGCCTGCGCACCGTCGCCCTTGCGGCACAGCAGATCATGACGGGGGACGCCAACATCGTCGTTGCCGGTGGTCAGGAAAACATGTCGCTTTCAACCCATGTCGCGCATCTGCGCGCCGGGCACAAAATGGGCGATGTCAAATTCATCGACAGCATGATCAAGGACGGCCTGTGGTGTGCGTTCAACGGCTATCACATGGGCAACACGGCAGAAAACATTGCCAAGAAATGGGGCATCTCCCGCGAAGAGCAGGATGAATTCGCCGCCGCCTCCCAGAACAAGGCCGAGGCCGCCCAGAAAGCCGGTCGCTTCAATGATGAAATTGCGCCTGTCACCATCGCGCATCGCAAGGGTGAAACCATCTTTGATGCTGACGAATATCCGCGTCACGGTGCCACCGTCGACGGCATGGCCAAACTGCGCCCGGCTTTCGATAAGGAAGGCACGGTGACCGCTGGTAACGCATCGGGCATCAATGATGGGGCGGCCGCCCTTGTTGTTATGTCGGCGGCTGAGGCCTCCAAGCGTGGCCTGACCCCGCTTGCGACGATCAAAAGCTGGGCGACGGCCGGTGTTGATCCGGCGATCATGGGTTCCGGCCCGATCCCGGCGTCGAAGAAGGCGCTTGAAAAGGCCGGCTGGTCGGCAGCCGACCTTGACCTGATCGAAGCCAACGAAGCCTTCGCCGCCCAGGCGATTGCGGTTAACCGCGACATGGGCTGGGATACCGACAAGGTGAACGTCAATGGTGGTGCGATTGCGCTTGGCCATCCGATCGGTGCATCCGGCGCCCGTGTGTTCACCACATTGCTGCACGAAATGCAGAAACGCGATGCCAAAAAAGGTCTGGCGACGCTCTGCATTGGTGGCGGTATGGGGGTTGCGCTTTGCGTTGAACGCTAAGCGACCTTTTGCCGGCAAATAACATATGCGGGGCGTCCTCTTGATGGGGATGCCCCGTTTGCGTTGATGCAGAATTTGCTGCAGTGCGACGAAAGACTAAGCGCTTTTGTAGAATTCGAGGATGGAGAAGTAATAAAGTTACGTATATAACGCAATTTATGGATTAAAGTTACGCAAGTCGTAGAAGGGCAAGCTACGGAAATCGCGATGATGACACGTTTGATGAACGAAGTTTAGGGAGGCGACCATGACAAAAACAGCACTGGTAACCGGTGGAACACGCGGGATCGGCAAGGCAATCAGTCTGTCACTCAAGGACGCGGGCTACACCGTTGTGGCGAACTATGCTGGCAATGACGAGGCCGCCAAGGCCTTCACCGACGAAACCGGCATTGCGACCTATAAATGGAGTGTGGCCGACGCCGATGCGTGTGCCGCTGGCATCGCCAAGGTCGAAGCCGAAGTCGGCCCGATTGATATTCTGATCAACAATGCCGGCATCACCCGCGACGGTTTCATGCACAAGATGGAGACCGAGCAATGGAACGCAGTGATCGACACCAACCTGAGCTCGCTCTTTTACATGACCAAACCGGTCCTTGAAGGCATGCGTGCACGCGGCTTTGGCCGTGTCGTCAATATTTCCTCGATCAACGGGCAGGCCGGTCAGTTGGGCCAGACCAACTATTCCGCTGCCAAGGCAGGCGTGCACGGCTTTACCAAGGCACTGGCCCAGGAAGTCGCGCGTAAAGGCATTACGGTCAACACCATCGCACCGGGCTATATCAATACCGACATGGTGGCAGCCGTTCCGGAAAATGTGCTTGAAGGCATCATTTCCAAAATCCCGGTCGGACGACTGGGCGAGGCCGATGAAATCGCCCAGGCGATCCTCTATCTCTGCGGCCCGAATTCCGGCTTCATCACCGGCTCCTGCCTGTCGATCAATGGCGGTCAGCATATGTTCTGATGCTTTGGCTCATTGGGCGAAGCATCACCGATAAAGCAAAGCGCCCTGCAGGAATGCGGGGCGTTTTTTGTTGGTGTTAACTTAATTAGTACCTTGAACTTATATGGGTAAAACTCCCAACGCCCCTTGAAGCAATCGTTGATCAATCAGGTCGCATGACTATTTTCTCGGATTTGTTTGTCCGATAGTCGATAGAGGTGTTGGAAGGAAAACAAAAACTGGTCTATAAGCGGGATCGGTTATCAAAGATGCATCACCGGAAAGCGCAACGTAGATATGCGAGAAGACAAGATCATCAAACCTGTCATTATGTGTGGCGGATCTGGGACGAGGCTCTGGCCGCTCTCGCGCAAGGCGTCGCCCAAACAATTCATCCCTCTTTACAAGGGAAAGTCCTTATTTGACCTCACGCTTGACAGAGTTGCACCGCTTGGTGAAGTGCTGGCTGTGAGCGGGGACGACTACCGGTTTTTCGTTCAAGAGATTACAGAGAAAGCCGGGCATGACCTTACGCAGATTCTTGAACCTTGTGGTCGCGATACTGCGCCTGCAATGGGCTTGGCTGCGGCTTTTAACGGACGCCCCGATGATTTGCTGCTGTTTTGTCCAGCAGACCACTTCATTCCAGGTGCTGACGAATTTCGTGCAATGGTCTCTGGTGCTACGGACCTTGCAAACCAAGGATGGATTGTCACCTTCGGGGTTAAGCCAAGCGGCCCAAGTACTGCCTACGGTTATATTGAAACTGGCGAGGAAATCCGTGCTGACGCTGCAAAGTCAGTGCGTTTCCATGAAAAGCCGGATGTCAAAACTGCACTGGATTTCCTCTCTTCCGGCAATTTCCTGTGGAACTCTGGCATTTTTCTTATCAAGCGTTCTGTCCTTCTCGATGCCCTGCAGGCATATGAGCCACAGATCTACGAGAAATGCATCGCCTCCATGGCAAGTGCCGAACAGGACGGGACATTTTGGCGACCCGGTTCAGATTTCATCGACGCACCAAAAAAGAGTATCGACTACGCGGTTATGGAGCGCGCGACAAATATCGCTGTCGTTCCATTCAGGGGCGTTTGGAGTGATGTTGGCAGTTGGGATGCGATGTTCGCGCTAAGCGATGTCGACAAAGAAAATTGTGGCAAGCTTGGTGTTATCGAAAACATTCACTCGATTGATTCGAGGAACACCCTTGTACACGCGTCGGACCGTCGTTTTGTCGTTACTATCGGTACGCAAGATCTGGCGATTATTGATACACCGGATGCGCTTATGGTCAGTGCGCTTGATCAAGTAGAAAAAATCAAGACTGTGGTATCTGATCTTGACGCTGCAGGTCGCGCGGAAGTGGTCGAACACCGCCGTGTAGCACGCCCGTGGGGTGCATATGACAGCATAGATCACAGTGATCGCTTCCAGGTAAAACGCATCACCGTCAAGCCTGGCGCAAGACTCTCCCTGCAACGACATAATCATCGCGCTGAGCACTGGATTGTTGTTAAGGGAACAGCACTTGTGACCCGGGATGAGGAAACCTTCCTACTTAAGGAAAACGAATCAACCTATATTCCCTTGGGCGCAGTTCACCGCATGGAAAACCCGGGAAAAATTCCGCTCGAGTTGATTGAAGTACAATCTGGTACTTACCTCGGCGAAGATGATATTGAGCGTTTTGACGACGAGTACGGACGCAAGACACAAGCAAAGAAAGAACTGGGATAAATTCGGATGACTAAACGGGCGCTCATTACCGGGATCACCGGACAGGATGGTAGCTATCTGGCAGAATTTTTGCTGGAAAAGGGATATGAAGTCCACGGGATTAAACGGCGTAGCAGTTCTCTGAATACGGATCGTATTGACCACCTCTATCAGGACCCGCACGAACAGAACCGCAAACTTGTGCTCCATTACGGTGATCTGGCCGATAGCAGCAACCTGACCCGTATCATCAACGACGTGAAGCCCGATGAGGTCTATAACCTCGGTGCGCAGAGCCACGTTGCCGTTAGTTTTGAGGCCGCCGAATACACCGCTGATATTGATGCGCTCGGGACGCTTCGGCTCCTCGAAGCCATTCGCTTTCTTGGTTTAGAAAAGAAGACCCGCTTTTATCAGGCCTCGACCAGTGAGCTTTATGGTTTGGTTCAGGAAATTCCGCAAAAGGAAACCACACCATTCCATCCGCGTAGCCCTTATGCCGTTGCAAAGCTCTATGCCTATTGGATCGCGGTGAACTATCGCGAAGCTTATGGCATGTATGCCTGTAACGGCATTTTGTTTAACCACGAAAGCCCGCGCCGTGGTGAAACATTCGTGACCCGCAAAATTACCCGTGCATTGGCCAACATCTCGCAAGGTCTTGAGCCATGTTTATATCTCGGCAATATGGATGCGCTACGTGATTGGGGGCATGCAAAGGACTATGTCCGTATGCAGTGGATGATGCTTCAGCAGGAAGAAGCCCGCGACTACGTCATCGCGACGGGGCGTCAGGTAACGGTTCGTACTTTCGTTGAGCTTTCTGCCAAGGAACTTGGCATCACCCTCCGTTTCGAAGGCGAGGGCGTTAACGAAAAGGGTATTGTTGCTTCTGTCGACAAGTCGATTTCGCCCGATGTTGCCGTGGGTGATGAAATTGTGCGCGTTGACGAGCGTTATTTCCGACCTGCCGAAGTTGAAACACTTCTCGGCGACCCGTCAAAGGCCAAAAATGAACTTGGTTGGGAACCGGAAATAACCATGGAAGAAATGATTTCTGAAATGGTGACTCATGACCTCAAGAAAGCGCGCCAACATCGTTTGCTTCGGGATAACGGGTTTGAAGTCGCAATTAACGCATCGCAGTAAGCCATGACCAGAAAAGTTTTCGTCGCAGGGCATAGAGGTATGGTTGGTAGTGCAATTGTGCGTCAACTCAGTTCTTGCTCAGACGTCGAACTTATTCTGGCGTCTCGAGATGAACTGGATTTCGAGAATCAAAGTGCGGTAAATACTTTCTTCGCAAGTAAACAGATCGATGAAGTGTATCTTGCCGCAGCCAAGGTTGGTGGCATTCATGCCAACAACACTTATCCGGCAGACTTCATTTATCGTAACCTGTTGATCGAAACAAACATCATTGGTGCGGCCCATAACTCAGGGGTTCAAAAACTTCTCTTCCTTGGATCAAGCTGCATCTATCCGCGTGCAGTAGCACAGCCAATGCGTGAAGACGCGCTTTTGACCGGTGTGCTCGAAAGCACCAATGAACCATACGCGATTGCCAAGATCGCTGGTATCAAGCTATGCGAGTCCTTCAATCGTCAGTACGGTCGGGATTATCGAAGTGTGATGCCAACAAACCTCTATGGTCCGGGCGATAACTACCATCCCGAAAACAGTCACGTTATCCCTGCTCTCTTGCGCCGCTTTCACGAGGCAAAGGTTTCAGGTGCCAGCGAAGTTATGGTGTGGGGAAGTGGTAAGCCTTATCGCGAGTTCCTGTTTGTCGATGATATGGCCGGAGCCAGCATTCACGTCATGAGCCTTGATGATGCGACCTACAAGGAAAATACCAATGAAATGTGCAGCCACATCAATGTTGGATATGGCTCGGATGTGACCATCCGCGAACTGGCGACAGAGATCGCCAAAACCGTCGGCTTCACCGGCGAGATCGCCTTCGATGCTTCCAAGCCGGACGGCACTATGCGCAAATTGATGGATAGCGAACGTCTGTTTGCAACCGGTTGGCGGCCGTCAGTCGACCTGCAAACAGGTCTCGCGATTGCTTATGACGATTTCCTCAATGGCGAGACCCGTGAAGCTTAGCTAAACTGATAATACTAGACACACAAGAAAGCGTCCCTCGACTATCGCGGGACGCTTTCTTGTTTTAGTGATCGGCCAGCGCTAGTTATGCCGCAAGGATCTCTTTCGTCGTGACAATCTTGGCAAAGGCATCGGCCAGCATTGCCAGTTCGTTGTTATGCAGGTCCGCTGCCAGAATGGTTTTACCGGTGATGGCGTCAGGCAGATCGCGGGTTGCCGTGGCATCTGACACGACGGTGACCTGATAGTCCTTTTCGTTGGCGACACGTGCGGTGGTCGATACGCATAGATGTGTCATGAAACCCGTCAGCACGACATGGTCAAATCCACCCTTCTTCAGCAACGCTTCAAGGTCAGTGCCACCAAAAGAGCTCGGTACGGATTTGGTCAGGACCGCTTCACTATCGCGCGGGGCGACTTCGGGCATGATCGCGGCATAGGGGCCGCTTGGATCAAACAGGCCTTCTGCATGGTGCTGGACATGGATCACGGTGCCACCCTGATCGCGCCAATGGGCAAGCAGCGTCTGGATATTGGCAAGGGCCGGCGAAAGCCCTGACAGCTTCAATTTGCCATCGCGGTATTCTTCCTGCGCATCAATCACAATCAATGCGGCGTCCTTGGGTGTTCCGGTCGGCTGAACAGCACCGGCGATATCAAAGATGGTTTGTGCGCTCATATTAGGGTCCTTTGGATTGTCATTTTGATGCCCCATTATTGATCTGCGAATTTGCATTATCCATCGGCGTTATTTCGGCTAATATCTGCAAATATGCAGAAAGCTGGAGCGTCAAATGCCCCTTGATTGGGAAGGATTGCGGACTTTTGCCCTGGTCTGTCAGGCCGGGAATATGAGTGCCGCCGCCCGTGAGCTTGGTATCAACCAAACCACCGTGGCGCGCCGTATTGCCCGTCTTGAAGAATGGGTGGGGTACAGTGTGCTCCATCGCGATGGCCGAGCCGTTGCGCCAACCACGCGCGCGCAATCCTTGCTAAAAACCGCATTACAGATGCAGGAAACGGTGTCTGGCCTTTTGGTCGGGGATCCGCAGACCGATCAGGATACCAATCAAATTAGCGGCATCGTCCGGCTGACCGGGGTGGATGCTATTTTACAAGATTGTGTCGCCCCGCACATGGCGTCCTTGCATCGGCAATATCCGGGCATTGCGCTGGAATTGATCGGGGCCAACCGCAATCTCAGTTTGCCACAACGCGAAACCGATATCGCCATCCGACTTGCCCGTCCCGAAACCGGCGCGTTTCATATCCGCCGCCTTGGCTGTCTCGAATATGGCGTCTTTTGCAATCCCAATGGGCTGCCTCTGGAGGCACTTGATCCCGCCGAACTACCGTGGATTGATCTTGATGAATTCTTTGCTGATAAGCCCGAACAGAAATGGCTGTCGGATCATTTCCCGGATCGCAAGACCATCGGATACGCCAATCGTGGGTCGATCATGGCATCAATGATGGCGGGCCATGCGTGTTGTGCGCTCCTGCCGATGTGCGTGGGCGCGCGGATTGATGGCCTTACCTTGCTTGATGGCTATCATCCGGTTGGTCGCGAAGTCTGGCTTCTGACCCATCAGGACAAACGCCACTTGCCAACGGTCCGTGCGGTTGCGGACTGGCTTGTGGATGTTCTCCTCAATGGGGAGTTTATAAGCCGGCCGTAACCACGATGTCGGCCAGTTTGCTGAGGCGTGCAACGGTTATGGCATTGGGCAGGTCGTTTCTTTCCGCCTTGGCGCGGGCACCATCATCATCAAAGCCAAACGACCGCCACCGATCCATCAAGCGCGCACGCAGTTTTTCCTCGGTCACATCCAGATAGATCGACAGATCAAACAGGCCGTGGAGTTGGTTCCAGGGTGTTTGATCAAGCAAAAGGTAATTGCCCTCGACCAGAATGATTTCGTGGCTTGGTGTAATCACCCGCGCCGAACCCCGCGATATTTCAAGTGTCCGATCAAACAATGGCACGTAAACGTCATCGTTTGGCGTGTCACGCAGGGCCATCAAAGTGCGCTTGAGCCCGCCGACATCAAAGGTTTCCGGCGCACCCTTGCGCTCCAGAAGGCCGCGGTCTTCCAGAATGCCATTGTCAAAATGATACCCGTCCATCGGCACCACAGCAGCCCCGGCTTTATCACCCCCCAGATGGTGATAAAGCCGGTCGGACAAGGTTGACTTGCCCGAGGCTGGTGCACCGACAATGGCCACAAGAATGCGGCCCTTGTCGGCGTGCTTGGCGCGAATGGCGTCTGCCAACGCGTCGAGATCAGGTGTCATGAAATTATGGTTCTCATATCCGGGGTACGATGTTTTATGCGGCGTCTTCTGCCGGTGGCTCCTTGGCCCCCGTCATGAAGGCAACCGCGTCTGACATGCTGTAATCATCGGGTTTGATGGTGCAAAGACGTTTGCCCAAGCGATGCACATGAATGCGATCGGCGACCTCGAACACATGCGGCATGTTATGTGAAATCAGCACAATCGGCATGCCGCGCGCCTTCACATCGGCAATCAGATCGAGCACGCGACGGCTTTCCTTAACGCCCAGGGCGGCGGTCGGTTCATCCATGATCACCACACGCGATCCGAATGCGGCTGCGCGGGCAACCGCAACACCCTGGCGCTGCCCACCCGAAAGGGTTTCAACCGCCTGATTGATGTTCTGAATGGTCATCAGACCAAGATCAGTCAGCTTTTCACGTGCCAGACGCTGCATTTCCTTATGATCCAGCGCCCCGAAATACTTGCCCATAATGCCCTTCTTGCGAAGCTCGCGGCCCATGAACATGTTGTCAGCAATCGAAAGTGCCGGCGAAAGTGCAAGGTTCTGATACACCGTTTCAATCCCGGCTTCGCGGGCTTCCATCGGTGATGTGAACTGGATCGGCTTGCCATCAAGCTCGATACTGCCTTCATCAATCGTCACAGCGCCTGAAAGTGCCTTGATCAGTGATGATTTCCCCGCCCCGTTATCGCCAATCACGGCAAGGACTTCACCGGGATAAAGATCAAAATCGGCATAGTTAAGGGCGGTGACACGACCATATCGTTTGACGATGCCGCGTGCTTTCAGAACAGGTTGCACAGATTGGGAAGTGTTGCTCATGACGACACCTTTCTGATCCACTGGTCAATGGCGACAGCAATAATGGTCAGCCAGCCGATGGCAAAGACCTGCCAAAGAACATCCACCCCCGCAAGGCGAAGGCCGGAATTAAACACGCCGACAATCAACGCCCCGATCAACGGGCCAATGATTGATCCGCGCCCGCCAAACAGGGAGATCCCCCCGATCACAACAGCCGTAATCGATTGCAGATTGGCTTCCTGAAAACTCTGTGGCGAAACCGATCCAACACGTCCTATCGATGCCCATGCGCCAATCGCGCAAACAAGCCCGGCCAGGCAATAAACCGTAATCAGGGTGCGGTTGGTACGAATGCCCGAAAGTTCGGCCGCTTCCTTGTCATCGCCAATGGCATAGACATGCCGTCCCCAACTGGTGTGGTTAAGGATGTACCAAAGCACCCCGAAAATCACCAGCATCAGGATCGACCCATAGGTGATCCGTGCCCCGCCAAGCGCAATGCTTTCGCCAAAGAATTTCAAAAGCGGCGCAATTTCATCAAGTGTCTGGCTTCGGATCGACTGCGCGCCCGAAAGCCAAAGGTTGAGCGCAAAGAATATATTCCAGGTGCCGAGTGTCACGATAAACGGCGGCAATTTGATCCGGGTCACCAGGAACCCGTTCAGCCCCCCGGCACAGATCCCGCCGATACAGCCAATGATAATGGCAATCGGTGCCGGAATACCGATGGTGACGGCAAGCTGGCCCATAATGACCGACATCAGAACCATGATCGCACCGACCGAAAGATCGATACCGGCGGTCAGGATCACAAGGCTTTGCGCCGCGGCCAGAATGCCGATGATCGACACCTGCTGCATGATCAGCGACAGGTTAAAGGGCGAAAAGAATTTACTGCCGGCGACAAAGCCGAAAATGATGATCGAAAATATCAGAACAATCACCGGCACCATGGTCGGGTTGCCATGCAAAAAATGCTGCACGTTGCCGAAAAAACTGCGGTGTTTATGTTCGAATTGCGCGACGTTGCGGTCGCTGGACTCAAGCGCGTGCTCGAATTCCTGTTTCTGGCGCGACGATTTGGGTGTCTCGCTCATCGTTTCCTCCGGACCTGGTTGAAAACAGGATCAGTCATTGCTGCTCTGTTTACAGACACGCTCCCGGCTCTTATGGCCGGTTGGTTCATTTGGGTGCCATACCAAGTGTAAAGCAAATTGGGAGAAGGAGGGCAGGGGATAATACTGCCCTCCTTCGACGCAGGTCAGAATAAGCGCGGGCTTAACCCCAGCAGCGATTCATACCTTCTTCGACGCTGATGGATGGAACGCCATCAACCGGCTCGTCGGTCACAAGGTTCACACCCGTGTCATAGAAGTTAAGACCTTCGGTCGTTTTCGGTTTTTCACCAGTTTCGGCCCATTTCTTGATGGCTTCAATGCCCTTGTAGGCCATATCAAGCGGGTATTGCTGCGACGTTGCGCCAATAACACCGTCTTTGACGTTCAGAACACCCGGGCAACCACCATCGACCGACACGATCAGAACGCCGTCTTCCATGCCAAACGACTTCAATGCCTCATAGGCACCGGCAGCTGCCGGTTCGTTGATCGTGTAAACCACATTGATGTCGGAATCGCGCTGCATCAGGTTTTCCATCGCAGTACGGCCACCTTCTTCGTTACCGTTGGTCACGTCATGGCCAACGATCCGGTCGTCATCCTCGTCCCCGATCTTGTTGGGGTCCTTGATGTCGATCCCGAAGCCTTTCAGGAAGCCCTGATCGCGCAGCACATCAACCGACGGCGCACTCGGCGTCAGGTCAAGCAGGGCGATCTTGGCGTCTGCCGCCTTGTCACCAAGCTTGGCCGCGGCCCACTGACCAATCAGTTCACCGGCCTTAAAGTTATCGGTGGCAAAGGTCGCATCGGCCGCATCAATCGGTTCAAGCGGCGTATCGAGTGCAATCACGATCAGGCCGGCATCGCGGGCCTTTTTGACAACCGGCACAATCGCCTTGGTGTCCGATGCAGTCAGAAGGATGCCCTTGGCACCCGATGCGATACAAGACTCGATGGCCTGAACCTGTGTTTCATGGTCTCCATCAATCTTGCCGGCATAGGTCGACAAATCAATGCCATTGGCAACAGACGCAGCGGTTGCCCCTTCCTTCATTTTCACGAAGAACGGGTTGATGTCGGTTTTGGTGATCAGGCAGGCGCCGATCTCGTCGGCTTTGGCGGCGTTCGGGGCCGCAGTCATACCCAGTGCAAGCGCACCAAGGGCGGCGCCAAGAAGTGCTTTCTTCATTTGTTTCCTCCCAGGACTGAACCTGAATATTTGGCCATTTGGGCCTGATTTTGCTGTTTTCCAACAGATCGTGACGCACATTTTTTGTCGCGGGTCTTCAATCTGTATGGCCTTACGACACACCAAACCAGCGATCCTGTCAATTAATAAATCCGATTGATTTATTAATTATTCCTGTCACCATGACCCCTAATCGGGCATTAAGGATCCCGAGTGGGAGGAACCAATGACTGACAGCATCTCTGCGAACCCGGACAAATTCGGGGCGGATGATCGCAACGCGCGTCCCTTGCATCCGGGCGGCGGCGCAAACCAGTTGCGTGTGCGCGCTTACAACGAACGGCTTGTTTTGTCGCTCGTGCGCCGTAATGCCGGCCTTTCAAAGGCCGAAATTGCAAGGCTTTCCGGTCTTTCGGCCCAAACCGTTTCCGTCATCATGCGCGCGCTTGAAAAGGATGGGCTTTTGATGCGCGGCACACCGGTGCGCGGCAATGTCGGAAAGCCAAAGGTGCCGATGGCGCTTAATCCCGACGGGGTTTATTCCTTTGGGCTCAAGATCGGGCGGCGCAGCACGGAACTGATCCTGATGGATTTCGTCGGATCGGTGCGGGCAACCAAACGCGAAGCGTATAAATATCCCACCCCCGATGGTATTCGCCGGTTCGTTCGCGGCGCGATTGATGACATCCTGACCGGTCTTGATCGCAACCAGATTGATCGCATTGCCGGGGTCGGCATCGCTGCCCCGTTTGAATTGTGGAACTGGGTCGATGAGGTCGGCGCACCGGTCGAAGACATGAATGCCTGGCGCGAGGTCGATCTGGTCGACGCCATTGCCGCCATCGTGCCGTTCCCGGTTTTTCAGCAAAATGACGCGACTGCCGCCTGCGGGGCGGAGCTCGTCTTTGGCCTTGGCCCGAACTATTCCGATTTCGCCTACTTCTTTATCGGGTCGTTTATTGGCGGCGGGGTGGTGCTTAATCAGGCGCTTTATGCCGGGCGGACAGGCAATGCCGGCGCCTTTGGCTCCATGCCGGTCTCCTCACGCAGCGGCCATCCCAGCCAGTTGATCGATCAGGCCTCGATCTTTGTGCTTGAACAGATGCTGACCCGCGAAGGCGGTGATCCGGCGATGCTGTGGCGCGATCCCGATTACTGGCATGGCCTTGGCAAGACGCTTGATATCTGGATCGAACACACCGCGCGCAGTCTGGCAATTGCCATCACCTCGGTCTGCTCGGTGATTGATTTTGAAGCTGTGATTGTCGATGGCGGATTCCCGGCCGATGTCTGTGACCGGGTGGTTGCCGCAACCCGCGCCGCGATTTCCGAGCTCGATCTGCAAGGCATCGAACGCCCCCGCATCGAACAGGGGCGGGTGGGCAGTGCCGCACGCGCCATCGGTGCAGCAAGTCTGCCCTTGTTCTCACGCTATCTGCTTGATCAGAGCGTTTTGTTCAAACAGATGGCCTGATCCAACATCAGCTTAGAAATTGTCTTTGCGTTTGCGAATCTCGGTAAAGATCGCAACCGGGCTTTCACCGCTCATGCCTAGTGCCGCGGCAACCGACGGCTCATCAGCGCGCAGGAACGGGTTGGTGGCAAGCTCCACGTCCAGTCGGGATGGAATGGTCGGCAGGTTGCGCGCACGCAGCCCGTCAATATCCTGACAGCGTGCGGTCAGGATCGGATTGTTGGGCTCAATCGTTTTGGCGAATTTCGCATTGGACTGGGTATATTCATGGCCGCAATAGACCTGCGTGCTGGCCGGCAGATTGCGAAACTTCTGCAAGGAATGCCACATCTGTTCGGGTGTGCCTTCAAACAAACGCCCGCAGCCCAGCGCAAACAGGCTGTCGCCGGAAAACAGCGCGGTGATCGCCGGGAAATAAAACGCGATATGCCCGCTGGTGTGGCCCGGCACATCAAATACCCGTCCTTCCAGATCCCCGATCAGGACCTGATCGCCCTCGGCACAGGTTTCATCCATGTTGGGGATGCGCGCCTTTTCCGCCGTCGGGCCCAGCAATTTGGCACCGTATTTCTCGATCAATTCGGCATTGCCGCCGATATGGTCATGGTGGTGATGGGTATTGATCACCAGATCAAGGTTCCAGTCACGCTCCTCAAGGGCGGCAATCACCGGGCCTGCTTCGCCCGGATCGATGATGGCGGTGACTTCGCTGCGGTGGCAGCGCACAAGATAGGTGTAATTGTCTGAAAGACACGGAATGACGATGACTTCTCCCGCAGCCATGGCGTACCTCAAAAATATGAACTCCGATTTGAACCAAGACTAGCAGCAACCACTGTCTTGAAACAATCATCGAACGATCAGAAACGCGCAATTGCTTAGTGTTGTGGGGACAAGGCATGAACTCGCATTGCGAGGGTGATACTCAATGCGCCAAAGAAGCAGACATCAGAAAGGCAATGGCGAAGTTGGTCGAAGTGACATCAAGTTAACCTGATCGGCGAGCATATTGCACACGGCACGCACAGAGGGTAGTTGGCCCCGACGATGAGGGATCAGTAAGGTTGTAAGTACTTTTCCTGCGTTCCACTCGGGGAGTATTCGTATCAATTCGCCTCGATCCAGCTCTTTTTGGCAGATTTTTTGCGGCAAACAGGTGATGCCCAATCCGGCACTGGCGGTTCGCAACAGCACAGTTGATTCATCAGCAACAAAGTTTCTTATTGGTTGGACTTCGACGACGTCCCCTTTTTCGTTTGTCAGCATCCATTTTTCGGCCGCACGAGATATCAGCAAACCCTTATGATCAGAGATGTCTTCTGGATTTGCAGGAACACCATACTCTTCCAGGTAGCTTGGTGACGCGACCAGATAAACGGGGTCGGACCCAATCGTTCTCTGTACCAAATCAGAGTCTGGTAGCGGCCGGAAGTGATCACGCACCGCGATATCAAATCCTTCCTGTACGATATCGACGAGCCGGTCAGTGGTGTGTAATTCCAGCTGAACCTTCGGATAAGTTTGAGCCACCGTCGGAAGAAGGTTTGCCAGCGAAATTTGTGCTGTCGGCACTGAACACGTAATGCGTACCAAGCCGCTGGGTTCGGCAAGGCGACCCTTGACCAAATTCTCGGCTGTTTCAGCTTCAATAAGCATAGCGGCGGCATGTCGGTAAAAATCTCGCCCGATTTCGGTAGGCACAAAGGTTCTCGAAGTACGGTGAATTAAACGGACACCCAAGGTCCTTTCAAGTTCCGCCACCCGCTTGCTGAGCGTCGACTTGGGTAGGTCAATCTGACGCGCGGCAGCGGCAAATCCTCCATGGTTCACAACATGTACAAAAACATACAGATCATTGAGGTTCAGCATTTCAATTTTATAGTCTCCATTTGTGGACGATACGTCTACATATCTCAGTCTACCAATCTATCGTCCATAAAATATACTTCATTTCTCGCAGTCGACGCGAATTTTGATAAACACAACCGAGGAATGGATTATGGAACTCGTGCTTTTTTACGGCGTGCCAGCGGGGTGCTCATTTGGATCAATCGTGGCGTTAGAGTGGTTGGGGAAACCCTATCGCCTTTCTCGCGTGGAAATGATGGAGCATCCGTGGAACCCGCTCTATGCCAAAATAAACCCACAATTTCAGACGCCTGCGCTGTTGCTCGAATCAGGAGACACTCTGACAGAGAGTATGGCTATTCTGAAACATCTCGCGGCCCGTAACGCGTCAGCTAACTTGGGGGCAGCGGGCGGCAGTATGCAGGATGATCGCCTCAACGAAATGTTGGCCTATTTGAATACCGACTTTTTCTCGGCATTCAACCCGTTGTGGGTGGCCTACGAAATGGAAGATCTGGATGATGCACAAAAAGCATTGTTGAGAACCATCGGGCAAAAAGCTGTCGTCAAGGGCTGTACCTATTTGAATGAACTGCTTGCCGACCGGGAATGGTTGTTGGGTGGGGGACAACGCAGTATCGCGGATGCCTATCTCTCTGGTATTGGGCGTTGGATGCAATACCATCAATTGTTTGATCTGGAGCAGGAGTATCCGCATCTTGCCCGTTATCTACAAAAACTGGCCAATGATCCGGCGGCTATTTTCGCAACGGCCATAGAGAAAGGCGAAGAACCGGTGGGCAGTGGCGCCTTCAAGGGGCATATAACTCTGGACGCACTTCGTTCCCGTTTGGACCCTGGCGATGACAACAAAAAAGTCAATTGATGTAGGACCAATTTCATTTACTTTCGACATCACGCAACGCGCAAACTTTCTGACCTTCTCTGAAGGCCTGCGTTTCAAAGCTGTTTCCGCCGGGGGCGATAGGGTGCTAAAGTCCAGCCATGCGTCAGGATGTCGTTGATCTTCACCGTTTTTATGCCAGCAGTATCGGACAAGCCGCACGGCGTCTGATCCGCAGGCGTTTGCGCGTCATGTGGTCGGATGTCCGCGGCATGCGGGTGCTGGGCTTTGGCTATGCAACGCCATACTTGCGCCCGTTTATTGGCGAGGCGGAGCGTGTCATGGCCTTCATGCCAGCCCAGCAGGGCTGCGTTCATTGGCCAGCAGGCGAAGACAACCGTGTGGCGCTAACCGAAGAAACCATGTTGCCGCTACCTGACAGTTCGGTGGATCGCATTTTGGTCGTGCATCTGGTTGAACATACGGACTCGATGCGTCGCCTGATGCGCGAATGCTGGCGCGTGCTCACCCCCAATGGCCGGATTGTCGTGGTGACACCGAACCGAAGCTCGCTCTGGTCATGGTCGGAAAAAACGCCCTTTGGCTATGGCCATCCCCATAGCGTCTCACAGCTGCAAAACCTGCTGCGCGAAAACATGTTCCTGCCGATCCAGCACAGCCGCGCACTTTTCATGCCGCCGACCAATATCCGGCTTTTGCTGCGCTGGTCGCAAATGTTTGAAAATATCGGCTCGCGCCTGTTCAAGGCCTTTGCCGGTGTCTCGATTGTCGAAGCCGGTAAGCAGCTTTACGCCAGCTCCGGCACGCCACAACGCAAACGCCGTCTGGTCCATATCCCGGTGACGGTCCCGCCACTGCGTCCGGCCGATGGCAATCAACAGCACCGTGTGTCGCACGACCAGACCGATGAGCGTCAAAACAACCCATCGGACGAAGACAAACCTGCTCAGGCCTCAACTTCAGACCAGTAAGTCTTCAAAATCACAGCATGTTTTGTTACATGATGATAATTGACAGGCACGCCATGGTTGTCTGCATAATAACATCATGTCATTGAAATCTGTTTTGCGAAACACAGTCAGGTTTACCGGACGCGCGCTGTTTGGCGGCGCGCTGTTTCTGCCATTGCACGCCGTCGCAGAGCCGGTGCAAAACAGCAATATGCCCCGCACCATCACGCTTTACGCCGAAGACAGCAACGCACCCTATGCGTTTCTCGATGGGGCCACGCCCGAAGGCATTTATGTCCGCATCCTGCAGGCTGCGTTTGATCGCCTGCCGGGTTATCAGCTTGATATTGTCAATGTGCCGTTTCGCCGCGGGATGGAGCTGCTCAAGGATGGCAAGATCATGGGGTTCTTTCCGCCTTACGCGCGCGGGGATCGCGACTGGATCGATCGCTATTCCATCCCGATATTGCGCGAAACCGTCGTGGCAATCTGCAGCAAGGATTACGTGCAAAGCAATGATCTGAAGCGCTTCCCGGATGATTTCAAAGGCGCGCGTTTTGCCAATAATGCCGGATATCGTCTGGCCGGACCGGCATTCTTTGACATGGTCGAGGCGGGCGAGATTAGCCTTGAAGAAGCCAACACCACCGCCAGCAACCTGCGTTTCCTGATGGCCGGTCGTGTCGATTGTTATGTCAATGAACGCATGGCCATTCTGGCCGGGATGCGCGAACTTGCCGTCGACAAGGCAATCGCCCGCCTGTTTGACGAAGCCGCGATCATCGGGCACGAATTTGGCTATGTTGCCTATGGCCCGGACCCGGAGGGCAAGTGGCCCTATCGCGACCAGTTTGCCGGCGCCCTTGATCGAGTGCTCAGTGACATGCTCGCAAGCGGCGAGATCGAGCGGCTGGTCGTGTCCTATTTCGCATATTAAGTGCAACTTGCTTGAGCCGCATCGCGCACGGTGATCGCTGTAAGGCTTTCACCTTTTCCACAGTAAACTTGTCAAGCTGTTGGTGTGCTTAGAATACTCAATCTTGATACTGAATTATGGCTGAGCGATCCATTTCGCTTGAGGGTACGAGCTTGTAATGGCGTTCTTGAGCGATCCGAATTTCGTCATTTTGTACTTTTAGTTCAAAAAGAGCAATTACGCCTCCAGCCATAAATTGGGCCGAAACTGCACGACATCTCATTCCGGGGAATTTCTGAGTTGCGAAAATGATGTCTTGTTGCGTCTGGACGATGCCGATTTGATCTTTTCCCGCCTTCGCCTGAACAGGGATCACGTAGTGACAACCTGTTTTGTCCATCCCAATATACAACTCGTCAATTTCGATCTGCCCAATGTCTTTTACGGTTGTTCGTAAATGGTTTTGCAGGCTGTAAGTGGTAAGGCCCAAGAAGATATCAATAAGCCTGTTGTATCTTACGATAGCCAACAATGCCTGTTCATCATCCAGAGCATAAGAGCGAATGATTTCAGGGGTTGCATCGGGGATCCCGATTTGGACAAGATCGTCACGAGGGATAACGCGCGTCGCCTTTACTAGTTTGAAGCGATATTTAGCTCGTCCTGCACCGATGATAACCCATTCCAAGCCTTTGGGTTGTGTTGCAAGGATGTTCTCCGGCAATGCCTTTCGATACCGAAAGGAGTATGGCACATCACCGATATTTTTTACGGACTTAAAGCCTAAAGCAGGGGCTGCTGTTTCAAGCTCTTCTCGGTTAAACTCGAATTCGTCAACTTTGTCGGTCCAGTGATCAAAAAATATTTTCTCGATAAGCGCTTCGTATCTGTTGGTGCTTTTGTAATTAACCATTCACAGCCAACCCTAAAATACGTTCTTCTTCAATATCTATCTGTTTGCGTTTTTTCGCACCACTTTTACGATCTCTGCGGTTATTGGGGGCTTCTACACCGAATAACTCAGCTGCTTTCGACATTTCTAACTTCAGCAAGCTTTCATCGCCCAATTTAAGTGTCTTCTCAGGCCTAGACGGAGTGATATTCAAAGCTCTCAACACAGAGCTTGCTATTGCACGGGCCATGGGCGGTGGAACAGAATTACCAATCTGGCGGGCGCCGTGCCATTTTGTAGCATGCAACCTGAACCAATCAGGAAAACCATGTAGCCTTGCCATTTCTCTTACAGTTATGCATCTCGGATACTTATAGTGAATTGGTCGTGGGCTCGTGAAAGCCCCTCGAGATCCATCCGTACCGGCGCGCAACGTGTTCGATACCCCTTGCGGGGCAAGTCGGAAAAAGCGACTGATTGGTTCAACGCTCCCTGGAGCTGTCTCTGAGAACCGTCTTTTTGAAATATCAGTATGGGAAGTACGTGCACTGGATGTCAGTATTCGAGGATTCCAGTTACGAGCATAGCCGAAATGCCAAGCGTCGTTTGTAAGGCAGCGTAATTCTGATGCATATACGGATGGTTCGTCAAGGAGTGCACCAATCACCGCGTCGTTGTCGATCAGGGTTGGGAACAGGTCTGCGTTTGGAAGGTCGCCAAGAGCTTCAGCGCAAGTTGGTCCATCAGGCAAATAGGGGATTTTTTGTTTTGCTGATGGATTATTTGAAATCTCAGACGGATATTCGGGCAAGGGAACATTCTTTTTTGCTCCCAACAAGATCAGGCGTTCCCTGCTTTGAGGGACTCCATAATTAGCAGCATTTAAAACTTTCCACTTTAGGCGGACTTCATAACCGACTGTTTTAAATTCTTCCACCAGCTCGGAAAGAAACTTTTTATGTTTGCCGACAGTAAGGCCTTTTACGTTCTCGAAAACGAAGGTCTTTGCATCCAGTTCAGAAACGATCCGAACAAATTCTTTGACCAAACTATTTCTTGGATCATCAATTGTGCGCTGCCCAATCATAGAGAAGCCCTGACATGGGGGGCCTCCAAAAACACAATCGATTTCACGATTTCCTATTCCCGCAACTTCACGAATTTCTGTTCCAGTAAGTCCGGTAACTGACTTTGGGATTATTGCCGTTTGCGGGAAGTTAAATTTGTGAATTGCGCAATGAACAGGATCAATCTCAACTGCAGCGGCAATGTCAAATCCGGCCTGCTCAAACCCTAGGCTCAGTCCACCTGCACCCGCGAATAAATCTATCCCAATCGGTCGCACTGCTGTTTTCCTTCGTGTTTCGCCAATGGATTTGTTCATACGTCATATGGCCCGAATGTTCCATAGTGCCGTTTTACGTTACTATACAGCAATATGAACAAATCATGAACATAAAATCAAAGGCCTCTACTCCAAGCAGGGCGTGTTTTTTAATTCAACAGTAAATATCTCAGGTAGGTAACAGACGGGGCTTTAGGCGGTGATACAAAAAAAACAGGCCACCGAATGTCGGTGGCCTGTTTCAATATCGGGCAGATCAGGACGTCTTAGTGTTCGACGTCGCGCCAGATCTTGCGTTTGACCGCATACAGCATTGCCGTCAGAACCAGCAGGAACAGGATCACTTTCATGCCAAGCGCCTTGCGGGCTTCAAGCTCCGGCTGTGCCGTCCAGTTCAGGAAGGCGGTCACATCACGTGCATGCTGTTCCAGGGTCATCGGGGTGCCATCCGTGTACTCGACCGCTTCATCATAAAGCGGCGGTGCCATGGAGATCTGATGGCCCGGGAAGTAGTGGTTGTAATACTTTCCATCCGCAAGGTCGAAGCCCTCTGGTGCTTCTTCCTCATAGCCGGTCAGAAGGCCGAACACATAGTCCGGGCCACCCACACGGGCTTTGGTCATCAACGAAAGATCCGGCGGAATCGCGCCGCCATTGGCAGCCGCAGCCGCCTTTTCGTTGGGGAACGGAGACGGGAAGTAATCCGAAGCAAGACCCGGACGGGTGAACATGTCACCATCGTCATTCGGACCGTCTTCGATGTCATACTCGGCCGCAATCGCCTTGATCTGGTCTTCGTTGAACCCAATGCCTTCAAGGTTACGGAAGGCAATGAAGCGCAGGCTGTGACAGCCGGCACAGATGTTCTTGTAGACCTGGAAGCCACGCTGCAACTGGGCACGGTCATAAGTGCCAAACAGACCCTGCCAGCTCCAGTCCTGTGCCTCGGGCACCGGCTGATCGCCGGCAGCCTTGGCTGCACCACCAGTGAATGCGGTTACCGCGAAGGCGGCAGCAATTGCGGTCAGTGCGAACTTACGCATTTGCACCCTCCTTCAAAACAGATTCGCTGATGCTTGCAGGAAGCGGCTTGGTTCGTTCCATTTTTCCAACCAACGGCATGACCACAAGGAAGTGTGCGAAGTAATACAGCGTCGAAAGCTGACCCATCACGATGACTTTCAGACCCGGAATACCCAGGAAGTAGTCATCCGGTGCCTTCGCCCCGCAATAGCCGAGGATGAAGGTGTCGATCACAAACAGCCAGAAGAACCATTTGTAAACCGGACGGAATTTCGAGCTGCGCACCTTGGAGGTATCAAGCCACGGAATAACGAACAGGATCACGATCGAGGCAAACATCGCCAGCACGCCAAGCAGTTTTGCCGGGATGCCAAAGATGGTGAAGTCGATCGACCGCAGAATCGCATAGAACGGCAGGAAGTACCATTCCGGCACGATGTGCGGCGGTGTGACCAGCGGGTTCGCCGGGATGTAGTTATCCGGGTGGCCCAGGAAGTCAGGTGCAAAGAACACAAACACCGAGAAGAAGATCAGGAACACGCCCATGCCGTACAGATCCTTGATCGTGTAGTACGGATGGAACGGAATGGCATCAGCCGGGGTCTTGATCTCAACACCGGTCGGGTTGTTCGAGCGCACGGTATGCAGTGCCCAGACATGCAGGACAACAAGGCCCAGAATGACGAACGGCATCAGATAGTGCAGCGAGAAGAACCGGTTCAGCGTCGGGTTATCAACCGAGAAACCACCCCAAAGCCAGGTCACCAGCGGATCACCGATGATCGGGAAGGCAGAGAACAGGTTGGTAATAACCGTTGCACCCCAGAAGGACATCTGGCCCCACGGCAGGACATAGCCCATGAACGCGGTTGCCATCATCGCAAGCAGGATCAGGATACCGATCCACCACAGCATCTCGCGCGGTGCTTTGTATGACCCGTAATACAGGCCACGGAAAATGTGAATGAACACAACGATGAAGAACATCGAAGCGCCGTTCATATGGATATAGCGGATCAGCCAGCCATAGTTCACATCACGCATGATGCGCTCGACCGACTCAAAGGCCATATCGGTATGGGGGGTGTAGTTCATCACCAGGAAAATACCGGTGAGGATCATCGTCACCAGAACAAAACCGGCCAGGGAACCAAAGTTCCACATATAGGACAGGTTTTTCGGGGTCGGATATTCGTATGCAGAGTGGTGCAACATGGAGATGACCGGAAGACGGTCGTCAACCCACTTGACCACTTTGTTGTTCCACTGAGGTGCGCTCATAAACCTGCTCCTTACCCGATCCGGACCGACGTGTCGGTCAGGAATTCATATTCCGGAACGACAAGGTTCAACGGCGCGGGGCCGCGGCGGATACGGCCCGACGTATCATAGTGCGAGCCATGGCATGGGCAGTACCAGCCATCATAATCACCACGGGTTTCGCCTGTGGCAGTGCCCATCGGAATGCAGCCCAGATGGGTGCAGACGCCGACGACAATCAGCCACTCTTTCTTTTCGACACGCGCATCGTCGGTCTGCGGATCGACGAGTTCGTTCAATGCGACGTCTTCGGCCTCATTGATTTCGCGTTCGGTACGATGGCGGATGAAGACAGGTTTGCCTCGCCACATGACCTTAATTGCCTGACCAACCGGGATGTTGGCCAGATTAACCTCAACCGAGGCAAGTGCGAGAACGTCCTTGGACGGGTTCATGCTGTCCACGAACGGCAACAACGCGCAACCAACGCCAACGGCGCCAACTGCTGTGGTCGCCAAGGTCAGGAAATCCCTGCGGTTCTCGTCCGGCTGGTGTTCGCCGGAGGAATGCACCGTTTGCGACATAATTAATCCCTCTTTCTGCCCCCAAAACAGGCATGCGGAATGCCAAACCAAGACTTAGGGCATTCATGTTTACATTCCATTGATGAAAATCAAACAATCTTGCCGCTCAAAGCCCTTAGGCCTGTTTGACGGTCCGTATACTAACAAAAATTCGGTTTGTTAAGGAGAACTTGGAGTTGCAAATTGTTTGCATTCAACAAGATCATTGGGTTTTGCGCTGCACAATTCGGTAAAACATAGCGTAATTGCGGGTATCCCGCCCTTTGTGCGCCAAGGGTTTGTGGCTTTAGTTCTTCATATTCCAAAAAAGTCTAATAGCGACGTTAACGGGTAATTATATGTCGCTGATGAACTGATTCGACATTTGTTCACCAACGATTCTAAAAGAAGCCATGAGAATTTGTTTATTCGAACCCGACATCCCGCAAAACACCGGCACCATTCTGCGCATGGCGGCCTGTTTTGGCCTGCCGGTCGATATCATCGAACCGTGCGGATTTCTTCTGACGTCCGGTGCGCTCAAGCGCGCCGGGATGGATTATCTCGAAAAGGCCGATTATATACGCCATGCCGACTGGCGCGCCTTTGTCGAAGCCCGCCAGGATAGAACGGTGCCTGGGCGTCTGGTGTTGCTGACGACCAAGGGGGCCGAACCCTATTGCGATTTTGAATTTCGCGCTGATGATATCCTGATGCTGGGTTCCGAAAGCAAAGGGGTACCTGACAGCGTCCATGACTATGTCGATGCCCGCGTCGTCATTCCCATGAAGCCGCAAATGCGCTCGCTCAATGTCGCCATGGCAACCGCAATGACATTGGGCGAGGCGCTCCGACAGACCGATGGCTTTCCTGCAAGCCGACCGAGTGAATGAACCAGGTGAGTAACGCAATGACGGACGCAAAAATTGCTGCAAAACAGGCAATGAAAACGAGCACCGACCATAAGGTCGACGATGCCGTAATTGCCAAACGCAAACAGATCGCCCAGGACTGGTTCCGCCAATTGCGTGATGACATTTGCGCCAGTTACGAGGCGCTTGAAGACAGCTACGAAGGACCGCTTTCCGACCGTGCACCGGGGCGGTTCGAGCGCACCACTTGGGAACGCGGCGAAAATGAAGGCGGCGGCGAAATGTCGGTCATGAAGGGCCGGGTGTTTGAAAAGGTCGGGGTCAATATCTCGGTCGTGCACGGCGAATTTTCCGAAAAATTCCGCAAGGAAATCCCCGGTGCCGATGAAAACCCCAACTTCTGGGCGGCGGGCATTTCACTGGTCGCCCATCCATGCTCGCCTCATGTGCCGGCCGTGCACATGAACACGCGCCACATCGTGACCACCAAGGCATGGTTTGGCGGTGGTGCCGATCTGACCCCGGTCTTCCCGCAGGAAAAAGACACCGCCGATTTCCATGGTGCGCTTAAATCTGCCTGCGATGCCCATGGTAATGACTATTACGACCGATTCAAAAAGTGGTGCGATGAATATTTCTGGCTGCCCCACCGTAACGAGCCACGCGGGGTTGGCGGGATTTTCTATGATTATCTCGATGCCAACTGGGATGCCGATTTCGCCTTCACCCAGGATGTCGGGCGGGCTTTCCGCGATATCTATCCCGAACTGGTCAAACGCCACTACAACAAAACCTGGACCGATGACGAACGCCGCGCCCAACTGATCAAGCGCGGCCGCTATGTCGAGTTCAACCTGCTCCATGACCGTGGCACGCGCTTTGGTCTGATGACCGGCGGCAACACCGAAGCCATCCTGATGTCCCTCCCGCCCGAAGCCAACTGGCCGTAAAGATGTATGGTTCTTAATGGATGCACGCGAAAGCGGGAACCTCGTACTGCTTTCCCGGTTCGCGCTATCGAATTCTGTCAGCCAATCGCGTCATAAGGTCCATGCGCTCATGGAAAATCGCCACGACCAGTGCGGGCGCATTTTCGCGTGGTAGACAAAAGACGTAATGTTGCGCGCAGCGCACCATCCGAAGATCTGGAAAAAGTTCGCTCATGTCATGGAATGAACCACGCCCGGCGACAAGATCATCAATGCCCTTTTCCAGCGTGGCGACATAGCGCCGCACTTGTGCTGGGCCCCACTCCTTGTTGGTATATCGAATGATCCCGCGCAGATCGGCTTCTGCCTCTGCGCTAAGGACATACCCCGTCACGCAGGCTTCTCGCTCAGTTCTTCCTCAAGAATTTCAGAGATACTTTTGGACGAAACGTTCCCCGCAACCCCATCTTCGATGCGGTTTTCGAGTAAGGTTTTCAGCTCCATCCATGCCTTGTCGGCATTGGCATCGTCCGGGAATAACCGTTCGAGCGCGTATTGCTTGATGGTCTTGCCCTGCAAGGCGGCCGTCGCCTTCAGGCTTTTGTGCTGCTGGTCTGTTATGTCGATTGTCAGGCGGCTCATGGGGCGATCTCCAACCAAATGTACAAACCCACATTACCACATATGTGGGTTTGTTGCTATGGCCTGACCCTGTTCATCAAGCGGACGTTTTTCCATCGGTGTCTGCCATTATTTGCTACGCGCGGCAAAAATCCGCCCGATGGTATTGAGCAAAATCTGCGCGGCCAGAATGCTGGTCGATCCGGTCTGATCATAATCAGGGGCCACTTCGACCAGATCAATGCCAACGATATCGCCCCGCTTGGCAAGGCCAGCGATGATTTCCAGTACGTCATAATACAGGAACCCGCCATGGCTGGGCGTGCCCGTACCCGGCGCAATCGACGGATCAAAGCCGTCAATATCAATCGTCAGGTAATACCGCTTTCCGGCCGGAATACGTTCCAGAACAGCCTCGACACCAAGCTTGCGGACTTGGCGCACGGACAGGATGTCTGATCCCTGCGCGCGGGCATAGTCATAGCCCTCCTTGGCGGTGGAGGACACATTGCGAATGCCAAGTTGGGTCATGCCTGACACCCATGGCTTTTCAATGGCCCGGCGCATCGGGTTGCCATGGCCATTGCGCACCCCGTGGCGTTCATCAACGAAATCGAGATGGGCGTCAAACTGCACCACATGCACCGGTTCCTGATCGGAAAAGGCATTGATGCAAGGAATGTTGATCGAATGATCGCCGCCCAGAACCACGGGCAGGGCCCCGGTGGCCAAAATCTTGCGCACGCCAAACTCGATGTTGGCGTGGCTGTTGATCGTGTCAGTATGAATGATATCGGCATCGCCAATATCGACCATCCGGACCCCTTCAAGATAGGTCACGTCATCTTCATGGTCATAGGCCCCGGCATGACCAAAGGCGAACAATGTCGATGCCTCGCGAATGCCGCGCGGCCCAAACCGTGCACCGGACCGCCACTGGGTGCCGAAATCAAACGGCGCGCCAAGGATCGCCACATCGGCATCAATCGCATCCCAGTTTTCGACATAGGGGCTTTTGGAAAAAGTTGAAATTCCCACAAAGGGCAGGTTCAACCGCCCGCTGTTATAGCCATGCTCAGGCATGAAAACCCCCCTGTCGAAAGTGGTGTTGCGCAAACCGCCACTCTAGGGGACATGCGGCCCCTGTTACAGTAAAACAATTCAGGGGCTTGGCGGCAATCAGGTCTCGTTGATCAACCAATCAAGCAGCGTGGTGGTGGTATTACTGACCGAGGTGCCGGGCACCACCCAGTATCCGCGATCGGCACGCGCCACTTCGCGGCCAACCGCAACAAGGCTTCCCTGTTCAAGGTGATGATCAACCAGTCCGCGCCAGCCAAGTGCCACCCCCTGTTCGGCAAGAGCCGCCTGAATGACAAAGCCATAGGTATTCAGCCCAAGATCGCCCTGGGCCGGTTTGCGGGTAATCCCGTGATCGGCAAGCCAGCTTTCCCACGTCAGCCAGCGTGACTTGCCAGCGACTTCGAGATGCAAAAGCGGGGCGCGGGCAAACTTGGCCGGATCGTCAAACGGACCATAGCGTTCAAGAAAGCCCGGTGTACAAACCGGCACCACCCGTTCCGGGATCAGAAGCTGTGCGCTATCGGGGAAATCGTCTGCCGCCCCGAACAGCATGGCGGCATCGGTTTCGCGTGCCATCGCATCATCAAGGCCCTGGGATGCGATGATATGGACTTCGGCCTCGGGATGCAGGCGGCGGAAATCGGTTACGCGTGGCATCAACCAAAAGGCGGCAAAGCCGAAATCGGTAAAGATCCGCACCGCATGATCCTGCGTGGTGCGTCGCGTATCACGTGCCGCTTTGTCGATGCTCTCGACACTGGTTTTCACCGCCTCAAACAGGATTTCACCCGCATCGGTCAATCGACTGCCACCTTGGGATCGATGCAGCAGCGACACACCCAGCTGATCCTCGACCCGCTTGATCTGATAGGTCACCGCCGGCTGGCTCAAGCCCAGCTCATTGGCGGCCCGCGTCAGGCTGCCAAGCCGCCCGACCGCCTCAAAAATTCTCAGCCAGCCAATGTCGAGGGGTCTTTGCATTATAAAAATTCTTTATGGAAGTGATTAAAAAACACCGGGTTTCTTTGAATGTTGATTTATGGATTTAATGTTCTTAACGAAGTTGGCGTCAAGCGGAATAACAAGAACACCCGATCAAACGCACCCGAAAAGGGGCAGGGTCTACGGCTTGCGCGGGCTCGAAACAAACGACCCAGGGGTGCTTTTGTCGTCAATGCTGCCGTCCCGGTGATCGGCGCATTGCACCCTGTGAAGGAGTGCATAATAAATGACGTCCCCGAATATTTTGATCCTGATGGCCGACCAGCTAAACGGGACCCTGTTCCCCGATGGGCCTGCGGATTTCCTCCATACGCCGCATTTGCGCAAGCTCGCTGAACGTTCGGCGCGTTTCCGCAATTGCTATACAGGCTCCCCGCTTTGTGCGCCGGGACGTGCATCCTTCATGGCCGGGCAATTGCCCAATCGCACCCGGGTCTATGACAACGCGGCTGAGTTTTCATCAGACATTCCGACCTATGCCCATCATCTGCGTCGGGCCGGGTATTACACCTGCCTGTCGGGCAAGATGCATTTCGTCGGCCCCGATCAGTTGCACGGGTTTGAGGAACGCCTGACCACCGATATCTATCCGGCTGATTTCGGCTGGACCCCGGATTATCGCAAACCGGGCGAACGCATTGACTGGTGGTATCATAACCTGGGCTCCGTCACCGGTGCCGGTGTCGCCGAGATCTCCAACCAGATGGAATATGATGACGAGGTCGCCTATAACGCGACGCACAAGATCTATGATCTGTCGCGCGGGCATGATGAACGCCCGTGGTGCCTGACGGTCAGCTTCACCCATCCGCATGACCCCTATGTCGCGCGCAAGAAATTCTGGGATCTGTATGAAGATTGCCCGGAACTTGAACCCGAAGTCGCACCGTTTGATTTCGAGGGTCAGGACCCGCATTCCCAGCGTCTGATGCAGGCCAGTGACTACACCGCCTTTGACATCAAAAAGGAAGATGTCAGACGGTCCCGTCAGGCCTATTTCGCCAACATCTCCTATATCGATGACAAGGTCGGGCAGATCATGGAGGTGCTTGAAACCACTCGTCAGCTCGACAACACCATCATCATCTTTGTCTCTGACCATGGCGATATGCTGGGCGAACGCGGCCTGTGGTTCAAAATGAGCTTCTTTGAAGGCTCGGCGCGTGTGCCGCTGATGATGGCCGGGCCAAACATCACGCCGGGCCTTTATACCGATCCGGTTTCAAGCCTTGATGTCACCCCGACCGTGGCCGATCTTGCTGGCATTTCGATGGATGAAGTTGCGCCTTGGACCGATGGCATGTCGCTGTGTGGCATGCTGGCTGGCAAGGCTCGCACCGAGCCTGTTCTGATGGAATATGCCGCCGAAGGGTCCTATGCCCCGCTGGTCTGTATCCGCGAAGGCAAATGGAAATATACCTATTGCACGCTTGATCCCGAACAGCTGTTTGACCTTGAAGCCGATCCTAGGGAACTCACCAACCTTGCAACCGATCCGGCCTGTGCCGACCAGCTTGAGGCCTTCCGTGCCCAGCGTGCCGCACGATGGAATCTGGAGGCATTTGATTCTGCGGTCCGCGAAAGTCAGGCACGTCGCTGGATCGTCTATGAGGCGCTGCGCAACGGCTCCTACTTCCCGTGGGATTATCAGCCGCTGCAAAAGGCGTCCGAACGCTACATGCGCAATCACATGGATCTGAACGAACTCGAAGATAAACAGCGCTTCCCGCGAGGGGAGTAAGAAGCAGCGTCGGCCAGCCATGTGGGACGGCGGGCCGGCGCTGCCTCAACTCTTGTCTAGCAGGAGCTGAAGAAAGGAAGACCTGAAGTGCCTAATCAAAGCCGCCTTGCTGTCCGGCTCGGGTACGGACAGCATATCTGATCATTAGGGTCAGGACCTACTAATCTGGTTTGAATGGCAGACGTTATATTTGTGAAATCCAAGGAAAAGCCCGCCGGTCGGGCTGGTATCCCGGCCAAGGGTTTTGACGCCGGAGTTTGCAAATATAACGTCTGTCCTTCGGATTAACCGGATTTGCACGGGCTACTTTGTCGCAAAGCCTTGAAAGATAAATATCTTCCTGTGGTTTTGCTTCGCGTATCCGCACAAATCCGGTGAACCAGTCAGACCAGATTAGTAGGTCCTGACCCTATCGTCCGGGAGACCCCCGGCGCTGATCGGGGGGCATAAACAACGAAAAGTTGGGTACCCGAAACAGTGAGGTAATCATGGACGACAAAATGAAGGTGGGGCCACTCGGGCCCTTCCCGCGGGTCAGCAAGCCGGTCTTTTCCGTCTCGGCAATCCTGATCGTCGGGTTCATCATATTCGGGGCGGTGTTTACGGAAACCGCAGGCGCGCTGTTTGCCGCCGCACAAGCCGCCATTGCAAACTATTTTGGCTGGTTCCTGATCATCGTTGCCAATCTGGCCGTGGTGGTCAGTCTTTATCTTGCCATCGGTCCTTATGGGCGAGTGCGTTTGGGACGTCAGACTGACAAGCCAGAATATGGTTTGTTTTCATGGACGGCGATGCTGTTTAGTGCCGGTATCGGCATCGGCTTGCTCTATTGGGGCGTGGCCGAACCGCTATATCATTATTTCGCACCCCCCACGGCCGAACCCGAAACCATCGAGGCCGCCGAACAGGCGATGATGATTTCGTTCCTGCATTGGGGCATCCATGGCTGGGCGCTTTATTGCATCGTTGGCCTGTCGCTGGCCTATTTCCATTACCGCAAGGGCCTGCCGCTTTCGATCCGCTCCGCCCTGTATCCGATCATCGGTGAACGGATTTATGGTACCTGGGGCCATGTCGTCGATATTCTGGCCGTGTTTGGCACCATGTTTGGCATTGTCACGACCCTTGGTCTTGGCGTCATGCAAATCAGTTCCGGTCTGAATACCCTGTTTGGTATTCCCGATACGCTGCCGGTTCAAATCGTATTGATTGCCATCATCACCGTGTTTGCGACCATTTCGGTCATGGCGGGTCTTGATGGCGGCATCAAACGGATCAGTAACCTCAACATTCAGCTCAGCTTTGTGTTGCTCGGTTTTGTTCTGATCTTCGGCCCGACGCTTTTCGTCCTCGACAGCTTTGTTGAAAATGTTGGCAACTATATCAGCAATCTGGTCGTCATCAGTTTCTGGAGCGAAGCCTACACTGACAGCAACTGGCAGGCAGGCTGGACGATCTTCTATTGGGCCTGGTGGGTGTCGTGGTCGCCGTTTGTCGGCATCTTTATTGCCCGCATTTCGCGGGGGCGCACGGTACGTGAATTCACCCTCGGTGTATTGTTCATCCCGGTCTTCATTCTGTTCTTCTGGTTCACCGCCTTTGGCGGGGCTGCGATCCATATGGAAATGATTGGCGATCCCGGTTTGATCGAGGCCACCAAGGCCAGTTACGGCAGTGCGATCTTCAAGCTGCTGGAATTCATGCCGCTGACCAAATTTGTTACCACCGTTGTCATCGTCATGATCGTCATCTGGTTTGTGACCTCGTCTGACAGTGGCTCGTTTGTCATCGACATGCTGACGGCCGGTGGTGATGCCGATCCGCCCCGTATTCAGCGCCTGTTCTGGGCAACGACCGAAGGCGTGATTGCCGCCGTCCTGCTGGTGGCAGGCGGGCTATCGGCCTTGCAGGCCGCAGCTGTGGTGGCGGGCTTCCCGTTTGCCGCAGTCATTCTGGTCATGATGTATGGACTGTTGCGTGGTCTTGGCCGCGACTCACTCGTGCTCTATCGCTACAAGCAGTGGTACGAGACCGAGCACGAGGCAGAACACAACCTGCCAAATGCCTATGTCGACGAAACCGAACTCCCCGATGTTCACCCGGGGCCGTCAATCACCCCACCACGGCATGCTGAGTAGCGACGCCAAGTTGGTACGGTAAGACACAAACACAAAACGGACGGATGGCACATGCCATCCGTCCGTTGCTTTGAGGGTGCTTAGACCATCCTGGTCGGTCTTATGCCGCACGCTGGTGGTGCGTGCCTTCGCTGACTTCCTCGACGATTTTGCTGACAAAGGCATCAAGGTCCTGCGGCGAACGCGACGTTACAATGCCGTCTTCGCAGACCACAGCCTCGTCGCGCCACAGCGCACCGGCATTGAGCATATCGGTCTTGATTGATGCAAATGACGTTGCATGACGATCACGCAGCGCGCCGGCCTCGATCAGAAGCCACGGGCCGTGGCAAATCGCGGCAACCGGTTTGCCCGATGCGACGAACTCGCGCACCAGACTGACAGACGCCTCGTCATTGCGCAGCAGGTCCGGGTTGATCTGCCCGCCGGGGATGACCAGCGCGTCATAGTCTTTGATATCGACATTTTTGACTTCAACATCGACATCGACCGTGTCGCCCCAATCGCTTTTATCCCAACTTTTGATCGGATCAGATTTGGGCGATGCGATTTTGACGTCGGCCCCGTGGTTTGACAATTTTTCAAGCGGAACACGCAGTTCAGACCGTTCATAGCCATCGGTGGCAAGAATCAGAATCTTTGCGGTATCAATCGCAGGCATAATGTCGCTCCTTTCATTGGTCTAGAGCACGCCGCGTTTAATCTGCACCATTTTGCCGGAGACAGTCTTCTGTCGCACAAGGAAAGATCCGCAGAGCGTAGCGGGGCTACGGTCAAGGGTCCTGACGCAGTGGGGCGGAAGACTGTCCCGGCCCGAAGGGTTTGATTTTGGCGACGTTTCGCGGCGTTACACCGCTTGACCGATGCGCCGCATCGCTCTGCACGCTGTGCCTTGCCAAACCGCTCGCCAAAAACAAACAAAATGATACAGATTTAACGCGACGTGCTCTTGGCATTACACCTTTCCAACGGCTGCGACCTGCTCTCGTTCCGGATTTCAATGTGATCATTTTGTGGCACGGGCGCAAAAGTACTGTGAAACACTGGCTTGCCTGTGACGTGCTTTTAAATTGTATGAGGATTTATATTCCGCCTTGTCAGTGGTCCGTCGGGCGGGCGGGGCAAAGGGTGGCAATCCCGCGTATCCGTCTCAAAAACGGGCGACTTGTAATCCTCATACTTTAAGGAATAGGGCGTGTTTACTGCCGGGCGGGGGCCAGCTTAGTTTGACGGGACGGTTTTTTGGTGCGCGACCTGGTCTTCTGTCGGGTTCAGGATGCGCCAGTCGCGGACCTGTTCATTGATGATCCCGCTATTGACCAGACATTGGTGGATGAAGCCGCTGGCATGAAGGGCGTCAATGCCGGAATTCAGTGCTTTGACGATCTTCTCCACATTCGGCAATGCGCGCGAAATCATGAAATGCTGGCTGGCCGGCAGGACCACCTTAACGCCGGGCATCGGGTATAACCGTATCCCGTCACTGCTGCGCACCATCTCGGGCGCGCTGGAAAATTCAAGCAATGTGAAATCGGCGCGACCGGCATCGATCAATGAATAAATTTGCTGCTTGGTCGCCGCACTGCTCAGGCTGGCGGGCTCAAGCCTTTCAAGAACTTCCCAGTCCAGACGCCATGTGCGAAGGGACACCGCGCTCAGATGATGGATATTGGAAATCGGTGTGTTTCTGGCCAGTGTCAATTTGTCTGGGCGAACATAGATGCCTTTTTCAAATTCGCCCCGGCGCACGATCGGGCGGGATTTCAGCACTTTCGGATCCGCATCAATATTGAAATCCCAGTCCGATTTGATATCGGCAAAACCTTCGCTGACCATCATGCGGCTGCGTTCGGAATTGGGCGATGGCACAACCTGTACCCTGGCGGCAAGCCCTCCGGCATTCAGCGCTTCCTGCAAGATGGAATACATCACCAGCGACGCACTGTCGGGGCGATCGGCAAGGCAGGACCGGCAGTCCGGATTGTTGTCATTCTGGCAGGAAAAAACCGTATCAAACTCGCTTTCACGCACCGGAAAGCGGATGTCGATGGTTTCTGTGGCGTTTGCCGGGCTGTTGCCAATAGCTGCCAGTGTAGACACAACAAGGCTCACAGCAATAAAGATGCTGGTTCTGACAATCTTGCTCACTGCGCCCGTGCGAGGAGTCATGTGGTCGTCCGGTAAAGGTGGCGTTATATGTGATCGTGGTGGACAGGATATGTGACCACAGAATCAGGATGTCATCCACCACCGAATGAAAAATTTCGCCATGTGACAAAATTCAACAAAACACTGCAATGCAGAAAGGGCCGCCCTTATGCTGGGGCAGCCCTTCTGTTTTTCAATTAAGTTTGGCAAAACCGATTAACTGCCAAACACTCGGCCAAGCGCACCGTCAATCGCATCGGTAATCTGATCGATATCACCAGGTGCCGCAATCAGTGCAGGCGACAGACAAAGCGTATTGTTAAAGCCCGGCAAGGATCGGTTCGTCATACCGATCACCACACCATGGGCGTTACAATCGGCAACGACTGCCTGAACTCTTTTTTCATCCATCGGTTCTTTGGTGGCGCGGTCTTTGACCAATTCCGCCCCACAGAACAGTCCCTTGCCACGGACATCGCCAATAACGCTGTGTCTTTCCATCAATTGATGCAGGTTATTCATCAATCTCTCACCCATGGCCAAGGTGTTCTCAAGCAGGTTTTCGTCCTCGATAATCCGCATGTTTTCAAGCGCTGCCACAGGCCCTGCGGTGCAGCCGCCAAAGGTCGAAATATCGCGGAAGTAATTGAGCGGATCGTCAACGTCGTCCTTGAACATGTCAAAGACCTTTTCGTTGGTGACCATGCAGGCAATGGCGGCATATCCCGACGCAAGCCCCTTGGCCATGGTGACAAAATCCGGCTCGATGCCGTAATGCTGGTATCCGAACCATTTCCCGGTGCGACCAAGGCCGCAAACAACCTCATCGATATGCAAAAGCACATCGTACTTCCGGCAAATTTCCTGAACCCGTTGCCAATATCCCTCTGGCGGGGTCAAAACACCGCCACCGGCTGTTACCGGCTCAAGGCAGATCGCCCCGACGGTATCAGGGCCCTCGCGTAGGATAACTTCTTCAATGGCGTCCGCGGCACGTTCGCCGTAGTTTTCGACATCCCATTGTGCGCGATATTCGCAGCAATGCGGGACTTCAACAAAACCGGGGGTGAATGGACCATATTGCGCGTTGCGTTCGGGCTGGCCACCGGCGGATACCGCCGTAATGGATGACCCGTGATAATCCCGCTCCCGGAACAGGATTTTGTGTTTTTTGCCGCCATACCGTTTGTGGGCAATCTGGCGGACAATCTTGAACACCTTCTCGTTGGCTTCGGTGCCTGAATTCACGTAATAGACACGGCTCATGCCCGGCATCTTCGAAATCAGTCTTTCGGAAAACAACGCCGCCGGAACAGACCCAACCGATTGGGCGAAATAGTTCAGTTTCACCAATTGATCACGGACAGCATCGGCAATGGATTCACGGCCATACCCGACATTGACTGTCCATACGCCGCCAGAAACCGCGTCAAGATACTCACGTCCCGCGGCATCCCAAATGCGCATGCCCTTACCTTCGACAATGATCTTGGGATCATTGGTTTCAAGCGGTTTATGTTGCGTCAGGTGGTGCCATACATGGGCGCGATCAGCCTCGATCACACCCGATAGATCATTTTCGTTCGCCATCAAAACCATCCGCTGACCTCAAAGACAAAAATATACCGGAAATGAACCCGCGCCCCACCATGGCGGCGCGGGTGTTACCTATTGATGCGTCAGGCGATCTTGCTGTTGACCATCTCCGAGGCACCTGAAAGTAGCCCAAGATGGGTACCGGCAGAAACCTTTGCTTCGCTGATACGGCCTTTGTTGGTCTTGTCTTCGCCAATTTCAATGACTTCATCAAGATCGTCGGGCGCGATGAACAGCACACCGCAATCATCTGCAAGAACGGCATAGCCCGGAAGAACCGCAGCCCCGCCAATGCTGACAGGCACGTTGAAACCACCACCGGTATTGTAAAGGCGGGTGGTGACCGGCGATGCACCGCGTGACCACATCGGGAAATCCTGTTCTTCGATTTCGAGGGTGTCGGTGTGTGGGCCGTCAACGCAGCCGCCATCAAGTTTCATCATCGCGGCCATGCGGGTAACCCCGCCGCCCCAGCACGCATATTTGCTGTCGCCCAGGCGATCCACAGCCAGGAAGTAACCCGGCCCGACCTGGCTTAGGCAATGATGAAGAAGGGTCGAATCAAGGCCGGGAGTTGCAAGGGTGCAAACCGTTGATGCAATGGTTTTACCACGCAATACCGGCGAGATCGCAGGGGCAGCGAAGCCATAATGATAAAAGTGCCCGATTGTTGCGGTTTCCAGCTTCGCCAAGCGGTCCAACTTGTCCTGCGGGATTTTCGCGGGCATCGGGTTCATTTTATAGACGAGGTTGCTCATCGTAGCTCCATAAATCAGTTGGTATTCGGGCCAAGCACCAGATCCGGAAGGAACGTGGAGAAACCAGGCACAAAGGTGACGAGAATTAGAACAAGAATCAGTGGGATCAGCAGTGGCAGGATAGCCATGGTGACCTTTTCAATCCGCACGCGCCCGACCTCGGACACGATATAAAGGCCGATACCCATAGGCGGGGTTGCAATGCCGATCAGAAGGCCAAGCTGGATGATGATGCCGAAATGAACGCGATCAATTCCGTAGGCATCAATAACCGGCAACAGGGTCGGCACCAGGATCAGTTTGGCGGGCACACCTTCGACGACACATCCAACGATGATGATGAAGACCAAAAGCAGACCCAGGAAGATGTTCTTGCTTTCGGTCAGCGAGAACATCTGACCAGCAAGTTTTTGCGGTGTTTGGTCAATCGCCAACAGCCATCCCATCGCAATCGAAAACGAGATAATGATCATGATGACAGCAGTCATCGATGCCGTTTCGCGCAGCGCCTGGGCCAGTTTTTTCAATGACAGTTCACGATACCAGAACCCCAAAATCGTGCAGTAAATGCAGGCCAGAACCCCCGCCTCGGTCGCTGTCACGAAACCGAACATGATCGAACCAAGGATGATGCCTGGTGCAACCAGTGCCAGAAAACCATGACGGCCGGTTGAGGCAACTTCACGAACGGTTGCCCGTTTTTGCGATGGGAAATCGGTGAAATGGGACATGATGCGGACGTAAATCATCAAGGACAGCCCGACAACAAGCCCGGGGACAAGCCCGGCAAGGAACATCCGTTCAATTGATTGCTGTGCAAGGAACGCATACAGCACCAAACCGATGGATGGCGGGATAAGGGGGCCAATCACCGACGAGGCCACTGTAATTGCCGCGGCGAAATCGGTTTTATATCCGCTTTCGCGCATGGCCTTGATTTCAATCGCGCCAAGCCCGGCACAGTCGGCAACTGCGGCACCGGAAATGCCGGCAAAGATCATCGAGCTCAGGATGTTGACCTGGGCAAGCCCCCCTCTGAGGTGACCAACCAGGGAATTGGCAAAGGCAAAAATACGTTCCGTAACCCCGGTGACGTTCATCAGGTTGCCAGCCATGATAAAGAACGGAACAGCCGTTAAGGACGCCTTGTTGACCCCCTCAAGCATCTGTTGGGGCAGGATTTGCAACGCGTTGGAAAAATCGGATGTCAAAAAGGTAATGAGTGTTGCTGAACCGATTGAAATAGAGATCGGCACACGCAGAAGGATGAGCACCAAAAAGGAGCCGAACAGGATATATGCCATCTGGCTCAATCCTCCATGTGAATTTCAGGGGCGCGCTCGGGAATGCCCATGATCATCTTGGCAAGATCAACCAGCGCACTAAGAGCGATCAAAGCGGCAGACGCGAAAAGCGGCACATAAAGCGATATGCGGGGAATTTCGTCGAAACCGGGCAAGATGGCCCCCTCGACATAACCGCGTGCACTGGCAATGACTTGCGGCATCAACGCGCACAATGTAACGCACAGCGCGATGGCACAAAGGTTTGCGATTAATCGGGTGCAGATCATTCCCCATTTGCCAAGCAAATGGGCTAGAAACTCAATCTGGACGTCCATCTGACGAACAAAAATCGCGAAAAAGCCAAAGAATGATAGCCATACAAAGAAGACCATTGTCCAAGGCCAGATCCAGGTGGCAGACCAGCCAAAAGGCCGTGCGATAATGGTCGTTGCCGTCAAGCCGAGCATGACGAGCAGACAGGCATTGCTAAGCCACAGGAAAACACCGCCTAACCGCCAGGTCAGACCGTCAATCCGATGGAGAGCGCGCCCGAAGGCGCGGTCGTTGGGCATATCATTGTGTGGGGACATGCGTGTTGGCTTCCGTTACTCGGAACGTGCAGCTTCAACCGCATCAATGAAGCCATCCGGCAGTTCGCCCGTTGATGCCATTTCTGCGTAGAAGCTTTTCATCGACTGAACGAATGGAGCGGTATCAAGTTCGACATAGGTCGCGCCACTGGCAACCATGTCATCGATGCTCTGCTGGGCCACTTCGTTCATGATATCGCGTGAATAGTCGCCAGCCTCGTTATAGGCTTTCAACAAACCGGCTTTGGTTGCCTCATCAAGTGCCTCATAGGCGTCGACATTCATCATGAAGCCGATGGACTGCCAGTATTCATCAGTACGCCCGATATACGGGGCAACTTCGTTAAAACGCATGGACTGAACCAGGGCAATCGGCGAGTTCACTGCCTGAACGATATCTTTCTGGATCGACTGATACACTTCGGTCCAGGGCAGGGTGATTACTTCGGCGCCAAGGTGTTCCCAGCTTGCAATCGCAAGCTTGTTCGGATGCATGCGAAGCTTCAGGCGATCAATATCTTTAAGGCCGTTGACCGGGGTGTTGGAGACGATGACGCGGAACGGGCCGCGCAGAACGCGGGTCGGGCTGCCAAGCGGCGCGACACCTGCGGCATCCTCAACCTTCGCAAACCAGCTCTTGACCAGATCACTGTCCATGAAGCGGGCCCAGTGATCAAAATCATCGAACATGAACGGGGCAGCTGTCCAAACCAGTTCCGGTGCCCATTTTTTCATATAGCCGAAACCTTCGGCATAGATATTGATGATGCCCATCTGAAGCTGTTCAAGAACCGCATCTTCTTTGCCCAACTGTTCATTGGGATAGACTTCGATGGTCAAATTTCCATCGGTATACTTTTCGGTCAGATCAGCAAATTTCTGGAAGACTTTGCCTTCCGGGCTGTCAGCCGGCATTTTTGACGTCATACGCCAACTATCTGCCATCGCGCTGCCGCTGCTCATTGCCAGCGTGATCATCGCTGCGGTCACAAGATTAGAGATTTTTCCCATAACGTGAATTCCCTCTGTGCATTAGGTGATATTGGTTCGAAGGAAGCCCTCCCTGAGGGGCCGAAAACTTTTCTGAGGATACCGAGGTTCCTCATGTTTTTATTGGGATGCCCTGTGTTGCAAACACGGTGCGTGCTTGCGACGAACGGGTGTTTATCAAAGTGCTGTGTTGTGCGTGTCGTGGAGAGCAGGACTGATGGTCTGATCGCGCTCTAAGCGCGGACGATGCTGTCCTGTTGGGGACTGTTACCCATTAGGACAGCACGCCAGGATGACTAAAAATCAGCAGCTCAGGCGACGGTGGTTTGCAACCGGGATCAGGTTCTGCACACGCTGATTTTGCGCTTTATCGAGCGTCGCTGTGATATATCCTTCACCGTCAGACGCTTGTGCGACAAGCATGCCCCACGGGTCTGCGACCAGCGAATGGCCATAACATGCGCGTTTTTCGCCGTTGGTCACCGTCATGCCAGTCTGGCCACAGGCGGCGAAATATGCTGCAGTTTCGATTGCGCGTGCACGTGCCAGAACTTCCCAATGATCCTTGCCGGTTTGCAGGGTAAATGCGGCGGGAAGCACGATCAGGTCACAGCCCTTTTTCTGCAAGGCGATGAACAGTTCGGCAAAACGAATGTCATAACAAATGCCGCAGCCGACAGTGAAACCGTCGACGTCATAGGTCACGACATCTTCACCGGGCATGACGCTATCGGACTCGCGATAGACAAGGCCATCAGGGGTATCAACATCAAACAGGTGGATTTTGCGGTATTCGGCAATTTCCTTGCCGGTACGATCAAAAACAAAGGTCGTGTTAAAAACGCGGTCCTCGCCTTCAATACGTTCCATAACCGAACCAGCATGAACAAATACGCCATGTTCGCGGGCGAAATCCTGTGCGAATTTATACGCAACGCCGCCCTTCTTTTCGGCCATGGTGCGTTTTTCGTCGTTGGTCAGACCGTAAACGTCGAAATATTCCGGCAATACGATCAGATCAGGTTTGTCTGCTGCAACGGCAGCTTCCATGATCTTTTTCGTGCGGGCGAGGTTGGCGGTCCGGTCGGATTGCGGATTGGTTTGGATAAGGCTGATCTTCACTGTGGGGCTTCTCCAGAATGATCATTTTGGTGACGATCTGTATTAGGCGATTGGTGGCGCCAGGGGACAGCATCTGCATTTCATCAGGACCAGTACGCTGCGAGATGGGGTGTGATCGTTAAAGATCGCATTGGTGGTGCGCTCTACAGCTTGGCTCCTGAGGAAAATGATGCAGCGCTACGAAGAGCAGCGCAAAACAAAATTTCTTTTAGGCCTGATAAAGTTTGTTTATGAATATGGTTGGTAATGACAGTGAGGATACATGCTCAACTTTAAGCAGCTAGAGGCACTTTATTGGCTTCGCGAACTTCAAAGTTTTGGCAAGGCGGCCAAGCGTCTTCATGTTACACAGCCAGCCGTATCTGCCCGTATTGCATCCCTTGAAAGTCAGATCGGCCAACAGCTTTTTGAACGGCGACATTCTTCGATCCGTTTGACGCGCATTGGCGAAGAAATTGCCGATCACGCCGAGAAAATCGTCAATGCGCAATACGCGCTGCTCGACAATATTCGCCGCAATGAAAAAAGCGTCCTGCGCATCGGGATGATCAGTCCGGTTTCGTTTACCTGGGGGCACGATTTGCTGGTTCGGCTCAGGGATATGGACACAGAGGTCGCGGTCGAATTCTTTGTCGCCCCGAGTGCGCATCTCGAACGTGAACTGGATGCAGGCTCAATTGATCTGGCATTCGTCACACGCGATAGCAGACAGCCGCCCGGCACTTCGGATCTGGTGTTGTCTTATGATCTTGGGTGGGTTGGGGCACCGGAACTTGTTCGCGATCTGAAACAACCCCTGTCGGCCGCAGAGCTGACCAAACAGGCATTGATCATGTATCCTCAGACCTCACCGCTCTATTCGCCGGTGCATGACATCCTGATCCATCCAAAGGCATCTTATGGCATGCGCCATCAGGCAACGTCTTTGCCGGCCATTATTGAAATGTTGCGATTTGGGTACGGATTTTCCGTCGTATCACTGGCGGTCGTTGAAAAGGAACTTCAGACCGGGCAACTGGTGCAAATCAAAAGCGAGGTCGAATTCAATCCGTTAATTGTCCATTGTCTTTCACAGTCCGGTCATTCCCGGCGACCGGTCAAAGTGGCCATCGAGGCCGCCCGCCAGGCCGCCTATGACTATGTTCAGGCCAAAACCCGGTATATCCGGATCGCGCCGGATGCGACCGTGGGGCGCGACACCGAAATGTCGGGTTAGGCGCAGACGATCCCGATCGAAACTGCTCTAATCCTCATACAATTGATTTTGGGCTGTTGGCGATTTCACGGACAAAGAAAAAGCCCGATCCAAAAGGACCGGGCTTTATTCATCGAAATTGAATAATCGATCTGATTATTCAAAAAAATCATTCGGCGGCAACGGCGGTATTTTCGCCGCGCACCAGCGCCATGTAATCTTCCATCATGGTCTTGCAGACCTGACCCGGGGTGAAGCTATATTGACCGATTTCCGCCACTGGCGTGACCTCGGCCGCAGTACCCGTCAGGAAGCATTCTTCAAAACCTTCCATTTCCTCTGGCATGATCGCGCGCTCGATAACCTCGTAACCGCGCGCCTTGGCAAGGCCAATCACGGTGCGGCGGGTAATGCCGTCAAGGAAGCAATCAGGCTTCGGCGTATGGATCTGACCGTCCTTGATAAAGAACACGTTGGCACCGGTCGCCTCGGCAACCTGACCACGGTAATCCAGCATCAGGGCGTCGGCATAACCTTTGCGTTCTGCCTCGTGCTTGGAAAGCGTGCAGATCATGTAAAGACCGGCAGCCTTGGCATTGGTCGGTGCAGTGTTCGGGGCCGGGCGGGCCCATTTCGACAGATCAAGGCGAATGCCTTTCAGGCGCTCTTCCGGCTTGAAATAGCTTGGCCATTCCCAGCAGGCGATAGCGACATTGATGCGTGTGGTCTGGGCCGAAACGCCCATCATTTCGCTGCCGCGCCAGGCGATACGGCGGATATAGCCATCGGTAATGTCGTTGGCCGCCAGCGTTTCGATGACGGCGTCATCGAGTTCCGCGGCGCTGTAGGGAATTTTCATGTCCAGGATTTCGCCGGACTTGATCAGGCGTTCGCCATGCTCGGCCAGCTTGAAGACCTTGCCGTTATAGGAGCGTTCGCCCTCAAAAACCGCACTCCCGTAATGGACAGCGTGGCTCAGCACATGCAAAGTGCTTTCACGCCATGGTTTAAGTTCGCCATTATACCAGATATAACCATCACGGTTATCAAAGGTCGGAGCTGTCATTTGCCAAATTCCATTTCAAGAACGTTCCTGGACGTAACTTTATGTCCTTATTTGTCTGGTCGGGGTAACATTCATAGATTAATGTGTCAATATAACTGACATAACGGATAAGCATGGCAGATATCTCTACACGCAAGGTCAACCCTCTTTTCCTGAGGGAAGAAGAGCTTAGACAAGGCATTGAATTGCTGTTCTATGCCTACCGTGATTTCACCGAAGTCGCGGACCAGATGCTTGCGCAATATAATTTTGGTCGCGCCCACCATCGGGTCATCTATTTCGTCAGCCGAAACCCCGGTATTACGGTCAGTGACTTGCTGTCGATTCTCAAGATCACCAAGCAGTCCTTGTCGCGCGTGCTGGGTCAATTGGTGCGCGAAGGTTTCATCGAACAAAAGACCGGTGTGCAGGACCGGCGGCAGCGTTTGCTGACCCTGACTGAAAAGGGCGAGGCGCTTGAACGCGAACTGACTGAACAGCAACGAGCCCTGATCGCGGCGGCCTATCGCGAGGCCGGGGCAGAATCCGTCGAGGGGTTCCGCAAGGTCATGATGGGCATGATGGATGAAAAGGACCGCAAACGGTTCGAGGATGATGGCCCCGGGGGCCTGCGCCGCCGTGCCGGGTGAGGCGGGTATCAGATCCGTCATAATTTTGACGTCGTCATGCTTACGCTTTTGAAAGAATTTGCAGCCAAATTGTTCTCCAGCGATCCTGAACCCAGGGAAATCAGATGACCGGTGCTGATCAGCCACATGTTCTTGTGGTCGATGATGATGACCGTTTGCGTGACCTTCTTACCCGCTATCTGGGTGAGAACGGCTTTAACGTATCTGCCGCACGTGACGCTGCGACTGCGCGTGCCAGTCTTGCGGGATTGCAGTTTGATCTGATCGTGCTGGACGTTCTGATGCCCGGCGAAAAGGGCGTTGATCTGGCGCGCAGCCTACGCGAAAGCGGATCAAAGGTTCCGATCCTTCTGCTTACCGCACTGTCGGAGACAGAAGACCGCATCGCCGGTCTCGAAGCCGGGGTGGATGATTATCTGGCCAAACCATTTGAGCCGCGCGAGCTGGTGCTTCGCATTGAGGCAATCCTGCGTCGCTATGGCGAACTGCCTGAACCGGAAAGCCCATCATCGCCAGACCCCGGTGATACCATGGCATGCTTTGGCGCGTTCCGGTTTGATATGACACGCATGATCCTGCAACGTGGGGACGAGCATGTCTATCTGACGACCGCTGAGCAGGCCTTGCTGGTAGCCCTGATCAAACGCCGCGGTCAGACCACATCGCGCGAGCAACTTCAGGACATGATCAGCGGCAATGCCATTGATCCTAGCGCGTCGCGCAGCATTGATGTGCAGGTCACCCGCCTTAGGCGCAAATTCGAAGAAGACCCGAAGCAACCAAGATACTTGCAGACAGTACGTGGTCAGGGCTATGTCCTGTATACGGATTGAGGAACGCAAAATGAGCGACCATGAAAACGGACAGGGATAAGCAGCGTGGGTAGCGAACAGAACGGACGGATCAAGTCATTGATGCCGACGGGGCTTTTGGGCCGGTCGCTTCTGATCCTGATGACGCCGATGCTGCTGTTGCAGATTGTTACGGTGCTGATCTTCTTTGAACGGCACTGGGACACAGTTGCCCGCCAACTGAGCCGGGGGCTTGCCGGTGATGTTGTTTTCGTGATCGACTATCTGGGCCAGTATCCTGATCCGGACCATTACGAGTGGATTCAGAACACGGCACGCGCACGCATGGAGCTCGACCTGTTTTTCGAGCGTGACGCGATCCTTGAGCGCCAGATTACGGAACCGCCGTTTGGATTGGTGTCCGAGGAATTGTATGTCGCGCTGGATGAGCGCCTGCAGCGGCCGTTCTTCTTTGATCTTGACCTTGATGACCGCAAACTTGAAATCCGCGTACAGTTAAAAGACGGGGTGATGTCGATCATCGCCCCGCGCAAGCGCCTGTACAATTCGACCACCTATATCTTCTTTATGTGGATCGCGGGATCGGCGTTGATCCTGTATGGGGTTGCGGTGATCTTCATGCGCAATCAGGTCCGTCCGATCCGACGTCTGGCAAAGGCGGCTGATCAGTTCGGACGCGGGGTTGATGTTGATAACTTCAAGCCCGAAGGAGCGGCCGAGGTGCGTATGGCGGCGACGTCGTTTATGTCGATGCGTGATCGCATCGGACGTCATCTGTCGCAACGAACAGCCTTGCTTGCCGGGGTGTCGCATGATTTGCGCACGCCACTTACCCGCATGAAGCTTGAACTTGCCATGCAGCAAAGTTCGCCCGGTGTTGATGCCCTGAAACAGGATGTCATCGACATGGAGCGTATGGTTGATGCCTATCTGGCATTCGCGCGCGGCGAAGAGGGCGAAAAGGCAGTTCTGACCGATATTGGCAAGCTTTTGACCGATCAGGTTGGCGAGGCATTACGTGACGGGCAGCAGATTGATCTTCATATCGAAGACAGCCTGGAGATGGAGCTGCGCCCGCAATCGATGAAACGTTGTATTGCAAACATCATGTCCAATGCCGGGCGGTATGCGACAAACCTGTCGGTACGTGCCGGCCGTCGGGGGCAGGATTACGAGATTGTCTTTGACGATGATGGTCCCGGCATTCCGGCTGACAAACGTGAAGAGGTGTTCAAGCCGTTTTACCGTCTTGAAGAGTCGCGCAATCAGGCGACCGGCGGGGTTGGCCTTGGCATGACCATCGCACGTGATTCCGCACGTGGTCACGGTGGCGAGGTCCTGCTTGAAGATGCGCCGGGCGGTGGGCTTCGCGTGCGGCTGGTTCTGCCGATCGGGCATTAAGGTCTGAGTATTAAATTGCAAAAGTCCCGCCATTGAACGGCGGGGCTTTTTGTTTGAGCGGTGCGGGTTATCAAAAGAAGGTCGCAATTTCCGAGAGGTCCTTTTTCTCGGTCGCGTGGGCGGGGATGGTGGCATCTGGTGCCGGATAGCCAGTGACCAGCAGGATGTATGGTTTGTTATGATCCGGACGGCCGCAGATATCGGTCAGGAAGCTCATCGGGTTTGGCGTGTGGGTCAGGGTGGCAAGGCCAGCGCGGTGCAGGGCGGCAATCAGGAAGCCCGTGGCGATAGAGACGGATTCCGGCACGTAATAGTTTTTACGAAGTTTGCCATCGGCTGATGTGCTTTTGCGTTCTCCAAAAATGCAGATCAGCCAGGGGGCAGTTTCAAGAAACGGCTTGCTGTCATCTGTGCCTAGTGGTTTGAGGGCAGCGAGCCATTCTTCGCCCGCACGGCCTTCATAAAAAGCGCGTTCTTCTTCCTCTGCCGCCACACGGATTTTGCGTTTCATCGCCGGATCGCCAATCACCGAGAAATGCCACGGCTGATGGTTGGCCCCGTTTGGTGCGGTGCCCGCAGCACGGATGCAGGTTTCAATAATGTCGCGCGGCACCGGGCGGTCAGAGAAATCGCGGACGGTATGGCGGGTTTTGATGGCGTCGTAAAATTCTTGCGCGCGGGTGCGCATTTCTTCCACGGCATATTCGCGATAGTCGGGCAGTGGAATGGGAATGAAATCTGTGGTCAGAGGCTTGTTCGACGACATGAGGCTTCCTGATTGTTTTTGTTTATGGGTAAAGCCTGATCTTATGAAGCGTTGATCTGCGCGACAAGGCCAAACGCCGGCGCACACAGAGACGTGAGAGGCGAACGATTGCCCACCAACATCGCCCGCATTCATTGCGATGTGTCATTGCATGAAGTGGCAGGCGGGCTTATCAAATCGTACAGAGAGCAATTGGCATGAAACCAAATCGTTCCGGGGGCAGGCGGTTCGCAAAATGGTATTTCACACTAAATATACATAAAATTATGTAATTCACACAAAATGACAATAAATTTTGATTGTTTGCTTGCGATATACGCTTGATTGATGTTAAATCGCGGCAACTTGGCATGGAATGCGTGCCGGGATATATACTCCGTGTTTCCCGCCACGGTTCCACACTCAGACAGACGAAACGGATTGATGTAGCGTTATGGCCAGCAATTTAAACGAAGAAACCGTCACCTATGTCCATCACTGGACTGACACTCTCTTCACGTTCAAGACCACCCGTGATCCGGGCTTCCGATTCATCAATGGTCAGTTCGCCATGATCGGCCTCGAAGTTGATGGCAAGCCGCTTTTGCGCGCCTATTCGATGGTCAGTGCGAATTATGATGAAGAACTTGAATTCTTCTCGATCAAGGTGCCGAACGGTCCGCTGACATCACGTTTGCAGCACATCAAGGTTGGCGACAAGATCCTGGTTGGGCGCAAGCCGACCGGTACCCTGATCCATGACAACCTTTTGCCGGGCAAGAACCTGTGGCTGCTGTCGACCGGTACGGGCCTTGCACCGTTCATGAGCGTGATCCGCGATTACGAGACCTATGAGCGCTATGAGAAGGTGATCCTGGTGCATGGTTGCCGCGAAGTCCGCGAACTCGCCTATCAGGAATTCATTCACAGCGAACTGCCGAACAACGAATTCTTCGGCGAAGACGTTCAGAACAAGCTTCTGTATTATCCGACCGTCACCCGCGAAGAGTTCAAGCATCAGGGCCGTATCACCGAACTGATGGAATCGGGCAAGCTTTATGACGACCTTGGTCTGGAAAAGCCGACCCTTGAAAACGACCGTTTCATGCTGTGTGGCAACCCGCAGATGATTGCCGATACCCGCAAGATGCTTCTTGAGTGGGGGGGCAAGGAAGGCAACATGAACGAACCGGGCCACTTCGTCATCGAAAAGGCGTTCGTTGAGAAATAGGCCACCGGCCACATTTCAGTCGAAAGATCAGAGGGCAGCATCCGTTGGGTGCTGCCCTTTTGTTTGGGTGAAATCCGCGATTTATACCGGGTTGTATACGTAGGTATACATACCTCCTCAAATGGGGATGTTTGCTTGTTCGCGAGTTGGGTAGTTTGGGGGCATGAAGCGTCAGGTTTGGAAGCTTGTTAAAAGTCCTGATGCAGTGTGAAAGGAAACTAAGATGGGCTTTTTCAACTTCTTCAAACAATCAGGTTCCCAGACCGCTGCGATGACTCTGGAGGCGCTGGATAAATCGCTTGCGGTTATCGAATTTGATCTGCAGGGAAACGTTTTGCGTGCAAACAAGAACTTTTTGAATGTGATGGGCTATGAACTGTCCGAGATCGTTGGAAAGCATCACGCAATGTTTGTGCCCGAAGAAATTCGCCGTAGTGCTGACTACAATGCCTTTTGGTCTGATTTGGGCAAGGGCGTGTTTAAAAGTGCCGCATTCCCGCGCATTACCAAAACCGGTCAACGGATCTGGATCGAGGCAACTTATAATCCAGTGTGCGACGACAAAGGCAACGTGCTCAAGATCGTGAAGTTTGCCTCGGACATCACCAAACGCCAGGAAACCATGGCCGATTTCGAAGGCAAGGTGAATGCAATTAGCCGTAGTCAAGCCGTCATTGAATTTGATCTGAACGGCAAAATCCTTGATGCGAACGACAATTTCCTCAATGCGATGGGATACGAGCTTTCAGAAATTGTTGGCAAGCATCACCGCATGTTTGTCGATCCATCCTATGCAAGCAGCCATGATTATGCAGAGTTTTGGCGCAATCTGGCTAATGGAAACTTCGTCTCCCGGCAGTTCAAGCGTTTTGCCAAGGGTGGAAAGGAAGTCTGGATCGAGGCATCCTATAACCCGATATTTGACGCCAATGGCGTACCTTACAAGGTGGTGAAATATGCCAGCGACATCACAGAGCAGGTCAAACTCCTGACAGACCTGAAGCAGATGATCGACAGCAACTTTGGCGAAATTGACCAGAGCCTGGGTGAGCTTGAACAGCGTTCAACGGTTGCGCATTCGACCTGTGAAGAAACATCCTCGAATGTGCAAACAGTTGCTGCGGCGGCTGAAGAGCTTGCTGCATCTATTGCCGAGATTTCTCGCAGTATGGCGGAGGCGCGCGCATCAACTGATCAGGTGTTCGAAAAATCCATCGCCGCAGGCGCATCAACTGAAAAAATGAGTGAAGTCGTTACGGCGATGAGCAGCATCATTGATGTCATCCAGGGTATTGCGGGGCAGATCAATTTGCTGGCACTGAACGCGACGATTGAATCCGCCCGTGCTGGTGAAGCGGGCAAAGGCTTTGCGGTTGTCGCCAATGAAGTCAAAAATCTGGCCAATCAGGTTGCCAAGGCCACCGAACAGATTACTGGCGAGATCGAAGGTGTTCAGAACATCGCTGGAGAAGTCGCCGGCGTGCTGGGGTCAATCCGGACTGAAGTTGAAGATGTACTGAACAATGTCACCACGATTTCCTCGGCTGTCGAAGAACAAAGCGCTGTGACCCAGCAGGTTTCAAGCAACATGCAAAGCATGGCAAATTCTGTTGAGCAGTTCGCAAGCAGCGTAAACTTTATCCGCGATGCCTCCTCTATCGTGTCAAGCAGCGTCGGGCGCACCCGAGAGGCAGCATTGGTGCTTGCGCGCTAAGGGTGTCCAGAGCAGAAATCAGACAATTTTGAAGAAAAGAGGCAGGATGCTTTTGCATTCTGCCTCTCTTTGTTTGTGAGTGCATTTCTATGAAGTCCATACCAAAATTTATACGTAGGTATATTCGACCTCCCCAAATGGGGATGTCGTATCAGGCATGGTCAGGCGATAGTCGGCACATCAAATGAACCCGTTTTGCGAAGTTGCGATATGCCGGAGTTGTCCATGAATTCACTGACATCCATAACTGTTGAAACCGCTGATGAGTTCGATGACGTTTTCGGGATGATTGACGCGTCGTTTTCTGTTGCCGAGTTCGATCTGGAAGGCAATGTCATCCGCGTAAATGATAATTTCCTTGCATTGACCGGATATGGCGAAGAAGAGGTTCTGGGCCGTCACCATTCGATGTTTTTGTCGGACGATGTGGTCGAGGCAGCCGAGTACGGTCTGTGCTGGGTTGATTTGCGGGCCGGTAAATCCAAAAGTGTCATTTTGCCATGGATCACCAAGACTGGGGAGCGTAAGTGGGTTGAAGAAACCGTCGGTCCGGTGAAGGATCGCTGCGGCAAGGTAATCCGAATTGTGCGGCTTGGCGTTGATATTACCGAGCGTCATGACAGTTTGGCCGACCTGCAGGGCAAAGTGGACGCGATTGAACATAGCCAGGCGGTCGTAGAGTTTGATATCGCGGGAAACATCCTGACTGCCAATTACAATTTCCTCGTCGCAATGGGTTACAGCCTGTCGGAAGTGGCAGGCAAACATCACAGCATGTTTGTTGATCCCGAATATGCCGCGAGTGCCGAGTACCGTACTTTCTGGCGGTCGCTGGCAAAGGGAAAGAACCGGGCCTGCCAGTTCAAGCGTTTTGGCAAGGACGGTCGCGAGGTCTGGTTTGAAGCAAGCTATAGCCCGGTTTACGGGGCCGACGGGAAAGTGTGCAAGATCGTCAAACTTGCCAGCGATATTACCGAACAGGTCACGTCACTGGCTAATTTGAAATCGACGCTTGAAGTCGGTTTCGACGAAATTGATCAGACCGTTGGCAAGATTGACCAGCGTTACGAGGATATTGCGGCGTCATGGCGTCGGGCACAGGCGCATCTGGAAGTCAGTGCGATGGTCGCCGGACGTCTTGTCAGCAGCGTGGATGAAACAGCCCAACGCATGACCGAGCTGCGATCGGTTGCCGATCACGCATTCGATCATGCAATAGAAAGTGACGGGGCGATTGCATCGATTGAAAAGGCACTTGATGTGTTGCGCGACTGCGCACGCGATGATCCCGCCATTATTGAGCAGATCGAAGTTTTGGAAAAATGCGTCGGTGAAACGGCGCGTGTTTCGACAGCTGTCCGGGGGGATCTAAAGGCGATGCTCAGTCGGGTGGCGGTGGTTTCGCTGGCTGTTTCACAGCAAGCAGAAATCACCCATCAGGTTAGCAGCGAGATGCGCGGCGTACAGACTTCCGTCGAGACATCCCAGAATTTGTTCAAGGACATGATCAAGGCGTCGGAAGACATTCCCCTGATTGTTGGCCGAACGCGTGAAGCATCGGGCATTTTGGCACGCTAACCCTGGCGGGAGCGTGACACGAGCGGGAAAAGGGCGGGTATCGCAATGACGATATCCGTCCTTTTCTTTTGTGGTTAAAACAGGCGCGACCCGTTTGGCACATCCTGATCGGGGCGGATCAGGACAATACCCTTGTCGTCATCCCCGTCCGGAAAACCAAGACAGAGGAATTCTGACATGAAGGGGCCGACCTGCTTTTTGGGGAAATTGACCACACCGGCGACCTGACGGCCGATCAGCTTTTCGGGTGTGTAGTGTTTGGTGATCTGGGCCGATGTTTTCTTTGTCCCGATCTCGGGCCCGAAATCGACCCAGAGCTTCAACGCGGGGCGACGGGCCTCGGGAAATTCCTGTGCGTCGATCACGGTGCCGACCCGAATGTCGACCTTCAGGAAATCATCAAAACTGATTTCGGTGTTCATGGCTGTCTCCTTATTTTGGAGTCAGCTTAGTAAGATCGAATGTTTCTGATAAGCCCAAACCATCAACGCGATATGAATTCCGGAGTTTGAGCAAAAACGCGTGATTGCGGACAGGGGCCACAAAAGAAAAATGGCAGGACCATAATGCCCTGCCATCAAGTAGATTACGGGAATTTAACAGCCAAAGCTGTTATTTCGAAGCTGCGGTCTTTTCGATAGCAGCTTTGAATTCGTCAAGGGATTCGGTAAAGCGAGTCTGCAGAAGAGCAAGCGCTTCTTCCTGAGACTTGGTTACCAGACCTGACAGTTCCTTGGCATTTGCAAGGGCTTCTTCGTAAGCCGTTTTTGCAGCTTCGGTCTGTTTTGCAGCCGAAGCCATCGGGTCGTCAGCAGAAGTAGCAGCGAAATCTTTGCCCTGGGTCTGAACTTTATCCAGCAGCGTTTTGAAGATCTCACTCTGGCGCTGAGCGACAGCCTGGAAACCGTCGAAGGCCACCTTGTTAGCTTTGGTCAGGGCTTCCACGTTTTTACGCTGGAAAGCCATCATTTCGTTCACGTCTACACCCGGAACTTTGAAGTCCGCAGTGTATTTGGTGAAGTCGAGATCAAAGAACGGATTGGTTGCCTTTTTTGCGGCGGTCATGGTTTGCACTCCATTAGTTTGCGACAGATATGCAATGAGGCGCTATTGTGCGCCGCACAAATTCAACTGCAATATGCCGGAATGATCGCCTGTCGTCAAGGATTATTTTGCACTGCACAAAAACTTATAGGTTATTTTTTTGTGTCAAAATCATAACCTTGGGTGTGCATCCAGTTTTTCTGTTTCAGATCAGGGAATTAGGTGTTGGCCGTGGTTGACGTCGTCTGATCTGTTGGTGCATCGGCAGGGTTGTTATCGCTCGGGGACGGTGATTTTTTGATCGAAAAAATGCGGCACCGTTTCCTGATTTTACCACAAATCGATGATGCTTTGCCAAGACCCTTTTCAACCTGACGGTCCCAATTGGCGGCCTTGGACAGTTCCCGATCCAGATAGGCCATGGTCGGGCCAAAATCGGTGCTGTCATCATCAAGCCAGTGTTTGAAGGTCTTGGCGTAAACGGCTGTCAGTCCAGCAACCCGCATGCTGCCATGCAGGCCGGCTGTTTGAAAACCGGCGGCCTCAAGCATCCAGCGCATGGCGCCAAAATGGGTCTTGATTGCGCGCAGCCCGTCGGTCGGGCCAAGGTCACCCCCGGCATTGATGATCGAGCGAAGGGCCGGGCGGTAATCAGACAGGATATCAAACCGCGCCATGATCACCGCAATCAGGCGGTCATGACCGGGTTCGTTGAAATCCTCAGAGTCGATATCGGCCAAAACTTCGCGGTCAACGCGTTTGACAAAGCGACGCAGAAGATCGCCCTTGCTGCTGCAATGGTCGTAGCATTCGGCAACCGAAACGCCAGCTTCGGTGGCGATATCGAGCAGGGTGACATCATGCCAGTCCTTTTCTGCGGCCAGTTTCAGGGCCGCATCGATCAGGAGATTGGGGATATCCTTTTTGGGTGGCATGACGTTCTCCTTGGGTTGAGTGTCTTCGGTCGTAGGCGGGTATTACCCCGCCAGTTCCTTGGACCGATCACGGGCGGCGGCGATCGCACGCGTCATCAAATCGGGCAGGCCGGTTTTCGGATCCATCAGAACATTGAGTGCGGCCGCGGTGGTACCGCCGGGGCTTGTGACATTCTCACGCAGGGTGGCGGCACTTTCTTCGCTGGCATCAAGCAGGAAGCCCGCACCAACCACGGTCTGGCGGGCAAGGATCATCGCCTGATCGGCCGGAAGGCCAGCGGCCTCGCCCGCCTGCGCCATGGCTTCGACCAGATGGAAGATATAGGCAGGCCCGCTACCCGACAGGCCGGTGACGGCATCCATCAGGCTTTCATCCTCGATCCAGGACACCATGCCGACGGCTTCAAGCAGGGTCTGGCACATCTCGCGCTGGGCGATGCTGACATTTTCGGTCGGGCACATCACGGTCATACCACGCGAGACGGCAGCCGGTGTATTGGGCATGGCACGCACGATGCGGGCATGTTTGCCAAGGTGGCTTGTGAAGAAGTCGATGGTTTTGCCTGCGGCGACGGACAAAAAGACCGTTTCGGCGCGCACCAGCGGTTTATAAGCGTCAATCAGATCGGGCAGGACCTGTGGTTTGACGGCAAACAAGACAACCTGCGGAATGAAGTCTTCGCGGATGTGATCAATATCGGGAACGCCATTAATGCCGTATTGCGCTTCGAGCTTTTCAGCCGTTTCGCTCTGTTCAACGATAAAGACGTTCGATGCCTGAAGCCCGCGGGCCAGCCAGCCTTCGAGCATGGCACTGCCCATCTTGCCACAGCCAACCAGCAAAAGACGCGTATTCATAAATTCTGCTCCGCTTTATCCATCGGGTTTGGTTGATCATGCGTTGATCAACACACTTGATGCAATGCCGTAGCGATCTTCTCAAGGTGGGTCAAGTTCGTGCTGAGAGCAAGAGGGCGTGATTGGGGTGTGGTCGGGATCATAGCGAGACAGGCGCAAAAAGCAGTCCTGAAACGACAAAGGACGGCAATGCTGCCGTCCTTTTCAATGCAAGCTTATCAGAGGTTTTCGTATTAAGCCTGACCGGCAGGTTCAAGCATCGCGTGCATTAAGGCTTCGTCCGGGGTTTTCCCCTGGCCAAGGACAAAGTTAAACGCCGGGAAGAAACGTTCGCATTCCGAAAGCGCGATATCGATCAGTTCTTCAAACTGTTCGACCATCGGCGGGACATCGCCGCCAAACAGAAGGGTGTGGCGGAACAGCGGCATGTTTTCTTCAAGCCACAAACCGAAATGCCCGATCCAGAGTTGCTCGTTACATTTGGCAACCAGTTCGTAGATGCGCGGGCGCAGCGGTTCGGGCACGAAGAGATCAAAGCAGCAGGCGATATGAAGCGCCTCGGCATCTTCACGCCAGGTGAAATAGACCAGATAGGTGCACCAGTGGGCCGGAATTTCGACCACAATCTCGTCCGAGCTGCGGCGTTCCAGATGCCACTGGTTGGTGTGGGCGATATCCTCGACCAGGATCAGCGGGTTTTCATCGCCGATGTCGCCGATATCTTCCATTTGGTCGTTCATTAATACCCAGCCTGTTCAAGCATGTGCGAAAGGGCGCGCACTATATGCCGGTGAACGCTTTGTTTCAACCGCTGCTGCGCGCAGGACAGCAATGAATATTCGGATCATTGTCACCCGGCCAGTTTGCCCGGTCTCTTTGCCCGGTCTATCTGATCGACCGTCAAGCGGCCCTGCTTGTGACAGCAAATGTTGGCGCAGGCGCGTAAAACGCCCGCGTCATTTCGCATATATGGGAATTATATGGAGATGGTTGCCCCGATCAGGCGTCTTTTTTTGCCGCCGTTTTGGGGGCAGCTTTGGTCGTGCTGCGTTTGGCGGCCGGTTTCTTGGCCGGCTCAGCTGCGTCAAGGCGCTTTTCAAGATCGGCAATCTTGGCTTCGAGCGCATCAATGCGTTCGGCGGCACGCACGGCAACATCGTGCACGACGTCATATTCCTCGCGGGTGACCAGATCCATGTTGAGCAGAATCTTTTCAAACTGCTGGCGGATCATGGCATCTACTTCGCCTTTGACACCGGTCATGGTGCCCAATGCGGAATTGGTGACACGGGTCAGGTCATCGAGAATGCGGTTGTTGATCTGCATGGTGGTCTCCGGCTTTTTGAATCTGTTGTTGGGCATAATATGGCGCATCATCGGCTCAGGGCAAGCGGCACGTCATGAAGCGGACGTGACGATAGCGTTATTTTGTATGGCTTTTCTTGCTCCAGATCAGGGGCGGTCTTATAAAGTGTCGACAAACGTGATCAGTCGCCTTGGCCCATCGGGGCAGGGCGGCCCCGTCAGGAGAATGCAATGCTTATCGTCACTGGTGGTGCCGGGTTTATCGGTTCCAATATTGTTGCTGCCCTTGAAAAGCGTGGCGAAACCGACATTGTTGTCGTTGATCGCCTGCGCGATGGCATCAAATGGAAAAACATCGCCAAGCGGAACCTGCGTGACATTGTTCATCCCGATGAACTGCCGCATTTCCTTGAAGAGCATGCCGGCAATGTCGAGGCGATTTTCCATATGGGCGCGATTTCCGCGACCACGGAAACCGATGCCGACAAGATTGTTGTCAACAACCTGAAACTGACCGCCTGGCTGTGGGAATGGTGTTCGCGTCATTCATCGCGCCTGATTTATGCATCGTCGGCGGCAACGTACGGCGATGGCAAGCAGGGCTTTGATGACAGCTTTGATGACGCCGATCTGGCGAAACTGGCACCGCTCAATGCCTATGGCTGGTCCAAGCATGCCACCGATCGCCGGTTCCGCCGTATCCTCGATCAGAACGGTTTCCGTCCCAAACAGTGGGCGGGGCTTAAGTTCTTTAACGTCTATGGCCCGAATGAATATCATAAGGGCGGGATGCGATCCGTGGTGTCGCAGCTGTTTGACAAGCTTTCAAACGGTGAAACCGCGACCCTGTTTAAATCGCATCATCCCGATTACGAAGATGGTGGCCAGTTGCGTGATTTCGTCTGGGTCGGTGATGTGGTCGACATCATCATGTGGCTTTATGACAACCCGCAGGTCAGCGATCTTTTCAATATCGGCACCGGCAAGGCGCGCAGTTTCAAGGATCTGGCACTGGCAGTGTTTAGCGCCATGGGCAAGGAGCCTGATATCAAGTTCGTGCCGACGCCGGAATCGATCCGCGACAAGTACCAGTATTTCACCGAAGCCAATATGACCAAGCTGCGTGAAGCGGGGTATGGCAAGGAAATGACATCGCTTGAAGAAGGCGTGCGGTCCTATGTGCAGGATTATCTTGCGACCGAGGATCCGTTCCGCTGAGTGTCGCCGGCATGGTTCGGGGTGGGTTTGCCATGATGCTGCCCAACTCCTTTGCGACCTCAGAACAAACACCTCGCCGATAAACACCCAACCTGCTGATCCGGAGTATTCCAGATGCTGAGTCTTGCCTTTCCGGCGATAGACCCGATTGCGATTTCCATCGGCCCGATTGCCATTCGCTGGTATGCGCTGGCTTATATTGCCGGTCTGCTGCTGGGCTGGAAATATGTGGTCTATTACTGCACCAAAACGCCGAACATCATGAGCAAGCGCGATGTTGATGACTTGCTGTTCTGGGCAACCCTTGGTGTGATCCTTGGCGGGCGGCTGGGCTATATCCTGTTTTACAATCTGGATTACTATCTGGATAACCCGGCCAATATCCTGAAGGTCTGGCAGGGCGGTATGGCGTTCCATGGCGGGTTCATGGGCGTGATCGTTGCGATCATTCTGTTTGCCAGAAAGCGCAATATTTCGATCCTTGCCGTTTTGGACGCCGCAGCCGTTGCCACCCCGATTGGGCTGTTCTTTGGCCGGATTGCCAACTTCATCAATGGCGAGCTTTATGGCCGCACCACCGATGTTGCGTGGGGCTTCGTCTTCCCCAACGGTGGTCCGGAGCCGCGCCATCCAAGCCAGCTTTATGAAGCAGCGCTTGAAGGTCTGATCCTGTTTATTGTGCTGTTTATCCTGTCGCGCAAGGCGTTCGTGCGCCACCGTCCGGGGATCCTTGGCGGGACGTTTGTCGCGGGTTACGGCATTTCGCGGATCATTGTCGAATTCTTCCGCCAGCCCGATGCGCAGCTTGGTTACCTTGCCGGGGGCATCACCATGGGACAGGTTCTGTCGATACCGATGGTGCTGGCCGGGATTGGTTGCATTGTCTATGCGCTGAAATCCAAACCGATTGAAACCCGCATTCACCCCAAAGAAGCCGAAAACGCGTAATTATGAGTTCTGCGACCGACAGCCCGCTTTTGGCCCATATCAAACGCCGGATCAATGTATCGGGACCGATCACCATTGCCGATTTCATGACCGAGGCACTGGCCCATCCCGAGCACGGCTATTACCGCAAGCAGGACCCGTTCGGGCGTGCCGGTGATTTCATCACCGCACCGGAAGTCAGTCAGATGTTTGGCGAGTTGATCGGCCTTTGGGCGGCGGTCACCTGGCAACAGATGGGCAGCCCGCCCAAAATCGATCTGATCGAATTGGGGCCGGGACGCGGAACATTGATGTCGGACGCGTTGCGGGCGGTGCGAAATGTGCCGGGCATTGGCGATGCATTGACCGTGCGGTTTGTCGAAACCAGCCCGGTTTTGCGCACCCATCAACAAACATCGATCATGGCGTACGGCATTCCGGCAACCTGGCATGAAACGTTTGATGATATTCCGACCCGCGCCAACGTTCCGGCGATTGTGATTGGCAACGAGTTCTTTGACGCGCTGCCAATCCGTCAGTTCGAGCGCGGCGAGAGAGGCTGGGCCGAACGTTTGGTCGGGCTTGATGCCAAAACCGGCGAACTGGGATTTGTTCGCGGGGCTGAAACACCGATCACGGATGCGCTGATCCCGGCCACCATGCGCGGGGCCGCGAAAAAGGGTGATATCTTTGAAAGCTGTGCGCCCGCAATTGCCATTGCCGATCAAATCGCACGGCGTCTGAATGAGACGGGCGGCGGGGCGTTGTTTATTGATTACGGCCATCCCGGCAGCGCGTTTGGCGATACGTTCCAGGCACTCAAGGGCCACGAATATCACCCGGTTCTGAGCGATCCGGGCGATGCCGATCTGACCGCGCACGTTGATTTTGCCGCCATCGGGCGGGCGATGAATGAGGCGGGGGCACGCACCGGTGCGGTTCTGACCCAAGGGACGTTTTTGCGGATGCTTGGCATCGAACAGCGGGCCGAGCATTTGAAAACCAGTGCCGATGATGCCCAGAAAACCGCGATTGATCAGGCGTTGTCGCGGTTGATTGATGCCGATCAGATGGGAACGCTTTTTAAAGTTCTGATCGCGTATGGTCGCGATACCACCCCGCCGCCTTGCGTCAGTGGCGTGGCGGGCTAAATTGACCGCAAGCGCAACGCCTTTGGGAACGGAGAAGACCGGCATGACACATCCGATCAGCCAGGTTACCAACGGGATCGAACGCAGCACCAACGGGCTGACCTGGTTTGAAGCCGCAAACCTGTCGGACAAGGATGGATTGCGCCACGGGTTCCTGAGCCGCAAAGGCGGGGTCAGTGATGGTATTCACGGCGGGCTTAATGTCGGTTTCGGATCCGATGACGACAAAGACCGCGTGGCTGAAAATCGCGCCCGTGCCGCATCCGCGTTTGATACCAGCCCGGATCGTCTGACCACGGTTTATCAGGTGCATGGCATTGATGTGGCTGTTCTGGACAAGCCGTTGTCGCGTGACGAGGCGCCCAAGGCCGATGCGATGGTGACGGATCGCCCGAACATCATGCTGGGTATTCTGACTGCCGATTGCACGCCGGTTCTGTTTCATGATCCGGTTGCCGGTGTGATCGGGGCCTGTCATTCCGGCTGGCGCGGATCACATGGCGGTGTATCGGCCAGCACGGTCGATGCAATGGAAAAACTGGGGGCCAAACGCGAAAACATTCATGCGGCTGTTGGGCCCTGCATTGCGCGCAAATCCTATGAAGTTGATGGCACGTTCCGCGATACCATCCTTGCCGGACCGGAAGGCCAGGAAGACCTGTTTGATCCGTCGTCGCGCGATGGGCATTTCATGTTTGATCTGCCGGAATATGTCCGGCGGCGAACGATTGCCACCGGGGTTGCCTCGGTCGAGCTTGTGGCGCGCGATACGTTGGCCGAGGAAGATCTTTTTTACAGTTATCGCCGCACGACGCTTCGCAAGGAGCCCGATTACGGTCGGCAGCTTTCGGCGATCATGTTGACAGAGGCGTAACGTCATGCCGCATTTGATAATGCTGTTTTTCTTTATGATCGTCGCGACCATGGTCGGTTGCGTCATCATGTGATGGCGTAAATCCCGTTTTAGAAGTGCCCCTATGAAGTCTTTCCTGCGTTCTGTAGTTTTGGTTATTGGTCTGGCTGGGTTGCTAGCGGCCTGTGGCGATTTGCCGCGCCCGTTCGAGGGGGCAGGTCGGGCCGGGGATCCGGCATTGCTTGAGCTGCGTGATACCGGCACTGTGCGCGTGGAAAATACCGAAGATCTGCCCGAAGGGGCATCGGCCCATCTGGCGCGTGCGATGGCGCGTGCCCTTCGTCTGCGTGATATTCCGGCCTATAGCGAATCTGATACGGGCGGGGATTACATCCTGCGTCCGAATGTTCAGGCCAGCCTCAGTGATACCGGTGCTGATCTTGATATCACCTGGGTTCTGATGCGCCCGGACGGGCTTGCGATTGATACCACCCGATCCACCGGCGAACTGGTCGCCGATCAGTGGTTTGCCGATCAACCCACCGGGCCCGAGGAAAGCAACCTCGCCATCCCGAAGGAACTGGTTGATAAAGTCCGCGAACTTGAAGGCAAGGCCGAGGACCCGGTGGCGAAAACCTATGAAGGGCTGGTCGCCGAACCCGCCGATCAGATTGCCTTCATGATTACCGGCGATCGGTCTTCGTTGCGGGCAGCGCCGCTTATGAAGGTCGCCCTGATTGATTTTGCCGGTGCGCCGGGCGATGGCAATACAGCCCTGGCACGGTCCGCAGGCGCGTTGTTGAAGGCGCGCGGGATCACGGTCGATAACCGCGAGATGGGTGAAAACAGTGTCATCCTGTCTGCCACCATTGATGTCAGCCCGGTGAAGGAAGAAACCACCACCCCGCTTGATCGTGTATCGATTGAATGGATCATCATGGAAGTTGATGGCACGGAACTGGGCCAGATGAACCAGAACAATGTCGTGCCGCGCGGCCAGCTTGATGAAAGATGGGGGTCGGTGGCGTCCCTTGCCGCCCAGGCGGCGGTTGAAACCCTTGAAGGTGTTCTGGGACAGATCGCAACCAGCAAGAAGCTTCAACTGCGTCCCGATAACAGGACAGCTTTGGCGCGTTGATTGCCGTTGTGATCGGTGATGCCAGAGGCCAATGGGCCGGACATGCATGACTGCCTTGTCGTTATTCGGCATTGGGCCCATTTACAGACTGTTAACGGCTGGTTATAAAGCCGCCGCGATCTGCCGGTATGCAGAAGTGTCAGGATTTGGTCTTTGAGTGTCGTGAAGGCGTCGTTGATTGGTCGGGAAATTCCCAGTTTCCGGGCTATTGGGCGGCAAGGGCAACAAAAGGCTAGGGACGGCTATCTGTTCGGGTCGGAGTCGCAAAAGATTTAGTTATTCGCTTTCCCGGCACCCATTAACCGAGGCCCCGATATGAAGATCCTCGCTGGTAACAGTAACCGCCCGTTGGCTGAGGCAATTGCTGACCATCTTAATCTGCCGCTTACCCGTGCAGATGTTAAGCGTTTCTCTGATGAGGAAATCTGGTGCGAAATACAGGAAAACGTCCGCGGTGAGGACGTTTTTGTCATTCAGAGCACCTCTTATCCCGCAAACGACAACCTGATGGAACTGCTGGTGATGCTTGATGCGCTGCGCCGCGGTTCGGCACGTCGTATCACGGCTGTGATGCCGTATTTCGGCTATGCCCGTCAGGACCGTAAATCGGGCCCCCGTACCCCGATTTCGGCGAAGCTGGTTGCCAACCTGATCACGGTTGCCGGTGCAGACCGCGTTCTGACCATGGATCTCCATGCCGGTCAGATTCAGGGCTTCTTTGATATTCCGCTTGATAACCTGTTTGCATCGCCGGTTCTGACCAGCGACATCCGCAACAAGTTTGACGGCCAGAAACTGGTCATCGTCAGCCCGGACGTTGGCGGTGTGGCCCGTGCGCGTTCGGTTGCAAAACGCCTGGATGCGGAACTTGCCATCATCGACAAACGTCGTCCGCAGGCCGGTGTTTCCGAAGTCATGAACGTCATTGGTGACGTCAAGGACGCGGCATGCATCCTGGTCGATGACATCGTTGATTCCGCTGGCACGCTTTGCAATGCGGCCGGTGCGCTGAAAGAGCGCGGTGCATCGTCGGTTGCGGCCTATGTTTCGCATGGTGTGCTTTCGGGTCCGGCGGTTGAGCGTATTGCCAACTCCCCGATGACCGAAGTTGTCACCAGTGACTCGATCAAGGCATCCGATGCGGTGCGTGATTGTGGAAAAATCAGACAGCTTCCGATCGCACCGCTGATGGCAGAAGCCATCCGCCGCATTTCGGAAGAAAAATCTGTTTCCGTTCTTTTCGATTGAGGGTATAAGGCCCTCGCTGCGGTGGCACCCCTGGAGGCCACCGCACTTGTTTTCGCAGGCTTTCAGCGGTGATTCTCACCAACCTGCGGGGACAAACTACTTTTAGTTCAAGGAGATTTTCCGATGGCAAATTCTGTTATCACTGCGGAAATCCGTGAACGGGCCGGAAAGGGGGCCGCCCGTGCCGTGCGTCGTGCCGGTATGGTCCCTGGTGTTATCTATGGTGCAAAACAGGAAGCTGTTCTGTTCCAGGTTGACCCGCGTCCGCTTTGGAAACTTCTGCATGCGCCGGGCTTCTATTCCCACGTTCTGACCGTTCAGGTTGGCAAAGAGAAATACGAAGTTCTGCCGCGCGACGTTCAGTTCGACAAAGTATCTGACGAAATTCTGCACGTTGACTTCCTGCGCTTCTCCAAAGGCCAGACGATCAACGTTGAAGTTCCGGTTCGCTTCGTAAACGAAGAGAAATCCCCGGGCCTCAAAAAAGGCGGTGTTCTGAACATCGTTCGTCACGACGTCGAAGTTCTTTGCGCACCGTCTGCAATTCCGGAAGAACTGGTCTTTGACCTGACCGGTGTTGAAGTTGGTGACTCGATCCACATTTCGGCGATCAAACTGCCGAAAGGTGTCGAGCTTACGATTACCGATCGTGACTTCACGGTCGCAACCGTTGCTGCGCCGTCTGCTCTGCGTTCGGAAGAGAACGAATCTTCTGACGAAGAAGGCGAAGAAGAAGCAGCGACCGAAGAATAAGATCGAGGTCTTACGATGTTTCTGGTGGTTGGATTGGGAAACCCGGGATCGGGATATGCCGCCAATCGTCACAACATTGGCTTCATGGCGGCGGACGAACTCGTCCGCCGCTATTCTTTTGGTCCCTGGCGCAAAAAGTTCCAGGGCCAGATTTCCGAAGGTGAATTGAACGGCCAAAAGGTTCTGGTTCTGAAACCGGAAACCTTCATGAACCTTTCGGGGCAAAGCGTTGGCGAAGTGCTGCGCTTTTACAAGATTCCGGTCGAAGACGTTATTGTCCTGCATGATGAGCTGGACCTGCCACCGGGCAAGCTGCGCGTCAAACGCGGCGGCGGCCATGGCGGCCATAACGGTTTGAGATCGATTGACGCCCATTGTGGCAAGGAATATCGCCGCGTTCGTTTGGGCATTGGTCATCCGGGGGAAAAATCCCGCGTTCATGGTCATGTGCTTGGGGATTTCTCCAAGGCCGAACAGGATGGCTGGCTGATGGCGCTTCTGGATGCGGTGGCAGCGGAATTCGGACGCCTGACCAAGGGCGATGATGGCGGCTTTATGAGCAAGGTTTCCGCCATTGTTTCACCGCCCAAGCCAAAGGCGCCGAAAAAGGACAAACCGGCCGCCGACAAGCCCGGGGGCGATAAGGGCGACAAGGGCGAGAAAGACAAAGATGCATCAACCGAGCCGCAGGCAGGTGACAGCATCAATGATCTTTCAGGGGCGGCAAAGGTGCGGCTTGAGCGCGCCGATACCCCGGTAAGTAATGCCGCCTCGGCCATGGCCGAAGCGCTTGCCAAGGCATTTGGCAAAAAGAAATAGTCTGGTTTGCACATGCGCAAACCGATCCTGATAAACAGAAATTCAAGTGACGGAGCCCGGAAAGATGGGATTCAAATGCGGTATTGTCGGTCTGCCCAACGTTGGTAAATCGACCCTTTTTAACGCCCTGACCCAGACGGCAGCAGCCGAGGCAGCAAACTTCCCGTTCTGCACGATTGAGCCCAATACCGGTCGTGTCAGCGTCCCGGACGAGCGCCTTGACAAGATCGCGGCGATCGCAAATTCGGCCAACATCATTCCGACCCAGTTGGAATTTGTCGATATTGCCGGTCTGGTCCGTGGTGCGTCGAAGGGCGAGGGCCTTGGCAACCAGTTCCTTGCCAACATTCGTGAAACCGACGCCATCGTTCACGTGCTGCGCTGTTTTGAAGATGATGACATCACCCATGTCGACAACTCGGTCGATCCGGTCCGTGATGCGGAAACCATCGAAACCGAACTGATGCTGGCCGACATGGAGAGCCTGGAAAAACGTATTCCGGGTCTGCAGAAAAAGGCGCGTTCGAACGACAAGGACGCCAAGCTGGCGATGGATCTGATCGAACGCGCGCTTGAAGTGCTGCGTGAAGGCAAACCGGCCCGCGTGGTCGAGATTGACGGCGAAGACGAAGCCAAGGCGTTTCGGATGCTGCAGCTTCTGACCAGCAAACCGATCCTTTATGTTTGCAATGTCGATGAAGACAGTGCGGCGGAAGGCAACGAACTTTCGGCCAAGGTTGCCGCCATGGCCGAAGCACAGGGTGCACGTTCGGTGGTGATTTCTGCGGCCATCGAGGCGGAAGTTGCCCTGCTTGACAGTGCTGAAGACAAGAAAGAGTTCCTTGAAGGTCTTGGTCTTTCGGAAACCGGCCTCGCGCGTATCATCCGCGAAGGCTACAAGCTGCTTAATCTTTTGACCTTCTTTACGGTCGGTCCGAAAGAGGCACGCGCATGGACGGTGTTCAAGGGTGCCACCGCCCCGAACGCAGCCGGTGTCATTCACACCGATTTCGAGCGCGGCTTTATTAAGGCCGAAACCATCGCCTATGACGATTTCATCGAATTTAACGGTGAAGCGGGGGCGCGCGATGCCGGCAAGCTGCGTCAGGAAGGCAAGACCTATATCGTTAAGGATGGCGATATCTTCCACTTCAAATTCAACGTCTAAGCATCCGCTTTTTCGGAAACATTCCAAAGGCCACCGTAAATTGCGCGGTGGCCTTTTGTTTTGGTCGGGCTGTTTTGGTGACGCGGGGCTTGTCAAAACGGCGTGGTGCAGTCTACCTTCGCTAATGCAGCAATGAGGACCGCATGAACGATCTGAGCCCGAAAAACCGCATTCTACTTGTTTTCAACTCTGCCACCGGACAGCCGGGGCGGTTGGGAACGGTGATGCGCCGCTACGGGTTTGAGTTCGATATTCGCCGTCCCGGGGAAGGGGACCCGCTTCCGACTGATCTTGGCAAATATCATCTGGTTGTCGTGTTTGGCGGCCCGATGAGTGCCAATGACGATCATCTGGATAATGTGCGTGCGATCATGAACTGGTTGCCGCATGTGGTGGCCAGTGATGCGATGTATCTTGGCATTTGCCTTGGCGCGCAGATGATGGCGCGCCATCTTGGTGCCGATGTTGTGCCCCATCCCGAAGGCATGACCGAAATCGGTTATTACCCGGTGCAGGCGACAGAAGCCGGCGAGCACCTGTTTCCCGATGAACTGATGGTTTATCACTGGCACAGTGAAGGGTTTGGCATTCCCGACGGGGCGGAATTGATCGCGACCGGCCCGACATTCCCCCATCAGGCCTATCACATTGACGAGCGCATCTGGGGCATTCAGTTCCACCCCGAGGTGGATGATGAAGCCCATGAACGCTGGCTTTCGAATGCGGCCGACAAGACCGACCGCCCGAACGCACAATGCCCCGATACCCAGCGGGCCGGGCGGGCAAAATATGATGCGGCGTTCGGGGCGTGGTTTGAACGCTTTGCCGAGAAGGTTCTGGTCAAGAACCGCATGTCCTGCGATGTCGGGCAGAGCAACTGACGGCTATTCTTAGACAGCCACCGTATCTGCGCGTGCTTCCGACAGCCAGTTTTCGATGGCTTGGGTGTTAAGCGCGAGTGCATCGGCATAGCCGCCATGGAAGGCATCCCACGCATCGCGATATTCATCGCGCACCCCGACCAGAACCGGAATTTCCAGATCCAGCGCGCGTGAAATCACATCACGCAGGCCGCGGCCCTCGGCCTCGCTCCGGCCAAAGCGGGCGATGATCAGGATGTCGGATCCGGCTTCGACATCGCGGGCAAGCTGTGCGGCCAAGGTCGAAAGTGCATCGCCATCCAGCTTGCAGCCCTTGGCCATTTTGCCGCGATTTTTCGTGATAGGCATTTCATCGCCACTGCGCAGATTGCGGACGTGCACCAGGGTTCCGCAATCGGCATCCTTGCGGCGCTTTTGAACGTATCCGGCAACTGACTTGCCGTTTGCCAACATGGTGTCGGCAATCCCGGCCAGAAGATCATCAATCGGGTCTTTGGGCTGAAAGGCAATACCGACCAGCATGGATCAGAACCGATCAATCACAGTGACGCCGGTCGAGGAGAAGCTGTCCATATTCATAAGTGCCGTTGCACCCTCTGCCAGGGTGACGCGATCAGCAATCAGCTTTTGCGGGGCAAGCTTGCCAGACAGGATCATGTCGAGCATCGCGTCATAGCGAAATGCCTGCATGCCGTGGCTGCCGAGAATTTCAAGTTCATGGGCAACAACGCGATCCATCGGCACTTTGGCATGGGCATGGTCACCGGTCATAAGCCCGATCTGAATATGTTTGCCGCGCTTGCGCAAGGATGCGACCGAGTTAAAGCAGGTCACAGCACTTCCCAGTGCATCAACCGACACATGCGCACCACCCCGGGTGATGTCCTTGATCGCGGCCGGGATGTCATCGATTGCGCGGGCATTTAACACCGCGTTGGCGCCGATTTCCTTGGCGAAGTCGAGCTTGGCATCATCAATATCGACCGCGATGACATAGGCACCAGCAGCGGCGGCAATCATAATCGCCGACAGGCCAACACCGCCCGCGCCATGGACGGCGACGATTTGACCAGCAGAAACCTTGCCCTGATCAATCACACCGCGGAAGCTGGTGGCAAAGCGGCAGCCGAGGCTGGCGGCGGTTGCGAAATCCATCTCATCGGGCAGGCGGACAAGGTTCGTATCGGCATAATCAATCGCGACATATTCGGCAAAGCTGCCCCAGCCGGTAAAGCCCGGCTGGAATTGATGATCGCAGACCTGATGATTACCACTATGGCATTCCGGGCAATGACCGCAGCCAGATACGAACGGCACGGTGACACGATCACCTTCCTGCCAGCGTTTGATGTCCTTGCCGACTGCAACGATGGTGCCGGCAAACTCATGGCCCGGCACATGGGGGACCTGAACATCGGAATCATGGCCCATCCAGCCATGCCAGTCACTGCGACACAGGCCGGTGGCCTCTACCTTGATGACCACACCGCCATTTTGCGGGGTCGGGTCGGCGACATTCTGAACCTCGATCGGGCCCTGATATTCGGTGAAGTAGGCTGCGCGCATGACGGTATCCTCCTGGGACGATATTTTTTCTTTGGCCTAAGTATCGTCCTTGTTGCGGTCCGGATGCAAGCGGACAACTTTCGGGACGCCAACCGATGGTTTGGATTTTGGTTTTGGTGACGATTTCGGCTGATAGCGGCCCCATGGGGATGCATCGCGCTCCTCGCCCTCTTTACCCCAAGGGCCACGCTGATCACGGCGCATATTGGCACGTTTGGCTGCGCGCTCTGCCTCGTAGGCGGCCGCCCAGGGCGGGATGTTCGATGTGCTGCCACGCGTTTTACGGCCGGGGCGATAGATGCCAAAGGCCGGTGCGGGGGAACCATCATGCCACAGTGGCACATTGCGGTGCTTGAATAGCGGGATCAGGGCGACGCCTGCGACAAAGCCCGCGATATGGGCAACCCATGCAATGCCCCCGCCAGCACCGCTGCCAAAATTGATCACCTGAGTGATAAACCAAAAGCCCAAGACGACCACGGCCGGGACATAAAAAATAAACACCCAGAAGAACCAGACCAGCACGCGCGCCTTGGGATAGAGCAGGAAATAAGCACCCAGCACCCCGGCCAACGCACCGGATGCCCCGATCATGGGGATTTCCGACTGGGTATCAAGCAACCCGTGCCCAAGGGCAGCGGCAACGCCACAGGCAAGATAAAAGATCAGAAAGCGGAAATGACCCATCGAGTCTTCGACATTGTTTCCGAAGATCCAGAGATAAAGCATATTGCCGCCCAGATGCATCCAGCCGCCATGCATGAACATGGCCGAAAAGATCGACAGGAACCCGAAACCGGCCGGGAAGGGCGAAAAGCCCGGTGGCAGTTCGGCATGACCAAACAGCACGGCCGGGATGGCACCATATTGCAGGTTCACCAGGATGGCTGCGCGCGGATCAAGGGTGACGGTGCCCAGAAACACCACGACATTGATCGCAATGATCGCGTAGGTGACCCATGGCGTGATGGTGGTCGGGTTGTTGTCCTTGATCGGCAGCATTGGCTATGTCTGTTGTCTGTGTCCTAAGTGGTACGGCGGCCAACGGGCTGCCGATCAGGCAACCACGGCCTGATCGCGCGGGGCAAGGCGATCACGCAGGTAGGCTGCAAGCTGGCGATATTCCAGCTTGCGGGCAGAGCTGCGCCGCCAGACCATGCCGATGCGCCGGATCGGCACCGGATTTTCAAACGGAACGATTTTAAGCAGATCCGGCCGACGGGCTTCGACTTCAAGCGACATTTCCGGCAACAGTGTGGCACCGATGCCGGCCCCGACCATCTGAACCAATGTCGACAGGCTGTTGGCCTGGAAATCAGCCGACTTGTTCCAGCCTGCCTTCTGGCAGACTTCCAGTGCCTGATCGCGCAGGCAATGCCCGTCTTCGAGCAGCAGGAGTTTTTCATCCTTGATGTCGCTGATTTCGAGATGCTTTTTGTGCGTTAGCGGATTGTTCGGCGCGCAGGCAAAGACAAAGCGGTCCTCGAACAGCTCGAACTCTTCGAGCCAGTTTTCATCAATCGGCAGAGCGATCAGGGCAAGGTCAAGTTTGCCCGCCATCAGAAGTTCCACCAGCTTGGCGGTCTGGTCTTCGCGCAGAAGCGGCTGCAACTTCGGGAAGCCCGCCTTGAGGGCGGCCATCACATCGGGCAACAGATAGGGGCCGATGGTCGGGATCACACCGATATGGATCGGGCCCGAAAGCGGGTCGGAGGCGGCCTGCGCCATGGTGGTTAATTCATCAACTTCCTGAAGGATATTTCGCGCCCGCGAGACGACCTCTTCACCGAGTGGCGTCATAAGGACCTGACGCTTGTTGCGTTCGACCAGTTGGGCGCCCAGAAGGTTCTCGAGCTCGCTTATCGCAGCCGACAAACTTGGCTGCGTAATGAAGCAAGTCTCTGCAGCGCGGCCAAAATGTCCGGTTTCGGACAGCGCAACAAGGTATTTGAGCTGCTTGATGCTTGGTTGGGCAGCCATAAATTTTTCCTATCAAGAATCCAAGTTTTATCTATTTGTCTTAGGTAATGCATTTCTCTACAAATCGCTAGCAAGCAGTGCATTTTTTGCAACTGCACACAAAAGTTTTTGCGGCCTGTCGGGGGCCGCTCGTTGTTTTTACAAACTGGGTTAGGAGTAACCATAATGCTTACCGTTGGTGATACGCTTCCAGAATTCAATCTTACCGGCGTTTCGGGCAAAACCCCGGACAGCTTCGCACCGGTTACCGACAAGTCCTATGAAGGCAAATGGAAGATCCTGTTCTTCTGGCCGAAAGACTTCACCTTTGTTTGCCCGACCGAAATCGTTGGTTACGGCGAACTGAATGGTGATTTCGAAGACCGTGACGCGGTTCTTCTGGGTTGCTCGACCGACACCGACTTCGTGCACGCTGCATGGCGTACCCACCACGAAGACCTGGGTGACAGCCCGTTCGTATGGCTGGCTGACGAGAAAAAAGAACTCTCGACCGCCCTTGGTGTTCTGGCGAAAGACGCCGGTGTTGCGCTCCGCGCGACCTTCATCATCGACCCGGACAACATCATCCGTCACGTACAGGTCAATGACCTGAACGTTGGTCGTAACCCGCAGGAAGCGCTTCGTATTCTCGACGCCCTGCAGACCGACGAACTTTGCCCGTGCAACTGGAACCAGGGCGACGAAACCCTGTAAGTTCAGTCCGGACCTATTTGCGGGATCGGGTCTTGGCCCGATCCCGCCTTTCAGCCTGTGACTTTTGCCGACTTGCGCAATGTGCGCCCGACCAAGTGCGGCACTGCCACGGCTGATAATCCCCCCATTTGTTATTGAATTACGCGTTTATCGTTTCAGACAGCTTCAGAGGATTTTTTCCATGACGTCGATCGTTGAAATCAAGGACTCCATGCCGGCCTATGCCAAGGACCTTAAGCTGAACCTTTCGAGCATGGCCAACAATCCGGGCATGACCGACCAGCAGGTTTATGGCACCGCCCTTGCGTGTGCCTTTGCATCGCGCAACGCCAAACTGACCAAGGCCGTTGCCGCAGAAGCAAAAGAAAAACTGACGCCTGAGGCGATTGAAGCTGCCAAGGGTGCGGCGGCCATCATGGGCATGAACAACATCTATTACCGGTTCAACCACCTGGTATCGGATGAAGAATACAGCACCATGCCAGCTCGCCTGCGCATGAACATCATCGGCAAGCCGGGCATTGATAAGGCCGACTTCGAACTGTTTTCGATCGCGGTTTCAGCGATCAACGGTTGCGGCATGTGCATCGACAGCCATGACAAGGTGTTGAAGAACGCTGGCGTTAAAAAGGAAACCATCCAGAACGCCATCCGCATCGCATCGGTAATTCATGCGGTTGCCGTCGTGATTGATGCCGAGGATGCATTGGCCGAATAACCGCCAAACATCTGCCATCAAGACAAAAAAAGAGGGTGTCATTACGACGCCCTCTTTCAGTTTGTATCCGGCAAGGACAGTTTATTTGGCTTTGTGCCTGTTGCGCAGACCGACGATGACGGGCAGTGCGACAATCAACACAGCCATCACATACAGACCAATGCTTTCCCAGCTTGAAACCAGGATCGACCAGTCCCCGCGCGAGATCGAAAGTGCACGGCGCAGGTTGTCTTCAAACAGGTGACCCAGCACGAAGCCCAGAATGATCGGGGCCAGCGAGAATTCCAGTTTGCGCAAGACCCAGCCGAAAATCCCGAATGCGATGATCAGGAACAGATCAAACGGGTTACCAACCACGGAATAGACGCCGATGAAGGCCAGAACCGCAATCAGCGGGCTGAGATATTTCTGCGGAATGGTCAGCATTCTGGCAAACAGACCCACCAGCGGCAGGTTGATTACCAAAAGCGCCAGGTTGCCGATATACATCGACGCAATCAGGCCCCAGGCGATTTCCGGGCGCTGTTCAAACATCAGCGGGCCGGGGGTGACGTTAAACAACATCAACGCACCGAGCAGAATAGCCGTCGTACCCGACCCCGGAATACCAAGGGTCAGCATCGGCACCATCGCGCCACCGGCCGCGGCATTGTTGCCAGACTCAGGTGCGGCCAGACCCCGCGGATCGCCGGTACCGAATTTCTTGCGGTCTTCACCGGCCATACGCATTTCGGTGCCATAGGTCACAGCCGAGGCAACAGATGCGCCAACACCGGGCAAGACGCCAATGACAAATCCGATGATCGAGGACCGCAACATGGTCCAGCGGATCTGCATCAGGTCTTTCCAGCTGACAAAGCTTTTGCCGATCGGGAGCAGTTTCAATTTGCCGGAAACCTGTTGTTCAACAAGGTGGATCAACTCCGCCATGCCAAAGAAACCGATCACGACAACAAGGAAGTCAAAGCCGGCAAGGATATCGGGAATGCCGCCAGTATAGCGTGCGACACCGGTATTTGCATCAATGCCGACGGTTGCCAGCATCAAGCCGATAGCCGCCCCCATCAGCGTTTTGACCTGGTTCTTACCAACCAGCGAGGACAGGCTTGCGAAGGCAAAGACCATCAACGCGACATAGTCGGCTGGCGTAAAGGTCAGTGCGAATTTGGCCAGGAACGGACCAAACAGCGACATCAAAATCACGGCAACGGTGCCACCGACAAACGACGCGATAGCCGAGATTGACAGCGCACGTCCGGCTTCGCCACGTTTGGCCATCGGGTTGCCATCAAGCGTTGTCATGACAGCACCCGCATCACCGGGTACATTCAAAAGAATGGACGAGATACGCCCGCCATATTCCGCGCCATAATAGATGCCAGCAAGCAGGATCAGGGCCGATTCAGGTGGAAGGCCCAGGCTATAGGCGATGGGCAGCAGAATGGCGACACCGTTGATCGGACCAATACCGGGCAGCGCACCAATCAGCGTCCCGGCAAAACAGCCGATCAGGACGAGCAACAGGTTCAAAGGCATCAGTGCGACGCCAAAACCGCCGCTTAGGCCACTTAGAACTTCATTCATGGGGATAAACTCACAAAAGCGGTGCCAGCAGACCTTCTGGCAGGTTCAGGCCCAGCAAATAGTCACAAATGCCATATCCGAAGATGCCGGTCGCACATCCAAAGGCGACAGCATGCAGGCGGTTTGCACCCAGCATGACCGACAGCAGGCAGCAAAACAGCGCGGTCGAAATCACAAAACCGAGTGGTTGGTATAGTTCTGCATAGCCTGCGAGCATCACAACCAGCATCAGCAAGCGAAACCAAACACTGCGACCCAGCGCAAACTGGATGTGATCCGGGCGCACAAGGACGTAGAGGCTGCACAGCAGGAAGACAACAGCCAGCACCTGCGGCCATGTTTCAGGTCCAAGCGGGTCATACTGGAAAGGGGCCTTGATAACGAAAAAGGCAACATAGGTATAAATGCCGCCAGCGATCAGGGCGAACAGGGCAAAGAGGCGATCAGCCATCGGAGATCTCCGGCCTAGGGAACGCTAGAAAAACCGAAGGCCCCCCGTTCGGAAACGGGGGACCGACATGTTTGGCGATTACTGGATCAGGCCAGCTTCTTTTGCGATTTCGCGAAGCTTCTTGATGCGTTCCTTGACGTTGTCATCAAGGTCCTTGCCCGCAATGTTGAGCGGCAGCAAGCCTTTGTCTTTCTGGATTTTAGCGAACTCTTCAGTGCCATAGGCTTCTTTGAACGCTGCTACCCATTTGTCATAGGCTTCGTCATCGACGTTTTTACCCATGTAGAAACCACGCATGATGGTCCATTCCGCGTCGTAGCCAAGTTCCTTGGTGGTCGGAATGTCTGCGAACGGCTCGTCGAGGCGTTCCGGAGACATGACAGCGAGAACACGCAGCTCGCCGGTGCCAAGATGTGCGGTCATTTCACCGATATCACCGGTATAGACATCAATGCTGCCGCCCAGGAGGCCGGTCAGGGCATCGCCGCCGCCATCATAGGCGACATAGATCATTTTGCGCGGATCACGATCGACAGACTTAAGAAGCAGCGCTGCTTTCATCCAGTCTTGCGAACCAACGGAACCACCGGCGCCAATTGCCAGGCTGCCTTCGTCTTCCTTGATCTTGTTCATCAGATCATCAAGGGTTTTGTATTCGCTGTCTGCACGGACAATGACCGCACCGAAATCAGCACCAACAGTAGCAAGAAAACGAACGTCGTTTTCAGTCCACTCACCGTATTTGCCGGTCGCAATGTTCAGAAGTGAACCGGACGAGAATGCAACGATGGCATTGGGGTCATCAGTACGGGTGGTGTTGAAAAGGGTGATGGCAACCGCACCAATGCCGCCCGGCATAAAGGTCACCTGCATCGGGTCACCCAACTTGTCACCGACGCCAGCCTGGGCAACACGGCAAGTCAGGTCAAAACCGCCACCCGGTTTAGCCGGGGCAATGCATTCGGGTTTTTCAATGTCTGCGGCATGCGCAGTGCCAAATAGGCAACCGGCCATGACAACGGTAGCTGCGAACAGCTTTTTCATAGTTGTATCCTCCCATTGGATTATTCTTTACGCGCATCAATGTTCGATCCGCATATCTGCTATACGCCACGAGACTGACATTGCCTTGACGGTATGCTGACGGGAGGCTGACTCCTTCCTGACTTGAAGCTGACATCGAGTGTAACAAATTGTAAGAAACCCAAAGCACGCCTAATATCCGGCCATGCGTATTCTTTTGATTGAAGATAATGAAACATTGGCGGAAACGATCATGGATCGTTTGCACGCGGATGGTCATGCCATCGATTGCGAGCATGATGGCGAGCTTGCAAACGATTTGCTGCGTCACAAGCAGTTCGATCTTGTTCTGATGGATGTCAATCTGCCGGGCCGTAGCGGGTTTGAAATTTTACGATCAATGCGCGCCCGCGGGGATGCCACCCCGGTCCTGATCCTGACAGCGCGGTCGGAAATCGATGACCGCTTGATCGGGCTTGATGGCGGTGCAGATGATTACATCGTCAAGCCGGTCGATCTGCGTGAACTTGCGGCACGCTGCCGCGCCCTTATCCGCCGTCGAAGCGGGGCGGCATCCAATGAATTTCGCGCCGGAAACCTTGTGTTTGATCGGGCATCAAAAGTCGCAACGATTGACGGTCGCGATATTGAATTGCGTAACCGCGAAGTGCAACTGCTTGAGATCTTTATCGGCAATCTGCAACGGGTTCTGACCAAGGAAGATCTGGCAGACAAGGTGTATTCGTTTGATGAAGCGCCGAGCATGAATGCGGTCGAGCAGATGGTCACCCGATTGCGCAAGAAATTGTCAGGTGGGCCGATTATCCTCAAGACCATTCGGGGGCTTGGGTATATTGCCCATATTGCGGATGAATAAGACGGCCAGACTTCATTCTTTGCGCCAGCGGCTTTTGACCAGCATGGCGGTTGGATTTGCGATCATTCTTGTCAGTATCGCGGTGGGGATATGGAGTTACGCACGCGATGCCGCGAACCATTCCTATGACAGGCTTTTGAGTGGTGCGGCGTTTGCCATTCTGGAACGTACACTGGTGACGCCAACCGGGCCCAGTGTCGAAATTCCCTATTCGGCACTGGAATTGATCGGTCTGGCCGAAAGCGACCGGGTTTTCTATCGCATTTTTACTGCCAATGGCAAAACCCTTACCGGGTCTGGGAATTTGCCACAGCCCGAGCAATATAAGCCAACCGACCAGCCGGTATTTTTTGATACCCATTACAGCGGTGAAGACGTGCGCTTCCTGCTTCAGGGGCGGTTTCTCGCCGGGGCGGGGTATGGCGATTGGGTGGTTGTTCAGATCGGACAAACCCGAATTGCCAGAGACGCCTTTGCGCGCGAAATGATGATCAATGCGATTGCGTTACTGTTGTTGGTAACGGCCATTGGACTGGGATTTGTCTGGTTTGGGATTAACCGTGCACTTTCGCCCCTGATCGGGATCGAACGCCAGTTGCGGCATCGCGAACCGACCGACTTTTCACCAATCGAGATCACGCCGCCGCGCGAAGTCGCCAGTCTGACACGTTCGATCAATGGTTTGATCCTTCGCCACAAGAAAAGCCTTGATAATGCGCAGGCCTTTATTGCCGATGTCGCGCATCAAACCCGTACATCGCTTGGCGCGTTACAAGGATTGCTTGAAAGTGCTAGTCGCCAGTCGGACGCAGATCAGCAGCAGGCGCGTATCAAGCAGGCCGAAGAACAGGCGCAAAGAACAATTCGTCTGACCAACCAGCTGTTATCGCACGCGATGATCATTCATCGGGCAGACAATACACCACTGGCGCGCAAGGTTCTGATTGATGTGGTGCGCACTGCCTTTGGCGACATCATTCGCGATTATCTTAAATATGATACGGAATTTTCCATCGAAAGTGACCTAGCGCCCGATGATCAGGTGTTTGTAATGCTTGATGAAATTGGCATTCGCGAAGCGTTGCGCAATCTGGTGGATAACGCCATCAAACACGGAAAGGCACCGCATAAGATCGATATCCTGGTGCGCAAATCGGATGAAAAATGTCACCTGATCGTTGATGACAACGGGCCGGGAATTGATGTCGGGAAACACGTATCCGTGCTGGAACGGTTTTCAAGTCTGAGTACCGGTACCGGTCTTGGACTTGCCATCGTTAACGCAGTTGCCGAACGGCATCATGCGGAACTGATATTGGGGCAGTCGCCCGCTGGCGGGTTGCGTGTCGAAATGGTGTTTCCCGTGATCGAAGGGGGGCAAGAATGACGGTATTTTTCGCACACTTTTCGCGCGTTCGCGTGCAGGTCGCGGTTCTGGTTTTGGCGATGCTTTGGGGCGGGCAGGCCCTTGCCCGTGTTCAGGTGCATGTCTGGTCGGCGACTGATACCTCGGCGGTGGAGACCTTTATCAAGGTGTTTGAAACGAAATATCCCGACATTGACGTCGTCTATCGCGAGTTCAATACCAGCGAGCTTTATCAGGTTGTCATGTACAATATTGATAACCCGAAAATGGAAGCCGATGTGATCATCAGTCCGGCGATGGATTTGCAGGTCAAACTGGTCAATGAGGGGCTGGCCTATCGGTTTGAGCCGGAAAACGTCGATGCGATACCTAGTTGGGCCCAGTGGCGCAACGAGCTTTACGGGTTTTCCTTTGAGCCGGCGGCACTTGTTTATAACAAGCAGGCGTTTGCAGGATTGGAGAGCCCGGTTTCACATACCGATCTGTCCAATATGGTGCGTGACAATCCGGAATTGTTCAGTGGAAAGATTGGCACCTATGACATTCGCCAATCGGGGATCGGATATTTCTTTGCCACTCAGGATGCCATTCAGAACAACCAGACATCACGTCTGACCGAAACATTCGGTCGCGCAGGCGCAAAGTTGTTTTGTTGTTCGTCGGAAATTCTCGACCGCGTTGCGACTGGGGAACTCGTACTTGGCTATAACGTGATCGGGTCCTATGCCATGGCCGCGGCACGGGAAAACCCGGATATCGGAGTGTATTTCCTGCGCGATTACACCATTACAATGAGCCGCACGGCCTTTGTACCCAAGACGTCCCGCGCCAAATATCAGGCGCAACTGTTCATCGACTTTTTGCTGTCGCGCGAAGGCCAGCAGGTTCTGGCAAACAATTCGGCACTTATTCCGATCAATCAGAATGTCGAAACGGTGCTTACCCCGCATCTGGAAGACATCCCGGTATTCCGGGTGAAGTTGGGGATCGGCTTGCTGGGCTTTCAGGACGAGCTCAAGAAGAAGAGCTTCCTTGAAGATTGGGAATCTTCGATCTTGTGGAGTGGCGGTACAGCAAGTCCGTCATCCCAGTCCGATTAATCCCAAACGCCGTAATGTGAGGCAAGGCGTTTGATGACTTAGCCTTCAACATATTCGGTAAGGCCAAGATGTTTGAGACTGGCCTTGATCACCTGTTCGGGTTGGTCGAAATGCGGGATGTGGCCGCAATCCTTGATCAGCATTTTGGTCACCGGGCCACCGGTAAGTGCACAGATGGTGTGGACCTGTTCGTCGCTGCCGAATTGGTCGTCATCTCCCTGAATGACCAGAAGCGGGCAGGTGATGTTGGCCAGTTCATCTACCATGTTCCAGTCAAGGAATTCCGGCTGGCGCCAGGTATCGACCCAGGCGCGGAAGACATCATCGGTCTGGGCAAAGTGGTGGCGTTGCAGTTTGGTTTTCCAATCCGTTGTCGCATAGATTTTTGCCGCCTCTGTGATGCCGGCAACCGTGACATCCTCGACAAAAACATGGGCGGCTTCGGAAATTACCGCCGTCACATCGTCCGGGAAGCGTGCAGCGTATTTCAGCGCAATGGTCGCCCCGTCGCTATGACCAAACAGGATCGGCTTGGTGAGGTCTAGTTCGTTGATCAGGCCATGCAGATAGACATCGCTTTCGGTGTTGTGGAAATCAATCGCGCGCGGGATATCGCCAACCGCGTGCGGGTCGGATTTGCCATGGCCGCGCCGTTCATAGACAACCACCGGATGACGGGTCGCGGTCGCCAGCTTGGCCGGGAAATCACGCCACATGCGGATCGTGCCAAGGGCTTCGTGCAGCATCAGGATGGTTGGCGCATCGGGGCGGACGTCGTCCGGGATGATCTGCTGACATGACAAGCTGATACCGTTCACGGTGGCATAGAAATTTTCGATCTTCATGTGAGGGGCAATCTTTGTTGGGGCGTTGTTCGGATGATTTATCGGTAATTTGGTGCGTAATTATTTAATTGTGATCATGACCAAAAAAACAGGGCCCGGCAAGTGCCGGACCCTGTTTGATACGATTTAATCCCGAAAACCGGGACAGCAGACCTTACTTCAGGGCCGCGCACGCACGTTTGATGCGTTTGCAGGCTTCGATCAGGGCATTGTCCGAGGTCGCATAGGAAATGCGGAAATACGGTGCCAAGCCGAATGCCGACCCCTGAACCGCCGCGACGCCTTCTGCCTCAAGCAGGTAGGTGACGAAGTCGGTGTCGGTTTCGATTTTCTTGCCATCCGGGGTGGTTTTGCCAATCGCGCCCGCGCAGGACGGATAGACATAAAACGCGCCTTCCGGGGTTTTGCATGACAGGCCTTCGCATTCGTTGAGCGCTGCAACCACAAGGTCACGACGCTTTTTGAACACTTCAGCACGTTCTGCCAGGAAGTCCTGCGTACCGTTGAGTGCTTCGACCGAAGCCGCCTGGCTGATCGACGAGGTATGGGTGCTCGACTGTGACTGAACCTTGTTGATAGCCTTGATCAGCTCGACCGGACCTGCTGCATAGCCAAGGCGCCAGCCGGTCATGGCATAGGATTTCGACACACCGTTACAGGTCAGCGTGCGGTCCTTCAGCTTCGGCTCGACCTGGGCGATGGTGGTGAATTCGAAACCGTCATAGACAAGGTGCTCATACATGTCGTCAGACATGATGTAGACGTTTTCATGTTTCAGAAGCACGTCGGCAAGCGCACGCAGTTCGGCACGCGAATAGGCCGCACCGGTCGGGTTCGACGGCGAGTTCAGAACAACCCATTTGGTTTTCGGGGTGATCGCGGCTTCAAGTTCGGCGGCGGTGATTTTGAAGTCGTTTTCTTCCTGGCATTCAACAATGACCGGGGTGCCTTCGGCCATCAGCGCCATGTCCGGGTAAGATACCCAGTATGGTGCCGGAATGACGACTTCGTCGCCCGGGTTCAGGGTCGCGAAGAACGCGTTGAACAGGGTCTGCTTGCCACCGCAACCGACGGTGATTTCGTCGATGGTATATTCCAGATCGTTTTCACGTTTGAACTTTTCGACAATCGCCTTGCGAAGCTCCGGCGTGCCGGCGACCGGAGTGTATTTGGTCTTGCCAGCGTCAATCGCCGCTTTGGCGGCTTCTTTGATATTGTCGGGGGTATCGAAATCCGGCTCACCTGCGCCAAGTCCGATCACATCAACACCAGCAGCCTTGAGTTCGGCAGCCTTGGTGGTGACAGCAATGGTGGGAGAGGGTTTGATACGGCTCAAACGGTCGGCAATGAACGCCATTGGTCTGTTTCCCTGGAATTTATGAGAAGTGAAAAGAATCGTGTTCTTTCGGTTCGGACCCTACGCCTGCCTTAATTCCAATTCAAGGCAGTTTGTGGTCGTAAGTGCGCCTTTTACGGGTTCTTTGGGATGATTTTATCCAATTTTGCAGCCTTTCAGAAGTCCGAGCGGAAAGAACTGTTTTGCAAACGTGCCAAAACACCCGTTGTTCCCGGATTTACATCCTGACGTCTCCTGACACTTCCTGACAGGAACTGTCAGGGCGGGGGCTTGCGGTCCGGCGTATCTGACCTATAACTAGGGTTGGAATGAAAAGGGATCTGCCCGATGAATGCGCTACCGGAATTTTTGACCAAACGTCGCCCGCCTGTTGAAGGATCACGGGAATTCAAACTGGTGACCGAATACGAGCCCGCCGGTGATCAGCCGCAAGCGATTGCCGAGCTGATGGCCGGTATTGATGAGGGCGAGCGCGATCAGGTTCTGCTTGGCGTGACCGGGTCGGGCAAGACGTTTACGATGGCAAACATCATCGCCAAGACGCAGCGACCCGCGCTTGTTCTGGCGCCCAACAAAACGCTGGCCGCCCAGCTTTATGCCGAGATGAAGTATTTCTTCCCGGATAATGCGGTCGAGTATTTCGTATCCTATTACGACTATTACCAGCCCGAAGCCTATATCCCGAGATCGGACACCTATATCGAAAAAGACAGCTCGATCAACGAACAGATCGACCGGATGCGCCATGCGGCAACGCGTGCGATCCTCGAGCGCAACGACTGTATCATCGTGGCATCGGTATCGTGCATTTACGGTATCGGGGCGGTGGAAACCTATCTTGAGATGACCCAGCGCATCTCGGTCGGGGACGAGGTTGATCGCAACGATATCATGAAGCGTCTGGTCGAGTTGCAATATACCCGCAATGACGCGGCCTTTTCGCGCGGGACGTTCCGGGTGCGCGGCGATGTTCTGGAAATCTTCCCGGCCCACGCCGAGGACCGGGCATGGCGCGTGTCGATGTTTGGCGACGAGGTCGAGGAACTGGCGGAATTTGATCCGCTGACCGGGCACAAGTTTGCCAGCATGGACTCGGTCACGGTTTATGCAAATTCCCACCACGTCACCCCGCGACCGACGCTGGTGCAGGCAATGGCCGGCATCAAGCAGGAGCTTAAAGACCGTCTGGCGCAGTTCCAGGCCGAGGGCAAGTTGCTAGCTGCCGAGCGGATTGAGCAGCGCACGACCTTTGATCTGGAAATGATGGAAACGGTTGGCCACTGCAAGGGGATTGAAAACTATTCCCGCTGGTTGTCGGGCCGTAATCCGGGGGAGCCGCCGCCGACCCTGTTCGAATATTTGCCGGAAAACGCATTGCTGTTTGTCGATGAAAGCCACGTGGCTGTGCCGCAGATCGGTGGCATGTATCGCGGGGACTATAATCGCAAATTTACCCTGGCCGAGCATGGCTTCCGCCTGCCGAGTTGCGTTGATAACCGGCCGCTGAAATTCGAGGAATGGGAAGCAATGCGCCCGCAAAGCGTGTTTGTTTCCGCAACGCCCGGCAACTGGGAAATGGAACGCACGGGGGGTGTGTTTGCCGAACAGGTCATTCGCCCGACAGGCCTGATTGACCCGGTCTGTATCGTGCGCCCGGTGGAAACCCAGGTTGATGATTTGCTGGGCGAGGCCAAGACATGTGCAGCCAAGGGACAGCGTGTTCTGGTCACAACGCTTACCAAGCGCATGGCAGAGGATTTGACCGAATACCTGCATGAGCATGGCGTACGTGTACGTTATCTGCATTCGGACATTGATACGCTGGAGCGCATCGAGATCATCCGTGATTTGCGGCTTGGCGTGTTTGACGTTTTGGTCGGGATTAACCTTCTGCGCGAAGGCCTTGATATCCCCGAATGTGCGCTGGTCGCGATTTTGGATGCGGATAAGGAAGGTTTCCTGCGTTCCAAGACATCGCTGGTTCAGACGATTGGCCGGGCGGCGCGTAACGTTGAAGGTCGCGTGTTGCTTTATGCAGACAAGATGACCGACAGCCTTGAATACGCGATTGGCGAAACCAACCGCCGGCGTGAAAAGCAGATGGCCTATAACGCGGAACATGGCATCACGCCGGAAACCGTGCGCTCAAGGATCAATGACGTCCTCGAAAGTGTTGCCGAACAGGATTATGTCACGGTTGATACCGGGGTGTCGGGCGACATCATGGTTGGCCATAACCTGCGTGCCCATATCGAAGACCTTGAAAAACGGATGCGCGATGCCGCCGGGAACCTTGAGTTCGAGGAAGCAGCCCGTCTGCGTGACGAGATCAAACGCCTTGAGGATCAGGAACTGGGTCTGGCTGAGGCCGGGCCGATGGCGCGCACCATTGGCACTGTTGGCCCCGGGTCAAAATCGGCCAATAAACCGAAATACAAAGGGCGCCGTCGAAAAGGGGCTTAGAATACTTAGAAAATTACAAATACAGGTTGCATTCGCCGTTGAGAATATTTGTCGTGATCACATATAACAACAGCAACACAGATTGCTGTGTGATCGCTATGGAGAAGGCTTGATGTGGCGTTTGAAAGCCTGGAGTTTGGTCTTCACGGCGTTCCTGCTTGGGGCAGGCTGGTTTGGCAACGAGGTTGCCGCACGTACATTGATCGTCGCGATCAATGATGCCCCGCCTTATCGGATTGTGACCGAAACAACCGATGAGCCGGTCTATAGCGGCATCTATGTTGATGTCGTGCGCGAAGCCGCCCGGCGTGCGGGGATTGATCTTGTTTTTCAGGTGGTGCCGTTCAAACGTGCCCTGCACCTGATGGAGAGCGGGCAGGCGGATTTGATGCTTGGTCCCAATCGCACCGATGATCGTCTGCGATACATGTATTATTTTGGCGCAGCCCTGCCGAGCGAGCCGAAGGTGATTTATACCGGCGCACTGGATGCCAATGTGATCGAGATCGAGGATCTTGAACACAAACTGACCGGGGTCCTGCGCGGGGCCAGTTATGGCTGGCAGTTTAGTGAGGCGCCCAATATCCGGTTTGTCGAAGCGGCGGACTACGAGACGCTATTTCGGATGCTTGATCTTGGGCGGATTGATGCACTGATCGCACCGGAACTTCTTGCGATTGCCCATATCCGCAAGTTCGGACCGTTTCAGATCAAACGATCTGATTTGTTGTTGCAGGGAAAGCCATCTTTCATTGCGCTATCGCGCCAATCGGACTTTTTCACCGATGGCAGCTTTACCGTACTTGAAAAACACCTGATTGATATGCGCCAGGACGGCACCTTTGAAGAAATCTATGGCCGGTACGCCAATACCGATTCGTAACGCGTCCGATCACAAAGAAAAAAGCCGGTGTCGTAAAACACCGGCTTTTGCGTTTGGGCGGAACTGGCGAGCGGGTTACATAAACAGCCGCTCGTTTTCCATGCCCTTGTAGATATCGGCGACATAATCGCCATAGCCGTTATAGATCCGGGTGGGGACGCTTTCGCCGTTATTGAGCAGTCGTTCATAGGCCTGCGACCAGCGCGGATGCGGGACTTCCGGATTGACGTTGGCCCAGAAGCCATATTCATCGGCGTTGATGTCTTCCCAGAAGCTTTTGGGGCGCGTGTCGGTGAAAGTGAAACGCACAATCGATTTGATGTTTTTAAAACCGTATTTCCAAGGTGTGACCAGACGCAGCGGTGCGCCGTTTTGCTTGGGCAGTTCTTCGCCATAAATGCCGGTGGCGATCATGGTCAGTTCATTGGTGGCCTCGGCCATCGTGAGGCCTTCGATATAGGGCCACGGATACCAGAACTGACGCAGGCCCGGCATGGTGTCCTTTTGGCTGGCGGTTTCCATTTCGACATATTTCGCACCTGACAGGGGCTTAGCGAAATCAACCAGTGCCTTCATCGGGAAACCGGACCAGGGCACGGTCATGGCCCAGGCTTCGACACAGCGGAACCGATAGACGCGCTCTTCGAGCGGCATCTTGCGCACAAGTTCTTCGAAATCAATTTCGATCGGTTTTTCAACCAATCCGTCGATCACCACGGTCCAGGGGCGGATGCGCATGGCCTGGGCAGCCTGCGAGATCGATTTGTGCGATCCGAATTCATAGAAGTTGTTATAGGTCAGCGCCTTGGACTTTTCGGTCATTTCGCGTTCGACCGTGTAGGCCGGGTTGCGATCCACCGGATAAAGATCGGCAGTCGATCCCGACCCCTGAGCCAATGCAGAGCCCAGCGGGAGGCTTGATGCTGTCGCGCCGATCGATCCGGTGGCGATCCCCTTAAGGAATTGGCGGCGGTTTTTATAGATCGATTCCGGCGTTGCGTCTCGTTCGGGGATTTCCCACCCCTTTTTGCGGCGTATCAGCATGTCGTCCTCCAATTGCGCGGGTTTTCTAAATGTCCTTTGAAAACCGGCTTTGGGCAAGTCACGGCTCGGTGATCAGCGGGTGAAATGGTGGCTTGCAAGAAGCGGGCTTACAACTGATCTACGTTCGTTGGGTTTAGTTTGATCAATATTGCAATCAATTGATCGTGCAGACTGATCAGATGAAGGGTAATGTGATCGCAAATTGCCACAAAAGGGGAGGGTGACGTGTTTGAGTTCAAGGATATCGAGATTCTGCAAGATATCATCAAGGCGGGTGGTTTCAGGGCTGCGGCGCAAAAATACAATCTGTCGCAATCAGCGATTTCGGCCCGTGTTTCAGGTCTCGAGAAGAAGCTTGGCATGAAGCTTTTTGACCGGTCCAACAGGCAGGTGCGCCTGACAGCAGCAGGGTTACGGTTTATCGAGGAAGCACAGCGTTTGTCGCGTGCCCGTGATCGCATCTGGCAGGAACTGACCCATCCGGGGGAGCTGAGTGGCACAATCCGGATTGGTGTTGCGGAAACCATTGTGCATACGCTGCTGACAGACATGCTCAACAAGCTCAAAGATGACTTTCCCAAAGTTCGTTTTGAGCTGTCGGTTGATACCTCTGGTCAGCTTGGCAGGGCGCTTGACGATGACGAAGTGGATGTCGCGATCATGCTGCGCGAATCCGTTCCAAATGGGGCAGTTGCGGCACCACTAAAACCAGTTGAGCTTGGCTGGTACTGTGCCGAGGACATGGAAATTGACGAAAATTCGCTGTCGCTTAATGAACTGGCAAGTCATGCCATCGTGACTTTTCCGAAGGGAACACCGCCATTTCGTGAAATCGAAAGTATCTTTTCTGCCCCGGATATTTCACAGCCTGCGCTAAACGGTTCGGCCTCACTTTCGACTGTAAAATACCTTGTTGCGGGCGGGTTCGGGATAGGTGTTTTGCCGCGGTTGATGGTCCAGAATTCCGTTTTGGATGAACATATTAAGCCGATCCCGGTGTGTCAGGAAGCATCACTGACGGCACTTCATTTTGTGATCGCATATTTCCCTGAACGAAACAGCGAAATCGGCGCAGCAATTCACGAGGCAGCAAAACTCTTTGATCAAACTGATCTAAAAAAACGATCATAAATTAATTTATTTGATTACTTGACAAGATCAGTTCTGTTTCACAATCTTTGAAAAGAGGCAGTGAATGGGACTGAAAAATGAACGCGTCAAAAAGCGCCACCCTTTCCGATGACACCGCATATGAGTCAGCATCTGCAATGACGCCTTTGGCGTTGCGCACCGCTATTCGACGTGGCGAACATACGGGACCGACAACAGGTTATGCGTCAGGCTATCTTCAGGGGAACCTGGCGATTTTGCCGACCAGCTATGCCGACGAATTTCTGCAGTTTTGTGCCAAGAATTCAAAATCCTGTCCGCTTATCGGCATGTCCGAGCCGGGATCTCCGTTTATCCCGGCCTTGGGCAAAGACCTTGATATCCGGACCGACCTGCCTGGTTACCGCGTTTTTCGCGGCAGTGCCGACTATACGAGCGTGAGCGACCTGACGGACATCTGGCGTGATGATCTTGTCACCTTTGTTCTGGGATGCTCGTTCTCGTTCGAGGCTGCCATCACCCGTGGTGGCGTTCGCCTGCGCCACATGGATGCACGTCGCAATGTGCCGATGTATGTGACCAACATCCAAACGGCGGCGGCCGGGCGTTTTCACGGTCCGCTGGTCGTCTCGATGCGGTCCTTTGCGGCCAGCGACGCCATCCGGGCAATCCTATATTCCGACAGATACAGACTGGCCCACGGTGCACCGGTGCATATCGGTGATCCGGCTCAGATCGGTATCGCGGATATCATGAAACCGGACTTCGGCAATGAACCCGTCATTGAAGAAGGGGACATTCCGGTTTTCTGGGCGTGCGGGGTCACGCCGCAAATGGCGATCCGCAATGTGATGCCGGAATTTGCCATAACCCACGAACCCGGGCTGATGCTGGTGACAGATGTACTTGCCGAGGCCGCGGAATTTTCCCTTTAGACCACCCTTACGCTAAACAACCATAATCGACGTATCAGAGAGGACTTTAAAATCATGAAAAAGATGGTTTCTTCCCTTTTGGCAGTTTCCGCACTTGGTGCGGGATTCGCCGCCACCCCGGCATTTGCCGAGGAGCTTTCCGTTGTCGGTAGCTGGAGCAGCCTGCCGCTTTACAAGCAGTATGAAAGCCCGTTCTGGACCGAAACCCTGCCCGCAGATTCCAATGGCGAGATCACGGTTCAGATGACGACACACGACCAGATGGGGATCGGTGTCGGCGACGTGTTTCGTCTGGTAAATGATGGCGTTTTCGACGTTGCGATGACAGTTGGTGACTATGCCGTTGGTGATGCCCCGGAACTTGAGGGCCTTGACGTACCGCTTGTCGCCAACACTGCCGCCGAAGCCAAAGCCATGGTCGAAGCGGCCCGTCCGATGGTCGATGACATCTTTGCAGAGCGCTTTAACTCCAAGGTTCTTGCTGTTGCACCGTACCCGCCGCAAGTTGTTTTCTGTGCTGGCGAAGTCAATTCCCTTGCCGATCTGAAGGACAAGAAAGTCCGTGGATCGGGTCGTATGACAACAAAATTCCTCGAAGCGCTTGGCGCGGTTGGGGTGAATGTCGCCTTCTCCGAAGTTCCGGGTGCGCTTGAGCGCGGCGTGATTGACTGTGCTGTGACGGGTGCTGGTTCGGGCTATAGCGCCGGCTGGTGGGAAGTTTCTGATCACCTGATGACCATTCCGCTTGGTGGTTGGGACCCTGTTGTTACGGCCATGAACATGGACAAATGGAACAGCCTGTCATCCGACATGCAGAGCTTCATCATGGATGAAGTCAAAACCAAGTTCGAGGCCCCTGCATGGGCATCTGCGGCTGATGCATTGAGCAATGATGTTGCCTGCCTGACCGGCAATGGCGCATGCCCGGCAGGTGATCCGGCCAGCATGACACTTGTTGAGGTTTCGGAAAGTGACCTGGCAAAAGCCAAGGAAATCCTGACCTCCACCGTTCTGCCCGAGTGGGCCGAGCGTGCTGGTAATGACTGGGTTGCACGCTGGAACGATAGCGTCGGCAAGACTGTCGGTGTTACCGTACCGCTTAACTGATTAACAGTGCTTGGCGGAGGCCCGAACAGTGACCGAAAACTTGATTGCGGCCATCCGCCGCGCCAATCGCATCATCGCGTTGTCCGTCGGATTTGTTCTGACGGGCAGCGTGATCCTGATCATCGCGGAAATTCTGCTACGTGAAGCCGGAATTTCTCTGGGCGGTGCCGAAGAAATTTCTGGCTACGTCATGGCCGGTGTTGCCAGTTGGGGGCTTTCCTATGCGCTGACCGAGTTGGCGCATGTCAGAATTGACCTTATCCGGCTCCGTTTGCAGGAACGCGGAAAGGCATTCCTTGATTTGTTGGCAATTGTCACCCTTGCTGCGGTGGCAACGATTGTCGCCGTCCAGTGTTGGCCGGTTCTTTCAAAAACCATTGAACGCGGATCGACCGCGAACACGCCGCTTGAAACGCCGCTTTGGATACCTCAGTTGGTCTGGTTTTCCGGTTGGCTGTGGTTTGCGCTGTGTTCCTGTGCGTTGGTGATCCTTACTCTGGTGTTGCTGATGCGCCGTAACTTTGACACGGCCGACTCTTTGGTTGGTGCCCGGTCCGAGCTGGAGCTTGAATCATGATTACAGCAGTTACGGTTTCGCTGTTGGGGCTTCTGGCCTTGTCCATTCCGGTCGGTATTGTGCTTTTCCTTCTCGGTATCGGTGTCGATCAGTTTTTCACGCCCTTTCCGCTGTTGCGCGGTTTGGGACAGGTGGTCTGGTCTTCTTCAAATTCCTCGACCCTGATTGCCATACCGTTCTTTGTTTTGCTCGGTGAGGTGCTTGTGCGCGGTGGTATTGCCGCCAAGACCTATGAAGCACTCGATAAGTGGTTCTCATGGCTGCCCGGTGGGTTGGTCCATGCCAATATCGGCACGGCGACAATGTTTTCGGCGACTTCGGGGTCGTCTGTTGCCACGGCTGCGACGGTTGCGACTGTGGCAATGCCGCAGGCCGACAAGTTGGGCTATGACCCGAAACTGTTTTCCGGCGCCATTGCCGCAGGCGGCACGCTTGGGATCATGATCCCGCCATCGATCAACTTGATTGTCTATGGGTTCCTGACCGAAACATCGATCCCGCGTTTGTTCCTTGCGGGACTGGTGCCGGGGCTGGTGATGGCTGTTGCCTTCATGCTTGTGACCGCGGCGATTTGCAAGGTGAAGCCAAGTCTTGGCGGACAAAGCCGTTCGTTTAGCTGGGCGGAGCGGTTTGGTGGCTTAAGGCATCTTGTGCCGATCTTCCTGCTGTTCTTTGTTGTGATCGGGTCAATCTATGCCGGATGGGCGACACCAACAGAATCAGCAGCCGTCGGTGTTGCCATCGCCATGATCATCGCCGCCTTTAACAAAGGTGTATCGAACGAGATGATCAAGATGTGCCTGCTGGGGACAGTTCGGATCACGGCGATGATCATGCTGGTGATCATCGGGGCCTACTTCCTGAACTTCACCCTGACCGCAGCAGGCATGGGTCGGGAGCTCAAGGAACTTCTGGTCGGACTTAATCTTAGTCCAATGGGGACGTTGCTTGTTGTTATTTTGCTCTACATCGTGCTGGGCTTCTTTATTGAAACCTTGTCGCTGATGGTTGCGACCATTCCGATCATTGTGCCGATCATGACAGCGATGGGCTTTGACAAGGTCTGGTTTGGAATCCTTTTGATCGTCTTGATCGAAATGGCTTTGATCACCCCGCCTGTCGGATTGAACCTCTATGTCGTGCAGGGTGCCCGAAAATCAGGTCAACTGTCCGAGGTCATGCTGGGGGCTGTTCCCTATGTTCTTGTGATGTTGGCGATGATCGTCGGTCTGATCTTCTTGCCGGAAATCGCACTTTTCCTGCCTGACTATCTCTGAGGCGCAATAGGCCAGGAAGCCTCCCTTAGCACAATTGACGAATGGACCAGTGTCATCTGGTCCAAGCGCCCCCTCTATGTCTGAGACCCAGTGTCCAACACATCATTCCAAAAAGATCGGAACCAGAAATGCAGATGAACTTTACCCTGGCAGGGACCGAAATCACCTTTGATATCGACCATTGCACTGTTGCAGGATGGACGGGCAGGGATGCTGCGGCGATCCAGCACCATATCGACGAGCTTGCCGCGATCGGTGTTAAACCGCCGTCAAGCGTGCCGCTTTATTATCGGACCGCCTCAGGGATGGTAACCCAGCAGGCCTGTATCGAGGTTGTCGGAAAGGGAACATCGGGCGAAGTCGAGCCGTTCCTGATTGCTTGTGACGGCGAACTTTACCTTGGCCTTGCGTCCGATCATACGGATCGCGAGCTTGAAGCCCACTCGGTCGCGCTGTCCAAGCAGATTTGCGAAAAGCCCGTTGCCTCTGAAATCTGGCGCTTTGACGAGGTCAAAGACCATATCGAGCAGATTGAAATGCGGTCCTGGGTTCAGGAACAGGATGGCGATGACTGGGTGCTTTATCAGGAAGGAACGATTGCTTCGATCCGCCCGTTAAGTGATCTGATCGAAGGATCGCAATTGATGGGGAATGCTGCCAACGGCACGGCATCTGTCATGCTGTGCGGTACACTTGGCGCAAAGGGCGGGGTTCGCCCGGCACGCCGTTTCAAAATGGCGTTGCATGATCCAGTACTTGATCGCACGATCACGCACGCCTATGAAATTAGGGAACTGCCAGAAATCGCATAAGCAATTTCATTGTCAGAACAACATCATAACAGGATGAGGCACCGCCATGGGCGTGATGGTTGACAAGGCCAGACAAGCAATCGACAAGGTCAATCAACTTGGCGAGCTTAAGGACAAGATCTTTACCGAGTTTGATTCTGAGCGGATTTTAAAGGCTGCTGCCGAGGCGGAGCAATATTGCGCGCAAAATCCCGGTGCTCCGCTTGCAGGGATGCTGGTATCGGTCAAGGATCTGTATGACGAGGCGGGCATTGCCACCACGGCGGCATCCGAACTTTTGAAGGGGCGCGCACCAGCCGAGGCCGACAGCGAATGCGTGCGTCGCATCAAGGCTGCCGGGGCCATTCCGTTTGGCCGAACGACGCTCAGCGAGTTTGCCTATTCCGGTGTCGGGCTTAATCCGCATTACGGCACGCCGGGCAATATCTTTGACGCAGAGGGCATTCCGGGTGGCTCGACATCGGGCGGTGGTTTGACCGTGGCACACGGGATTGTTGATCTGGCGCTTGGCACGGATACGGGTGGCTCGATCCGTATTCCATCCGCGATCAACGGGCTTTATGGCATCAAGCCAAGCCGCCTTTCGGTGCCGGGGGCGGGTGTTCATCCGTTGGCTAAAAGTTTTGATACGCCGGGGCCGTTGGCGGGCGATCTTGAAACCGCCATTCGTGCGTTCGAAGTCCTAACCGACATCACCGTGACACCGCCAGAAGACGCGGCAAAATCGCTTCGCATTGGCGTGCCGATGAACGCGTTTGTCGATGGGCTCGATGACCGGGTGAAGGCAGACTTTGCGATGATCTGTGCAAAGCTGAAAAAGGCGGGGCATGAGCTGATCGAGATTGATTTTGCTTTCATCGCCAGGAACGCGATCCTCAATAAGATGCTGGTGTCGTTCGAAGCGCACCGGATCTATGCCAAGGATTTCGCAAAGCTTGAAACCGTGGGTGATCCGCGCGTTTTGTCGCGGATGAAGTTTGCCGATACGCTTTCAAGTGATGAGGTGATCGACGCCTATGCCAAGCGGACCGATATCGTGTCGATGTTCGGGGCGGCGATGGCGGAAGTGGATGTGATGATCGCGCCGACCTTGCCGCGCATGGCGCCCAAGATTGCCGAGGTCGAAGCCGACTTTGATAACCTGAATGCGCTGATGCTGCGCAATACCGGTTACCTGAACCTGGTCGATGCCTGCGCGATGTCGATGCCGGTTCAGATCAAAGGCGAGGTTGCACCAGCAGCCCTTATGATCGGGGCGCCACATGGGCATGATCAGGCGATCCTGGCAGCAGCCCGGTTGATTGATCCGCTGTTTGGCTGAAAAAGGTGACTGAACAAGAAAACGGCCCGGAAGTTCCGGGCCGCTTTTGTTTAGAGATCGAGCGTCAGGCGACCGCTACTTTGCATGCGGGAGACGCAAATGCACATCTGATCGTTCTGGGCTTTTTGGCTGTCGCTGAGATAGGCGTCGCGATGCGACAAATCACCGTCATGCGAAATCACAACCGATGTACAGATCCCGCAATTGCCCTTTTTGCAGTCGTAAAGCGGATCGATGCCTTCATCGATCAGGACATCCAGAACTGATTTGCCAACCGGCACTTCGAATGTCTGGCCGCTTTGCGCCAGATGAACTTCGAAACTGGTGTCATCAAGCTGTGCGGCAGGTGTGGTGAAGCGTTCATAATGAACATTCTCTGACGCCCAGCGATTGCGGCGTGCGGTATCAAGCACGGCATCAATCAGCCCGCCCGGGCCGCAGACATAGATGTGTTTGCCTGCCTCCGCCGTGCCAAGGATGCTGGCAAGCGGCATGCTCCGTTTTGCGTCGCCACCGTCGAAATAAAGCGCGCAACGCCCGTTAGCGGCATCAAGCACCTCGGTCATCAGGGCCATGTCGGCGTGGTTGCGGCAGGCATAGTGCAGGACGAAATCCTTGCCGGCCTGTTGTAGGGCGGTCGCCATCGCAAGGATCGGGGTGATGCCAATGCCGCCGGCAATCAGGATGGTTTTGGCCGCACTCTCAACAAGCGGGAAGTCGTTTTGCGGCAGGTCGATTTCAAGGACATCACCGGTTTTGACCTTTTGATGCATATACATGGACCCGCCTTCGCCGCCTTCTTCGCGCAGTACGGCGATCCGATAGAGATCAGGCTCCCCCGGATTGATGATCGAATAGGACCGTTTAACAGACTGGCCGGCTGTGTCGGTGACGGTGAGTTTGATATGCGCACCTGGTTCGGCGGGCGGCAGGCTTGTGCCGTTGGCGGCGACAAGATCAAAACCGCGTATGCGGTCGGTCAGGTCATGGACCTGTTGAACGGTAACTTCAGGCATGGCGATTTTCCTTCCCAGGCCCCCGGATTTTCTCCGGGTGTGTTTGTCTGTGGGCTTGACTGGATCCAGATTAGATCAATTGGATCCAATTTTGTCAAACCTGATGGGATCGGAAAATGCGGGTCGGTATGGATTATGCGGTATCTTCGCGTTCGATGACGGTGAAGTTGTCGGGCATATCCTGTGTCGGACCAAGGATTTGCGTATAGCGCAATGCCGCATTGGCATGTTCACGCATCAGGGCTTCGGCGCGCGCCCCCTGGCCGTTGTCGATGGCATCGAAAATGATGTGATGCTGCATGTGGCTGAAATTGAATCGGCGGAATTCCCCGGTCATGTCATCGCGGTTGAAGGCGATGGACGATACGGATGCAAATGGCAGGTGATCATTGCGTGACAGCGCATCTTCGATGGCGATGTTGCGGCTGGCTTCGATGATGGTGTTGTGAAAGCGCATGTTGAAATCGTGATAGATTTCCATGTCCTCATCGGTCAGGAAACCCTTGGAAAACAAGGCATCACCCGTGGAAAGGCATTCAATCAGGTGGCTGCGGGCCGGAAGGGAAATACCGCGTTCGCTGGCAAGGCGGGCGGCAAGTCCTTCGAGTACACCGCGCACTTCGATGGCGTCGGCAATTTCGGTCGGGGTGATGGCGCGCACGGTGTAGCCGCGACGATCCCCTTTGCGCAGCAGGCCTTCCTGTTCGAGTGTCCGAAAGGCAATCCGGACCGGTGTGCGCGATACGCCAAGCCGTTCAGCAATCGGGATTTCTGCAACCCGTTCGCCCGGTGGAAGTTCCCCGTTGGCGATCATTTTCCGCAAGGTGATCAGGACGCGCTGGCCGTGTTTACTCATGCCGGTTTCCGTTTTTGTGAGTGCCGGGCGATCATAGTTCAGATCGAATTGTTTAAAAAGCATCTTGCCAAATTGGATCCAATTTGATTACGCTTAGAGGCATAACAAGAAATCTTGGTGGTAAAAATTCCACCTGCAAGCAACCTTGATTGGCCTTGCGCCAAGGGAGAGAAACATGTTCCTGCGTAACTTCTGGTACGTCGCAGGCTGGGATGGCGAAATTGGTCGCACCCCCGTCGCGCGCACGATCTGCAATGAAAATGTCGTTTTGTATCGCCGTGCCGACCGGTCATTGGTCGCGCTTGAAGACAGCTGCCCGCATCGTCTTCTGCCGCTAAGCCAGGGCTATGTCGAAGGCGACCGTCTGGTGTGTGGCTATCACGGATTGGAATTTGATGGTGACGGCGCATGCGTGCATATGCCCAACCAGCAAAGCATCCACCCGGAAGCCTGTGTTCGCGCCTATCCGGTGGTCGAGAAAGACCGCTTTGTCTGGGTCTGGATCGGCGACAAGGAAAAGGCTGACGAGGCACTGGTGCCGGAAATTCCGCATGCATCCGAAGAAGGCTGGGTCTTTGACGGCGGGACGTATGATGTGAAATGCGGGTATGAGCTTTTGGTCGATAACCTGATGGATCTGAGCCACGAGACCTATGTGCATCCATCCAGCATCGGTCAGCTTGAAATCACCGAGAGCCTGCCGCAGACACGGTCCGATGACGAAAGCGTCACGGTCGAGCGCTGGATGGAAAATATCGTGCCGCCGCCGTTCTGGGCCAATAACCTGAAATCCAAGGAAGTCTGCGATCGCTGGCAGATCTGCACCTTTACCTTGCCATCCAATGTGATGATTGATGTCGGCGTTGCGCTTGCCGGGACCGGTGCGCAACAAGGTGATCGGTCCAAGGGTGTAACCGGCATTGTCGTGAACTGCATGACGCCGGAAACAGAAACCACGTGCCGCTATTACTGGGGCATGGTGCGCAACTTTGACATCGATGATAACGGGCTGACCCAAAACATCAAAGATGCGCAGGCCAAGGTGTTCTATGAGGATCTTGAAGTTGTCGAAGGCCAACAGGCCAACATGCTGCGTCATCCGGAACGCAAGCTTTTGAATTTCAATATTGATGTGGGCGGTGTGCGTGCACGGCGTCTGATTGATCGGGCACTTGCTGCTGCGGCGGAATAACCAACGCATAAAAAGACAAAGCCGGATCCGAACCGGTCAAAGAACGCTACCAAAAGAGAGAGACGCTCAGTGCTGTGAAACACCGCGCCAAAACCGTGCCAAGCGGGCGGGAGTGCTGAGCGCATTTTCAGGGAAAACGTCTGAGGTTGAAAATGTTTAAACGCCTGTTTGTATCGGCAGCAGTTGCTGCTGGCTGTTTGGCAAGCGCGCTTTCTGCGCAGGCTGAACCGGAATTTACCTTCGTTTTGGAACATGTGCTGGGGCCAAAGGCTACGGCACAGGCCAAATTCCTTGAGCCATGGGCCAAGCGGATCGAGGAACAATCGGACGGTCGCATCAAGATCGAGATTTACCCGGCGATGGCGCTTGGTGGCAAACCGACCGAGCTTTACAGCCATATTCGCGATGGTGCGGTTGATCTGGGGTGGAGTGCGCTTGGTTATACGCCGGGTGTCTATCCGCGCAGTGAAGTGTTCGAGCTGCCGTTTGTTCATACCGGCAGTGCGGCCATCACCAACATGGCCATTCAGGATATCTATGAAGAGCACCTGTCGCAGGACTTTGATGATATCAAGCCGTTGCTGATCCATGTCCATACCGGGCAGGCAATTTTCACCACCGAGAAAAAGATCGAAAGCCTTGCCGATGTCGAAGGCATGAAACTGCGCGCACCGTCGCGTACCGGTGCCTGGATGCTGGAAAGCTGGGGGGCACAGCCGGTCAGCATGCCGGTGCCAGATTTGCCGCAGGCCTTGTCGCTTGGTGTCGTGGATGGTGCGTTGATCCCGCACGAGGTCGCCATTCCGTTCAAGATCCCGGATATGACCCAGTATGCCATCGAGGGTGATCAGGGTGTCCGGTTCGGCACGCTGGTCTTCATGTTCGCGATGAACAAGGATCGCTATGAAGCCCTGCCAGATGATCTGAAAAAGGTCATCGATGATAACTCCGGCCAGAACATTGCGCGCGAAATTGGCGAGGCATGGGATGCGATTGAACCCCGCGGTGAAGAGATTTTCGCCAAATCGGGTGAGTTGGTGACGCTTTCAGCCGATGAAACCGCAAAGTTTGCCGCAAAGGCCGATGAAGTGATTGATCGCTGGATCGCGGAAATGAATGACAAGGGCGTCGATGGTGCCGCCATTGTCGCGGCTGCACGTGCGGCGATTGCCAAAAACAGCCAGTAAGAAGCTTTCAGCCCGCTGACCGGGTTGCTCCTTTCCTGGTCACAGGCATCGTGCGTCGCAGGGGTGTGGTGTTCTTGTGACGCACATATATAAAAACGGCCCGGAATGTTCCGGGCCGTTTTGCGTTGGGGACGCGAAAAGTTGGTGCTTAGCCTTCAAGCAGGGAACGCAGCATCCAGGCGGTTTTTTCATGGACCTGAATGCGGGCGGTCAGAAGGTCTGCGGTGGCATCATCATCCGAGCTATCGCAAATCGGATAGAGCGAACGCGCGGTCTTGATCACGGTTTCATGGCCTTCGACCAGTTGCGCAATCATGTCCTTGGCGGCAGGCACACTTTTTTCTTCCTTGATCGCGGTCAGTTCGCTGTAGGCTGAGAAGCTGGCCGGGGCATAGGCGCCCAGCGAACGGATGCGTTCGGCGACTTCGTCAATTGCGGTTGCCAGTTCGGTGTACTGTTCTTCAAACATGGTGTGCAGGGTCTGGAACATCGGACCCGTCACGTTCCAGTGGAAATTGTGCGTTTTCAAATATAGCGCATAGCTGTCGGCCAGAACGCGGCCAAGTCCGTCGGCGATAGCGGTGCGGTTGGATTCATTGATGCCGATATCGATCTGCATGTTTATCTCCTTTCGCCGCTTTCAATCCAAGCGGGCTTTGTGCTTTTTCGTATTGAAGGCAGTATGAATGACAGCTGTTAATTACACCAATTGATTGTCTAACTGTTTGCGATAGGGCAATTCTATTACTGGAAGTGGGGTTATTTTTTAGGGGGCCTCAACGTGGTTTTCAGGCGCTTGACATCATCCAAACCCGATGAAAACCCGGCTATCTGCCTGTTTCCTTGATCTAGAAAAAAGTCGATATGGCGCTTTTGGGCCCTGTGGGCGACAGTTGAATCCAATGAAATCAACAGGTTGAGTTTCAGATGCCTTTATTGGAACACAATTCGCCCTGAAATGGCCCAATGTGACCTGTTTTCCCGCCTTGATTTCCGGGCATATTCACAACTGTCAGTCGAGGACGTGGTCAGCAGTCTCTGTCCCCCCTCACGATACTGGCCCAGATGGTTTCAGGTTGTTCCCCCACCTGAAATACCCCGGCTGACTTGGTCTCCCCAAGACCATGAATGACCCCGAATAGATTGGGGCGGGTTTTATCCCGCCCCACTTTTTTGTCCGGATGGCGGGGCAGCAAGATCACCCCACATAAGCGCCGCCGCAATTGCCCTAATTTGCCTCCAAATGGTCATCAGACACCGTATTTTGAGCCGCATTTCGAAGGCATATTCCTAACTGTCGGATGCGAAAACTTCGATGCCGTGCCCCTCCCTCACGGCGCATCGAGGCCCGGAACAGACGCCCTTATCCCCCAAGGCGTCATGCACCCCACGGGCAAGGCAGCGCATCTGACAGGTCTCCCCAAGACCATCTGTCCCCAAAGCCCGGGCGAGCTTACAGCTCCCCGGGCTTTTAATTTGTCCGGGACGCGCCGTTGGTCACGATTTTCAGGCGCGCGATACCGTTTGGTGGTCTGTGTCTTGTGCCGGGGTGTGACCGGTGATTTTGATTGGTGAGAGCGAGAAGATCTTTGTCGGGTTTTCCCGGCCACGCACCGTGACATCGCCGCGCGGCGTCCATGCCGGAATATCGTCGTGGTTGCCACAGGCACGCACTGTATCCTCTGTTGCAAGGATATAGGTGCTGAACTCCTTGTTCAGTGCCTCAAGCCGCGAGGCGATATTGACGTTATCACCATGCACCGTAAAGGTCAGGCGGCTTTCGGAGCCGACAGCACCCAGAACAATTTCACCTGAATTGATCCCGCAGCGGGTTTTCAACTGCCCGCCATGAGAATAAATGCGCCGGTTGGCGAGTTCCTGAATGGCAAGGGCGGTGCGCACGGCGTTGAGCGCGTGATCGGTATCAGGGGTCACGGCATTAAAGGTGATCAGCATTGCATCACCTTCAAACTGGGTGATCACACCGCCAAAATGCGAAATCAAGGCATTGGTCTCAGTGAAATATTCATTGAGCATGGTGGCCAGTTCTTTTGGCGCGAGTTTTTCGGCGATTGATGAAAAACCTTCGATGTCGGTAAACATTACCGTCGCGTTGACGGCCTCGCCGTCGCCCGGTCGGATCTGTTGTTCGGCATGGGTGATGCGATTGGCAATTTCGGGTGACACAAAGCGCGACAGATCGCGGGCGGCAATTTCATCCGTGACAGCCCGAATAAACGATCTTTTGGCTCGCATCACGGCGACCGTTAGAACAGCCGTAACCAGCAAAATGGCAATTATCTTGTCAATTTCAGCCCCGATCAGGATCGAGTTTGAGGTCAGGTAGGTCACATAATCACGCGTGATCATGCTTTTGCCGCCCTCCGACCAGATGACATAGCCAGTCAGGATGATCCAGCCTGTCGCCGCTGTCCCGCCAGCTATCAGGATATAGCGCGGATCAAAGCGCAGGCTACGCAGGGCAATGAAGATGAAGACATAGAGCACGGTCGGTGCTTTGAGATAAAAGCTGGCCGGTTGCATGTACTGGATATGGAAGCTCCAGATCAGGACCATCAGAAGCCCGATATCGGCGATGACTGAAACAGTCAGAAACCAGGTCGAGAGTTTGTTGCGATAGGTCAGGGCAAGGCGTTTGAGGGTAAACAGATAATAAAGCCCAAGCGCCCAGGGTACGGGGTGGATGCCATCGGACATTGCGGTCTTGGGGGAGATGGCATAGAGACTTGCAAAAATCGTCACCAGCAACAGCTGTACCCAGCCGATCAGCTTTTCGCTTTCATATTGTTGTTTTTCGATCGCGCTCTGAACGCGCTCTGGGAGATGACTGTTGGCATTCTTGCCAAACAGGAAGGCGCTCAGCGTGCTTTTCATGGAGCCGATGTCCCGATCATGCAGATGGGTGTCCTTATTGGACACATTGAATGACCATAGTGAAACCAAGGGCGGCGCTTGCCAAGTCGAGATCGGGTGACGGCTGATCACAGCTGCGTGCGAGCAGGCGTAATGGGGAGAAGGCGAGGAAGCCGATAAAGCAAAAAAAAAAGCCGGGCAACAAATGTGCCCGGCAAGTTTATCAGGGAGGCTTCACGTCTGGGAGACGTAGGACCCTTCGCAGGGCCCTGGGTAAGCCGGACAGGGCGTCCGGCTAAAGACCGACATAATCGGTCAGGGAGAAAACTCTGTACCGCGGTGCGGAGTGTTCCGCTGCGGTTCGAGGGAGAAGATAGCGTTTTTGACGATAATGACCACTGCCAAATTGCTTTTTCAGCCATGCATTTTCTGCATAAATATATGGGGACGTTCAGAATGACATCAAGTTATTGATATTTATATGTTTTCATGAGGGTGTTTCGCCGGTTTTCTGGCTAGATCACTGTTTGCGGCGATAATTCATTGTGCAGCAGCACAAAAAAAAGCCGGTAGCGGGGGAGCTACCGGCAAGATCAACAGGGAGGCTTACGTCTGGGAGACGTAGGGAAACTCTTGAAGATTCCAAGCCGGATATCGTTCCGGCGGACGGATCGTCCAAAGATCAGGAAGCCGGAGCAAGCTCGCTTTGTGCGTATGCTCACAACTTATGATATGAATATAAGTGATCCTTGGGTGGGCCAAAAATAGAATGACTACAAGTCAACCATGCGTCAGGCGCATGACAATAAAATGTCAGCAATTTTAAGACATTATGGCACGACTGATATTTGATGTGCCCGATATAGGCAAAACACTCCATAAACGCCAACAGCCCTGCTGGGCCGGGCTGTTGCAGAATCGGATAAACGATGTCTCGGATTCTATTTCTCGGTCGTGGCACTTGCGCTGGCGGCTGCTGCGGCCTTTGCCTTGACCTTTGAAATTTCCTCGATCAGGAAGTCACGGAATACGGCGATGCGCTTGGAATGGCGCAGTTCTTCCGGATAGACGAAATAGGCATCGAAGCTTGGCCCTTCGAGTTCCGGCAGGATGCGGACCAGATTGCTATTGGAGGGCAACAGGTAATCCGGCAGGGCAGAAATGCCAAGGCCGGACTCGGTGGCGCGGAAGATGCCATAGATATTGTTGAGCTTCAGAATCGGGCGCATGTCCGGTTTGAACTGCTGTGCGGTTGCCATCATCCAGTTGACGTTGGAAACCGGCGGTCGGGCATCCGCACCATAGATGATCAGACGGTGATCCTTGAGTTCTTCAGGAGTCTTGGGCATGCCGTGTTGCTTGATATATTCCGGCGATGCAAACACGTGATAGCGCAGCGTCATCAACTGGCGCTGGACAAGATCGGCCTGACGGGGCGGCTGCATGCGGATGGCAACATCGGCCTCGCGCATGGCAAGGTCGAGTTCCTCGTCATTGAGCACCAGCGACAGTTCGATTTCCGGATACCGTTCAAGGAACTCGTTGATGCGCGGTGTTAGCCAGGTCGAACCGAAGGCCACCGTTGTCGTGACCTTGAGCGGACCGCTTGGCCGTTCCTTTGATTCGCGAATGCGCGCCTCTGCCATCGAAAGCTTGGCAAAAACATCATGTGCTGTGCGATACAGCAACTCGCCCTGTTCTGTCAGGATCAGGCCACGCGCATGGCGATGGAAAAGCGGGACTTTCACGCTTTCTTCGAGTGCGCTGATCTGTCGGCTGACGGCCGACTGGCTCAGATTAAGGTTTTCCCCTGCGTGGGTGAAGCTCCCGGCTTCGGCAACAGCGTGAAAAACACGCAGCTTGTCCCAGTCCATAGACCTGCTCCTAGATGTGCCAGCGCACGGTCGATGCGCAGGACCCCTGATAATTGTTCTCTTCTTTTATGGCCAATTTGGTTTCCACACTATTAAGTGCATCACAAGCTTTGACCAAGTGCATGATTATTCAATCAATATGAGGCCTGTGACATTTTCTGCAAGAAGACATTTTCCTGCAAAGTCCATGGCGGGGTGCGGTTTTCGACGCAATGTCAGTCAATTGGCCGGATCGCGGCCGTTTGAAACGATTAAAAAAGGGGACGCCAGATGCGTCCCCTTTGGTCTTTAGGCTCATTTACGCCAGAAGATCAGGCTTCGTGCTCTGCGATGAATTTTTCTGCCTCAAGGGCGGCCATGCAGCCCATACCAGCAGCAGTCACCGCCTGACGGTAGATTTTGTCGGTAACGTCGCCTGCGGCAAAGACCCCTTCGATATTGGTCACCGTGCTGCCCGGCTTGACGAGGATATAGTTCTCGTCATCCATGTTGACCTGGCCTTTGAAAACAGCCGTTGCTGGATCATGGCCGATGGCAACAAAGAAACCGTCGGCCTGGATATCAAGCAGCGCACCGGTTTTGACATTACGTACGCGCACACCTTCAACACCGTCCATCGGGCCATCGCCACCGAGAATGTCTTCGACAACGCTGTCCCAGACAACCTCGATCTTTTCATGCTTGAGCAAACGGTCCTGGAGCATTTTTTCTGCTCGCAGTTCGTCGCGACGATGGATCAGTGTCACCTTGGAGCAGATACCGGCAAGATAAAGGGCTTCTTCAACCGCGGTGTTGCCACCACCGACAACTGTGACCGGCTTGTTGCGATAGAAGAAACCATCACAAGTCGCGCAGGCCGAAACGCCACGGCCGTTGAACTTCTCTTCGCCCGGAAGGCCAAGCCAGCGTGCCTGTGCCCCGGTCGAAATGATGACCGTATCTGCGATATAGGTGTCGCCGGAGTCGCCTTTGCAGACGAACGGACGTTTGGAGAAATCGACTTCGGTGATCAGGTCATGCACCATTTTGGTGCCGACATGCTCGGCCTGTGCCTTCATCTGGTCCATCAGCCAAGGACCCTGAATGACATCAGCGAAGCCCGGATAGTTTTCGACATCAGTTGTGATCATCAACTGGCCACCCGGCTGAAGACCCATCACCATCATAGGTTCAAGGTTCGCGCGCGCGGCATAGATCGCTGCGGTGTACCCGGCAGGGCCGGAGCCAATGATGAGGACTTTGGTCTGATGTTCCTGGGCCATGTTCTTTGTATACGTCCGAGATGAGTAAAAACAGAGATCGAACATATTGGCAGTCCGGGCAAGACGCAACCGCTTCACGCAAAGTTTGAGCAGCTTGTTTCGCGTTTTTTAAATGGTGAAATTTTACGTTTGAAACAGGTAGTTTCATTGTGGCGTCGAAGCGTCTCGGAATGGTCGTGCAGGATGGCGGAAATTTGCGCCAAAAAGCAGATTTTTCAGCGTTTTCAGTTACGGCATCCAAGCACAAGATTGCATTCTGATGCGGATTATATTATTGCCAGCAACTTGCCTCGCTGTAATATTGTTTCAATCGGGGTAAGTTTCGCGCACAGAATCGAGGAATAAATGCAACGGGTCAAACTCGACAAGATCGACCGCAGAATTTTGCGCGATCTGCAGGAAGATGGCCGCATGACCAATGTGGAACTTGCACGCCGTGCAGGTATTTCAGCGCCCCCCTGTTTGCGTCGTGTGCGCGCACTCGAGGAAACCGGTTTCATTCAGGGCTATCATGCCGATGTGGATGCGCAGGCGCTGGGCTACAACGTGACTGTGTTTGCAATGGTCGGGCTTGCCAGCCAGGCAGAACATGATCTGCGTGCGTTTGAAGCCCGTGCGGCCGCTTGGCCAGAAGTCCGCGAATGCCACATGGTGGCCGGTGAAATGGACTTTCTTCTGAAAATCGTCTCGCACAGCTGGGATGAATATCAGAAATTCCTGACCACCGAACTGACAGTTGCCGAGAACGTCAATCACGTTAAATCGGCACTTTCGATTCGCACCGCGAAAAACATGCCCGGTGTGCCGATCGATATTGAGGTCGAAGACTGATTTCCGTTTGGGATAGTTTGTGTTTGTCATTTTGATACAGAAGCAGGGGAGATCTTTTGACCTCCCCTGTTTTGCATCAGGACTGGCTTTGTATGTCGGTAGAAGTCGAGTATTCCTGTGCGGTAGCCTCGGCCTTTGAATTGGCTTCTAATGATTTCTCTGGTGATGTGATCGGCCTTGCGGCTTCCTCGCACAGAGCTGAGATGTAAACACTAATGTTCAAGTCTTGGCACTGTTTCAAACTGTCGAGGGTTTCGGTTGCGCGGCCTGCGCGGGCCAGAAGCGAAATTCGTTCTGGGAAGTAAATGCCAGCAGTGATTTGTTCAGGAAATTTGAGCAAAGCATCATGCCATGTTTGAAGGGCATTATCCCACTGGCCCTGCTCAGCATATTCATCCCGCAAAAGTTTGAATATCTCTATCCCTGCTTGGGGGTCTTTGCGGGCAAGCTCCAGATTTAGCAATGCCTTGGCATCTTGTCCTTGCTCTTTGCGGGCAAGATATAGAATGCGTCGGGCAACCGGATCAGTGTCTTCGCGACCATCGAGCGACTTGAGTGCAAGTTCTTGTGCTTCGTCTAACTCACCGCGTTCGGCGAGAATGCGAGCACGTTCGCCATACACCGACTTTTTAATGGCCGAGAAACCTGGACCTTCCCAAACAACTCTTTGCAAGGATTCAGTATCTGCCGCAGGTGGGAAATCACCATCCAGATATTCACGTTGAATATAGAGTTTTGTCTCCAGAAGGCGTTCGGCAGCTGGCGCATGGTCGTCGCCTATTCCATCCAGCATTCTAGAAAGATCCTTGCCGACATTTGACAAACCGACATTCAGAACATCCGAAAGATTGGTATATTCGCCCAGCTGCTTCTTGCTTTTTTCGATTTCTTGTTCGCGAGCAATCTTCTCGGCTTGGACACGCTGATGCTCACTATCAAGGCGCTCCAATACGGTCGTCATTCTTTCCCAGTCATATCCCGCGCGATATAGTAAATCGACGGCGAGAAGATCAGCCTCATCCTCTTGATGGCGCTTCCATCCCGGATACAGGATGCTGTTGTTAATGCGATACATCCCAAACCCGGAAACCATCAGAGCCTTTGCCGCATTTTGGGTCGCGGGGCTGTCTGAGTTCCCCCCGAGCCATCCGGCAGCAAACTGAGTGGCGACAATGAATGATTTGTCTTCGATCGACTGTTGGTCGTCGGCGTTATGATGTTGAAAGAGGGCATGGGCAAGTTCATGTGCAACAACCGCTGCGACTTCATCTTCGTCATCAGCATTAAGTAGAACAGATGTGTTGAGCCGTAGAATGCCATTGGGGCTCATGGAGGCTCGGTAATTGTCGCTTCTGATGATTGCGACGGAAATCTCGGGCTTTTCATAGGGCCATTCTTCAAGCAGGCGGGAAACGATTGAATAAACGTAGGATGTAAGTGCCTGGGCACCTTCGCCACTCAATTCTTGAATGCTGTTAAATTGGAGTTCGCGAAGTTCCAGATCACGTGCAGACAATTCTTTCAGCGCTTCTGCGCGTTCTGTTTCCGTCCGATTTTTGACATTAAAGCCTATTTCCTGACCGTCTTGTTCGACGTTGAACTGGTCTAGAAGTGTTGTGAATGGGCTAACTTCGACGGGTTTGGTGACTCGGTTTTCTGCTGTTTCAATCAGTTTTCCATCAAAGGTATTGTAGGTTCCACCGGAGACCTGTGCCTGTATGGCCTTCATTGTCTGGCAACCCGAAAGTGCGGTTGCAGCAATCATTGCAGCGATGATGAACCTAGATCCGCTTGGAGCCATTGGTCCCTGCACAAAGCGCTTGAGATTGACGGGAAGTTGCATCATTTGATCCCCCGTCCCGAGTGGCTTTTTTCGTCAGCTGCGCGGCCGGTTTTAGCTTCGAGGATGGAAATGTTGGTCGGGGCAAGATCAGCACTCTGATTGACCTGCACAGACATTGACCTGACCCAAAAGTTGTCCTCAATTTTATAGAGCTTTCCTCCCCGTGCAGTCTCAAGCACATCGACGGGAAGCGGTAATGTATCGATCTGCTTTTGTCCTACGGCCTTGGCATTGTCGTTATAAACAGTGATTTTCCCATCCGTAGAAATGTAGTTGATAATTTGCAGTTGGGCTTGATCTTCTGCACGGGCTGGAGGAACTGAAATGATTACTGTTGCCAGATAAAAGATGCACATCATTGTCCACAAAAACTTCTGAGACATTGTGGGACCCTCCAAACTGATTTTATTTCTGACGGTTAAAAAGACGCTACTCATGAATATATCCATCGGCGTTGGGACGTTGCATGGTTGTACTGTAGCAAAATGCGATATATGCCCAACCAAGCCCGATCAGGCCTATCCAATTGATCGGTGACCATCGAAGAATGAAGAAGGTCGCTGCGATCAGAGCGAAGAAGAAAACAACGCAGCCCAGAGCCATCAGCGCAAACCTGACATAGCTTCGCTTGGAGCCCGGCTTTAAATTACTGCTAGCGATGACGTTGCTTGCCAGCCGCCAGCGGAGCAATGTCAGAACAAGCAGCCCGGCGATTTCAATCGCATCAGTTCCGTCAGCTTCCCAGAACAAAACGGGGGCGGCATGTTGCATATCCGATCCGAGTACAAGTGCATTATCGAGTGCCATTGCGTGTGCCATGACGCCGGGAATTGTTCCCTGAACCGGGGAGATGACTGTGTCACGCACTCCAGCAACATCGAGTCCAATCAAGACCACCTTATTGTTCAGGAAGTCTTCCAGAATCTTACGAGAAGCATTTGCTTGTTCTGCTTTGTCAGCCGTTGCTACATGGCTTGCCTGTTGTGCTCGCACGATCAGGTCAAAGGCCGACATGTGCGGATGGTAAATACAATTCTTGGAGATATCGGGACGTAGTCGTTCGGAGAACGCACCAATAAAATAGCTGGCACTGCGCAGCAGTTTTTCAATGAACTTGTCAGAGGGGGGGACGCAATCGCTGCCTTCGCCATCGAAGCTTGCCGGATAAAGTCGTTGATTTATCGGTGCGGTGGCTTCACCCCACCTGATCGAGATCGCTTCTGGAATTGTTTTGGTAATCTGCTGTACGTTGCTGAGCGTTGCGTCCGGACACGGTCCGTCTAACTCGCTTCCGTTGCTATCCAAGCTGCAGACTGCCTTGAGAAGCTCAGCAGCTGGTGAGAGCAAGGTACGACCGTTGCACATAGTGTACATCGGGTAATCGTTTCCATATCCAGAAAACCTGAAAAATGGCAGATCGGTTACTGCATCGCCGATCTGCGGCAGAACGCTGATGCTTTCGGAGAAGCATTCGTCGGTTCCTGCGTGTATCGACGCTGCACCCATTGCAAAGACGGGTGTATCCTTGAAGTCACGAATAGCACGGATGTTATCGGCGAAGAATTCCAAGTCGTCTTCTTGCCCGCGCGGATCAAGAAAAAGCAGGTCAAAGAAAACTGCCTTTGGCGCATAAGTCGCAACAGATGACAGCAATGTGTCATACTGATCAAATGATGGAGGCCAATCGAAAAACTCGGTGTCGAGTGATGCGTCATCAATCAGAATGACTGCGATGTTGTCACGCGCAGTATCAGGGTAGAAAGGTGAGGTTACCTGATAAAAGACATCTTTGGACCGCTCATCAGTGGAATTTGAAAAGCCGAATGGGTCCACGAACATGATCGCGATCAGGATCAGTAGATCCGGCATTGATCGAAACAGTGCGTAGAAGGGTCGTAGCGGCTCTGAAAGGTGCCGTTTCAACGCAGCAATAATAAACAAATGTAGGCCCCGATTTTGTTCACAAAGTGTGAACAGTCTCCCCCGACTTCTCTTCAGAGATGAGTTCTGCTTGAGAAATCTTATCTTAGGGCTACATTAATTAGATCAAAGTGCAATTTAAAGAAAAATTGAATGAAAGTGTTTCAATTTTTGTGTGTGTTTGTGGGGGCTACTTATCGGGCTTGCCTCGTCGAGGTGTCGCCGTTGCATTGCGGGTAATCAGGCATAAAAAAACGGCCCGCGGTTCAAGCGGGCCGTTTTGAGCAATCTGATATTCCCTGTTACGAGAAATCGACCTTCAAAATCTCATAGCTTTTGGTGCCGCCGGGCACGGTGACTTCGACAGAGTCACCGACCGACTTGCCAATCAGTGCACGGCCGATTGGCGACGTGGTCGAGATACGACCAGCGTTGATGTCGGCTTCGATCGGGCCAACCACCTGATAGGTGGTTTCCTCGTCGGTGTCTTCGTCAACGAGCTGAACCTTGGCGCCGAATTTCACGACATCGCCCGCAAGGGATTTGATGTCGATAACTTCGGAGCGGCTGAGCACATCTTCGAGCTCGGCAATACGACCTTCGCAGAAACTTTGGCGTTCGCGTGCGGCATGGTATTCGGCATTTTCCGAAAGATCGCCATGCTCACGGGCATCCGCGATGGCCTTGATGATTTCAAGGCGTTCGACGGACTTGCGATGCTTCAGTTCTTCTTCGAGACGCTGATGCCCCTGGGGGGTCATTGGTACTTTTTCCATCGCGCTCACAGCCTATTCTTATTAGCGGTCGATACTACAAAATCAACCGCCCGGCATCCCGCCGGGCGGTCTGAATTCTTCCGTCAGGTTCAGATTAAGAACCTTAGTACTTGTCCCCAAGATATTCCTGAACGGGACGGACTTCAAGTGCGCCGCGTTTCAGGTTGTCGATGGCGCGCAGGGTAGCGCGGGCACCGGCGACAGTGGTGTAGTACGGGATGTCATCGGTAAGCGCAGTACGGCGGATCGAGAAACTGTCGACCACGGCCTGCTTGCTTTCGGTGGTGTTGAACACCAGCTTGATATCGCCGTTCTTCATCATGTCCACGATATGGGGACGTCCTTCCTGTACCTTATTGACCGGGGTGACGTCTAGCCCTTCTTTTTCAAGAGCTTCTGCAGTGCCATGGGTCGCAACGATGCCAAAGCCAAGTGCAATGGCGTCGCGCGCCAGTTGAACAGCGGCCGGTTTGTCATAGTTTTTGACCGAGATGAAGATCTTGCCTTCAAGCGGAAGCGTATGGCCCGCAGCCATCTGTGCCTTGGCAAAGGCGCGGCCGAAATCGGTGTCCAGACCCATGACTTCGCCAGTCGAACGCATTTCCGGGCCAAGCAAGGTATCAACGCCCGGGAAGCGGTTGAACGGAAGGACAGCTTCCTTGACCGCGATATGCTTGAACGGACCATGATCAATTTCAAAGTCGCCGAGCTTTTCGCCCGCCATGATGCGTGCACCGATCTTGGCAATCGGGTTGCCGGTTGCCTTGGCGACGAATGGTACCGTACGCGAAGCACGCGGGTTCACTTCGATCAGATAGATGATGTCATCCTTGATCGCGAACTGAACGTTCATCAAGCCGATCACATCAAGTGCCTTGGCGAGCTGAACAGTTTGTTCCTTAAGGCGTTCGATCATCGCTTCATCAAGCGAGTAGGGCGGCAGGGAGCAGGCCGAATCACCGGAATGGATACCGGCTTCTTCGATGTGCTGCATGATGCCCGCAACAAAGACGTTCTCGCCGTCGGACACTGCGTCAGCATCAATCTCGATCGCGTCCTGCAGGAAGCTGTCGATCAGAACCGGGCTTTTGCCCGATACCTGAACCGCTTCGTGCATGTAGCGCAGAAGGTCTTCGGTGGTGTGAACGATTTCCATCGCGCGGCCACCCAGAACGTAGCTTGGGCGGATGACGATCGGGTAACCGATGCCTTCGGCGATTTTGACGGCTTCGTCGACAGAGCGGGCAATGCCGTTTGCCGGCTGACGCAGGCCAAGCTTGTTGATCAGGGCCTGGAACCGGTCGCGGTCTTCGGCGAGATCAATGCTGTCCGGGCTGGTGCCGAGGATCGGAACGCCTGCCTTTTCAAGGGCCGCGGAAAGTTTCAACGGGGTCTGGCCGCCATACTGCACAATCACGCCAAGCAGTTCGCCGTTGCTTTGTTCAAGCTGGCAAAGCTCGATCACGTCTTCGGCGGTCAGCGGTTCGAAATACAGACGATCCGAGGTGTCATAGTCGGTTGAAACCGTTTCCGGGTTGCAGTTGACCATAATGGCTTCGATGCCGGCTTCGCGCAGCGCATAGGCTGCGTGAACGCAGCAGTAGTCAAATTCGATACCCTGACCGATACGGTTCGGACCACCACCAAGAATGATGACTTTCTTGCGATCCGTGACTTCTGCCTCGTTTTCCGGCTCAACGAAACCATCGCCTTCATACATGGAATACATGTACGAGGTGCGCGACGGGAATTCGGCCGCACAGGTATCAATGCGCTTGTAAACCGGGCGCAGGCCAAGGGCCTGACGATCCGCGCGAACAGCGTCTTCGTCCTTGCCAGCCAGTTCGGCAAGACGGGCGTCCGAGAAGCCGAGCTTTTTGAGGCGGAGCAATTCCTGCTTGTCGGTCGGGATGCCGTTTGCGCGAACTTTTTCTTCCTCTGCGACCAGCATTTCAATCTGCTTGAGGTACCACGGATCAAACTTGGTCGCACCCTGAATTTCCTTAAGCGTCAGGCCATGACGGAAAGCCTGGGCCGCATACAGGATACGGAACGGGATCGGCTGGGTCAGCTTGGCGCGGATAGCGGCCTTGTCGGGCGCACCTTCGATTTTGACTTCATTCAGGCCGGTAAGCCCGGTCTCCATCGACCGCAGACCTTTCTGCAGGCTTTCGGCAAAGCAGCCACCGATGGACATCGCTTCGCCGACCGACTTCATGGCAGTCCCCAGAAGCGGCTTGGCGCCCGGGAACTTTTCAAAGGTGAAGCGCGGGATCTTGGTGACGACATAGTCGATGGTCGGCTCGAACGAGGCCGGGGTGACACCGGTGATATCGTTATCAAGCTCATCGAGGGTATACCCAACCGCAAGCTTGGCTGCGATCTTGGCAATCGGGAAGCCGGTTGCCTTGGATGCCAGTGCGGAAGAACGCGACACACGCGGGTTCATTTCAATCACGATCAGGCGACCGTCATCCGGGTTGACCGCGAACTGAACGTTCGAGCCGCCGGTATCCACACCGATCTCGCGAAGTACCGCCAGCGAGGCGTCGCGCATGATCTGATATTCTTTATCGGTCAGGGTGAGCGCCGGGGCGACAGTGATTGAGTCGCCGGTATGGATGCCCATCGGATCGACGTTTTCGATCGAGCAGATGATGATGCAGTTATCCGCATTGTCGCGGACGACTTCCATTTCATACTCTTTCCAGCCGAGAATGGATTCTTCGATCAGCACTTCGTGGGTCGGCGATATCGCCAGACCATTGCGTACGATCTGTTCGAACTCTTCACGGTTATAGGCAATACCGCCGCCTTCACCGCCAAGGGTGAAGCTTGGACGGATGATCGCCGGAAGGCCGGTAACTTCGAGTGCCTTGACCGCATCTTCGAAGGTGCGAACCATGGCTGAGCGCGCGCTTTCAAGGCCGATCTTGTCCATGGCTTCGCGGAACAGCTGGCGGTCTTCGGCCTTTTCGATGACGTGCTTTTTCGCACCGATCATCTCAACACCGTATTTTTCAAGCGTGCCGTCGTTAAATAGGGCAAGTGCGGTGTTCAGGGCCGTCTGACCCCCCATGGTCGGCAGGATGGCGTCCGGGCGTTCCTTTTCGATGATCTTGGCGACCATGGCCGGTTTGATCGGCTCGATATAGGTGGCATCGGCCAGGTTCGGATCGGTCATGATGGTCGCCGGGTTCGAGTTGACCAGAATGACGCGGTAACCTTCTTCCTTAAGGGCCTTACAGGCCTGGGCACCGGAATAGTCAAACTCGCAAGCCTGGCCAATAACAATCGGGCCGGCACCGATGATGAGGATTGATTTGATATCTGTACGTTTCGGCATGTCGTTTTCCGCTTTTCGCAAGGGCAGGCGCTATGGCTGCACCGCCTCGTTTAAGTCCGTTAATCGCGTAATCTCGGGCGTGTCCTGATCAGGGGATCAGGCTTTGGCGTCCTCGATCAGGCCAACGAAACGTTTGAACAGGTAGTGGCTGTCATGCGGCCCCGGCGATGCTTCGGGGTGGTACTGAACAGCGAAGACCGGCTTGTCTTTCAGGCGCAGACCGGCAAGGGATCCATCAAACAGCGAGAAGTGCGTTGCTTCGACGTTGTCAGGCAGGCTGTCCTTGTCGACGACAAAGCCATGGTTTTGGGATGTGATTTCAACAACACCCGTGGTCGTGTCCTTGACCGGGTGGTTCGCACCACGATGGCCGACATCCATCTTCATGGTTTTCGCACCCAGGGCGAGCGCCATCATCTGATGACCCAGGCAAATCCCGAATACAGGCTTGCCGCTTTCGATCAGGGTTTTGATTGTCGGAACCGCATATTCACCGGTGGCGGCCGGATCGCCCGGGCCGTTGGACAGGAAGATGCCATCCGGGTTCATCGCAAGGATTTCATCGGCCGAGGTGGTGGCCGGAACAACCGAGACCTTGCAATCAAGGCTTGCCAGGTTGCGCAGGATGTTGCGCTTTACGCCGTAATCGATGGCAACGACATGGTGCTTGGCATTGCCAACCTTGCCGTATCCGCCTTCGCGGGTCCAAAGGGCTTCGTCCCAGTCGTAACCGGTGGTGCAGCTGTTGTCCTTGGCAAGGTCCATGCCTTCGAGGCCCGGCCATTCGTTGGCCTTGGCGATCAGGGCTTCGATATCAAAACTGCCATCTTCGCTGTGGCAGATCACACCGTTTGGCGCGCCTTCGGTCCGGATGCGTTTGGTCAGGCGCCGGGTATCTACACCGGCGATCCCGATCCGGCCATGTTCAGCAAGCCAGTCGTTGAAATGTTTCTGGGCGCGGTAGTTTGACGGCTCGGTAATGTCCTGGCGCAGGATGCAGCCAAGGGCGACCGGTTTGGCGTTTTCGATATCTTCGTCGTTGGTGCCGACATTGCCGATATGGGGGAAGGTAAAGGTGATCATCTGACCGGCATAGGAAGGGTCGGTCATGATTTCCTGATAGCCCGTGATCGACGTGTTGAAGCAGACTTCACCAACGACCTCTCCTCGGGCCCCGACGCCGCGTCCCCAAAAAACTGAACCATCTGCGAGAACCAGAACGGCAGAAGCACCAGGGGGCGGGGTGTGCGTGGGCGCTGACATTGGCAAATGTCCTTTCGATCTTTCCACGGTGAAACACGGATTCTTTTTATATATAATAATTCTGCGCAGGCCGACAAAAACGGCTGCTGTTAACCTGCATACCGGCCATGCAGACGTGCCAAGTGGTTTCCAGCAAGGTATGCCGACAGCGCAAAAGCGTCAGCAAGGTATGCGAAAAGCGGGGCAAAGCGTGATCCCGGCAGGCAAATTGGCGGATGTCTACGGGAGTCGCCATGGCATGTCAAGGACGCATCTAAACTTTTATTTTTGCAATAAAATCAATAACTTATGTGTTAACGTTTTCTTTGCGTCAAATGCCGTTTTGCGGTATGTTCGCTCCTTTCTTCCACAGAATCAGAGATGAGCCATGCTGCGATCGCAGCTTAACGACGCTTTGAAAAAGGCCGTCCTTGCCAAGGATGCCTGCTCCGTAACCACCGTGCGCCTTATTCTGGCGGCACTGAAAGAACGCGATATCGCCGCACGGAGCGACGGCAACACCGATGGCATTTCAGATGATGAAATCATCAATCTGCTTCAGGCGATGGTAAAACAGCGCCGAGAAAGCATTGAAATGTACACCAAGGGCAATCGCCCGGAACTGGCAGAACAGGAAGCCTCCGAGATCGAGGTCATCGAAAAGTTCCTGCCGGCCCAACTGTCCGACGAAGAAATCGAAGACGCCGTGCGTGGCACTGTTTCGGAAATCGGTGCGACCTGCCTTAAGGATATGGGCCGCACCATGGCAGCCCTTCGCGAAAAATACAGCGGCACGATGGATTTCGGCAAAGCCGGTGGTGTCGCCAAAAAACTGTTGGGTTAATCGCAACAGGACTATGTCATTTGAAAGCCGGGCGTGTAAAATCGTCCGGCTTTCGTCGTCCCGGGACCGGACAATAATCACATCAATCAGGTCAACCGGGGCAGGGACCAATCAACAGAGTTGCAGCACACTGCTGTGACATTACGGGAACGGGGCACACATGAGCTTTCCCCAGTCGTTTCTAGACGACCTGCGGGCGCGGGTGGGACTGGCGGATGTCGTCGGTACATCGGTGAAGCTGATCAAACGCGGCCGGGAATATTCCGGGCTGTGCCCGTTCCATTCTGAAAAATCCCCGTCCTTTACGGTCAATGAGCAAAAGGGTTTCTATCACTGCTTTGGTTGTGGGGCGCATGGCGATGTCATCAGCTTTGTGATGAATACCCGTGGCCTGACCTTTATCGAGGCGGTCGAGGTGCTGGCCAATCAGGTCGGCATGGAAGTCCCCAAGCAATCCCGCGAAGCCCAGGAACGCGAACAGAAAGCCAAAACCCTTTACGAGGTCATGGAGGCAGCCTGTGCGTTTTTCGAACGCATGTTGCGCATGCCCGAAGGCAAGGAGGGGCTTGATTACTTCCATCAGCGCGGGCTCGATGACAAGACGATATCCGACTTCCGGCTGGGCTATGCCCCGGACAGTCGCGGGGCGCTGAAGGCAGCGCTCAAGCGCGAAGATATCGATGAAAAACTGATGATCGAGGCCGGGCTTCTGATCGAGCCTGAAGATGGCAAGCGGCAAAGCTATGACCGCTTTCGGGGGCGGGTCATGTTCCCGATCCTGGATCGCCGTGGACGGGTGGTGGCCTTTGGCGGGCGCGTCATGGGTGATGGCAAGCCGAAATACCTCAACAGCCCGGATACGCCGCTGTTTCACAAGGGGCGTTTGCTTTATGGCCTTCCACAGGCACGTGAAGCATCGCAACAGGATGCGCCGATTATTGTTACCGAGGGCTATATGGATGTGATTGCCCTGCACCGTGCGGGCTTTCGCGGGGCGGTGGCACCACTTGGAACCGCGGTGACCGAAGAACAGATTGGCGAACTTTGGAAAATGACCAACGAGCCGATCCTGTGTCTGGATGGCGATGTTGCCGGTAAGCGCGCAGCGGTGCGTGCCGCAGAACGCGCACTGCCGATTTTGCGCCCGGGCAAGTCATTGCTGTTTTCGATCCTGCCCGAGGGTGAAGACCCAGACAGCCTGATGGCAGCCCCGGATGGCTTTAACAGTTTTCGCAAGATCATCGAACATGCCGTGCCGTTGGCCGAGCTTGTCTGGCGCATGGATGCGGGCACGCACAAGATTGACACCCCGGAACGTCGTGCTGCGCTCGAGGCGACGATAAATCAACGCATCTCCGTGATTGCTGATGAAGCGGTGCGGTCGCAATACAATTCGTTTTTCCGCGACCGTATCTGGAAGCTGTTCAAGGGGGATCGGGGCGGAAAGCCCGCAAACCGGTCGGGAAATTCGGGCAATTTCCAAAATAAAAAATCCGGATGGGGTGGCAAACGCGGAAAAAATGACCATTTCTGGGGTCCGGCCGGTAAAGCGGTTCCGGGCATGTCGCGACCACCCATGCAAAAGAAGCGTGACCTGCAAGACTCCATTCTTTTGCTGACATTGATCAACCATCCTGCCTTGCATGATGAGATTGGTGAACAGCTGGGAATCTATAGTTGTGCAGACTCCGCGCTTGACAATCTTCGTCGGGCCGTCTTAAAGCTGCTTGACGATGATCCTGGACTTGATTGCGAAACGATCAAGGCCCAATTGGAGCGCGACGGGCTGTCAGAGACAGTTTTGCGGGTGGTTAGTGCCGATGTTATAGCGCACGCTGCTTTCGCCAAGCCCGAAACGCCGCTCGAACGGGCCCTGACGGGTTGGAAACAGGTTTTTTCCATGGCTGTAAGCTCCCTGGAGGACGAAGAGGCAAAATACGCCGTCCGACAGTTGGCAGCAGATACCAGCGAGGAGGAATGGGAAAGATTTTCTCACAGACGAGAGGATCTGGCCCGACGCCGGGAGAAAGTGTTTAAGCTCGACGACTGATCATTGATCACGTGTGTGGTCTGGATCAGCGATCGGGCTATTTGTGATTTGCGCTGAAAGACACGGCGCTTGGGACAACAACGGTACGAACGTACCCAGCGGGAAACGGGGAATAGATGTCGTCTAAGACTTCGAACGCTGAAGAGAAAAAGAACTCTTCTGAAAACGCAGACGGACCTCTTCTCGATACATATAAGTCGGCCATAAAAAAGCTCATTGCCAAGGGCAAGGAGAAGGGCCACATCTCGGTCGATGAGTTGAACGCGGCCCTGCCATCCGAGCATTTCTCTTCGGAGCAGATCGAAGACGTGATGAGCAATCTCAACGAGATGGGCATCAATGTCATCGATGGCGATGAAGCCGACGACAATGACGACAACGACGATTCCGATGCTGATCCGCGTGGCAACATCTCCGAAGATGATGTTGGCCGGACCGATGATCCGGTGCGCATGTATCTGCGCGAAATGGGCAGTGTTGAACTGCTGTCGCGCGAAGGCGAAATCGCCATTGCCAAACGTATCGAAGCCGGTCGCGACATGATGATTGGCGGGATTTGCGAAAGCCCGCTGACCATTCGTGCGATTGTGAACTGGCATGACCAGCTTCAGGCTGGCGAACTTTTGCTGCGTGACGTCATTGACCTTGAAACCACCTATGGCGGTGGCCCGGAAGCGGAAATTGCCGCGGCCGAAGGTGAAGACGAAGAAGATACCGACGTCGATGCAGAGGCAGATGTCGAAAGCTTCGAGTCAGCCAATGACGACGATGACGAAGAAGCCGAGACCGAAACCCCGGCCGGCCTCACCGATGAGGCCGAGGAAGACGAGGACGAAGAGGACGACGAGTCTGAAAAGTCCGAGGATGAAGAGGGTGAGGCCAGGGCTGACGGCGACGATGATGACGACGATGACGAGAACGAACAGGTCAACGTTTCGCTTTCCAAAATGGAAGAGGAACTGACCGAGCAGGTTCTCGAGAAGTTCGAACTGATCGCCAAGACCTACGAGAAATTGCACAAGGCGCAGGAACAGCGTCTGGTGGCAATGAACAAGGGCGAGGCCGTTCCGGCCGCGACCGAAAAGCGCTATAACAAGCTCAAGAACGAGATGGTTGACCTGATGGAAGATGTTCACCTGAACAACTTCCGTATTGAGGAACTTCTCGATCACCTGACCGGTTTGAACAACCGTCTCCTCGGCCTTGAAGGCAAGCTTCTGCGCTTTGCCGACCGTTGCAAGATCAAACGCCCCGATTTCATCAAACAGTATCAGGGCCATGAACTTGACCCGAACTGGATGGAACGTGTTGGCGGTTTGCCGGGCAAGGGCTGGAAAACCTTTGTTGAACGCTATTCCGAAGAAATCGCCAACCTGCGCGAAGGCATTGGTGGTGTTTCGGCCGAGGTCGGTTTGCCGGTTGGCGAATTCCGCCGCGTTTACGGCGTGGTCAACAAGGGCGAACGCGAAGCCGGTCGTGCGAAAAAGGAAATGATCGAGGCCAACCTGCGTCTCGTGATCTCGATCGCCAAGAAATACACCAACCGTGGTCTTCAGTTCCTTGACCTGATTCAGGAAGGCAACATTGGCCTGATGAAGGCGGTGGACAAATTCGAGTACCGCCGTGGGTACAAGTTCTCGACCTATGCGACCTGGTGGATCCGTCAGGCGATCACGCGTTCGATCGCCGATCAGGCGCGCACCATCCGTATTCCGGTTCACATGATAGAGACCATCAACAAGCTGGTCCGTACCTCGCGCCAGATGTTGCATGAAATCGGCCGTGAGCCGACCCCGGAAGAGCTGGCAGAAAAACTCCAGATGCCGCTTGAGAAGGTCCGCAAGGTTCTGAAAATTGCCAAGGAGCCGATCTCGCTCGAAACCCCGATCGGGGACGAGGAAGACAGCCATCTTGGCGATTTCATCGAAGACAAGAACGCCGTTCAGCCGCTTGATGCTGCGATCCAGGCCAACCTGCGTGAAACCACCACGCGCGTTCTGGCATCGCTCACCCCGCGTGAAGAACGTGTTCTGCGTATGCGTTTCGGGATCGGCATGAACACCGACCACACCCTCGAAGAGGTTGGTCAGCAGTTCTCCGTGACCCGTGAACGTATCCGTCAGATCGAAGCAAAAGCGCTGCGCAAGCTTAAGCATCCGTCGCGCTCGCGCAAACTGCGTTCATTCCTCGATTATTAAGAAATTACGCGACGTTCGGGCTTGACCTTGGCCGGAAAATCGCTAGTTTTCGGGACCGCACCGGATCACCGGTGCGGTCTTTTCTTTACCCGGACATTTGTCTTGGGGGCCCGTAGCTCAATTGGTTAGAGCCGACCGCTCATAACGGTCTGGTTGGGGGTTCAAGTCCCTCCGGGCCTACCATTTTTGTTGTCGAGTGCCACAAAAGTTGAAATTTTCGCCAGAGAAGATGAAATTCTCGCCGGAAATGATGAAACTGGCACTCGACAATGCCCTTTGGGGGCAAAATAGCCTTCTATAGGTGAGGCTACATTTCCGTAATCATAATTCATATCTCTGTTGGTCGAATTGCTCGTCAGATTCTTATTAGCCGCTTCCCTTGCATTTCTGTAGGTGAATATTCGGTCCCGATCTGATGACGTCTAGGGACAAATTCTGCCTTTTTCGGGAGAAGGTTTCTTCGAGTCCCTACCGATTCCCAAACCTCTGAAAATTTTGATGCCGAAATAATTGTCCTAGGCAAAATTTTTTTGATCTCAATATCGGAGCGTCTGAGAGAACGTTCTGGCTTTTTGTCGCGCTATATTCTGAATCTTGAATAGGAGGCTGATACGACTATTACAATGTATCAACCTCTCGAAATTGACGATGAACACTGCAATTTCCCATCCTGTCTTTTCGCAAAATGCAAAAAGACATTGTATCGCTACCTTCTCAAAAAAATACCAGTTCACGCATAAAAAACGCCCATCGAACCGGCTCAGAAAATTGTGAGTGGTGTGGGTAAGGTCGTATGGAAATGAGGGGGGCTTGACCTTTAAGTGGTCAGTCGGAAACATTCTTTCCAACGAAAACAACTCATGAGGCCCAAAACGCAAAAACCGCCCCAGAATGTCTGAGACGGTTGGTTACGTCGCTAAAGCGATAAGATGTGAGAAGTCTCTCCTTTAGCACGTTCCCTACGCTCAGGCAAGCACTGCGTGTCAAGCACGCCACAGGACTACTTTGCCTAAATTCAGCGATGAGGAGAATGATATGCATAAGCCAGGACGGAGGGTAGTAACCCCCAGTAAAGGCCGCGTCGTAGGCCGTTTCTTTAGCAGCAGGAACAGGCGTTCAGTTCCATGGGAATCTCAGCTCGAACGGGATTGCATGAGAATTTTGGATGTCCTGCCCGAGGTGGAAGCGTACTGGTCGCAGCCGGGCGGGTTCATCTACGAGTTTGCTGGGAAACAGCGGATTTACTACCCGGATATCGAGGTCAAAACTCGCACGGGACGTAAATTCATCGAGGTCAAGCCAAACGACAAACTATTGAAAGGTGACACATTCGATAGGTTTGAAGTCATCCGGCTGGTGCTTCAGGGTGAGGGATATTCTTTCGAAGTGTGGACAGAAGATCAAATTCGCCCAGAGCCGTTGGTCTCAAACGTTGATCTCCTGCAACCTTATCGTCTGCTAGGTGGAACAATATATTCCACCATTTCGATCGCACGTGCCTTCGGCGGAAGAAAACGCATATCAATCGGCGAACTTGCGCGGCAAATAAGTGCGGATAATGCATTTGAGGCCGTACTGCCTTACATCGCGGAAGGCAAGCTGTGTGTCGATCTCAACAAGCCTATAACCGCGGATAGCCTTGTATGGTTTTACGACGGGGAGATCGAACAATGACAATGATCCATATTCCCGTGAACTCTCGAGTTCGTTTAGACGAGGCAGTTTATAAAGTCACCTGCCACACCGAAACCGGTGAACTGAACCTCACATGTTGTCAAACAGGTAAGCCTCTTCTGATCTCCACGCGCGAACTGGTGGAAAAAATCATCGACGGTGAAGCGTCAATAGAGCAGCAAGTTCCTGAAACGATGCTCAAGTTAAAAGGTCAAATTGAAAAACGGTTTGATGCTTTTAATGAGAGGGACAAGGCAGTTGCGCGCGAACGGCTAAGTTATGTTAAAAAAGTCGATGAGCATCTTGCCGAAAGCAACTTAACAACCGCCATAAATGACGTGATCCAGAGCGCAGTGACGGGCGGGATTTCCATGCCGCCAAGTTTCACAGCAATTTGGAGATGGTATGATGCCTGGATCAAAGGTGGGCGGAACATCACGGCTCTTCTTCCACGGCACCATGTGAAGGGGCGACGACCGACATGTCTGTGCAACCGGTCGTTTGAAATACTTCAGGAAGTTATCGAGGATCACTACCTCATCCGAACCCCGAAGACGAAACTCGATGTTTTCAAGCTGTTTAAAGGCCGGTTGGTAAAAGAAAACAAACTTCACCCAGAAGCTGGGCGTATGCATGTACCCTCGGCGCGAAGCATCTACCGTTTTCTTGCAGGGCTCAATCCCTATGAAGTGATGGCAGCCCAGAAAGGACGAAAAGAAGCTGACAAGGTTTTTGCCGCTGTCGGAACTGGCGTCGGTGCGAGATTTCCTTTGCACATTGTGCAAGTGGATCATCACTTGATGGACATCATCCTGAGGCTTCAGTCAGGGCGGGTTATTGGAAGGCCTTGGTTAACAGTCGCTTTGGACCTTTACAGTCGAATGCCTGTTGGGTTCTACATTAGCTTTGAAGCGCCGAGCTATGTTTCTGTCATGCATTGCTTGAAGCATGCAATCCTTCCCAAAGAGCAATATCTCGAACAAGTATTGTCGCAAGTCAAAGCCCAACCAGGTACCATGATGGACTCTAAATTCTCATCAGAGTGGCCGTGTTTTGGTTTGATGGACACTTTGGTTCTCGACAATGGTCTGGAGTTCCACTCGCAAGATTTGCAGGACAGTTGCAGTCAGCTAGGTGTTTCACTGGAATATAATCCGGCTCGAACACCTCATTATAAGGGCGCAGTTGAACGCTTCTTCGGAACGTTAAACACGAAGCTGATCCATGCCTTGCCCGGCACAACATTTTCCAATCCAGAACAAAGAGGTGACTATCCGTCTGAGGATGCCGCCTGTTTAACAATTGAGGATTTGGAGTTCCTGCTGACGAAATTCATCGTCGATGATTATGCGGTTACAGTTCATTCGACGCTGGATCAGTTTCCGCTGGAGAAATGGCAGGACGGCGTGCAGAAGCATCCGGTTCGTTTCATCTCCGATCAGCAAGACCTGTCTGTATTGCTGTTCAAGGTTAAGCTAAAAAAGCTGACCCGAGCCGGTATCAAGATCATGGGATTGAGCTATCAGTCGGATGCCGTGCAGTTGCTTCGGCAGCGTCTGATGAAAAATGGATCAGGGAAGAATGTAAACCCGAACGTTCGCGTCAAATTTGATCCCGAGGACTTGTCGACGATCTTTGTCGAGGACCCTCATGCGAAGGTTTTCCTCCCAGTCACATGCATTTACGAGACATATGCGTCGCAACTATCGATTTGGCGTCATCGCATTATTCGCAAAGCGATGCTTAAGCAAAAGCTCGACCTGAGAAAATCCTCGGAAGATGAATTTCTCGAAGTGCGGCAGTCATTGTTCGAAGTGGCTGAAGATCTCATTAAAAGTCGCCAAAAAAGGAAACGCAAGGCGGCCAACCGTGTCAGCAGCGAGGAAAGGAAAGCCGGCAACAATAATGGTCCGCTGCCTGCTTCGGACGCGGCTGCTGAAGATGATAATGACGATGTCATGCCAGATACCGAATTCACTTCACCATTTCAGTCGCCTGAAGAACTTGACGAGGAATTGAAACGACGGGGATGGAGGTCTTCTCGTGCGGGAAGGCAAAACCGTGATGGGGGCGAAGCTGATGCATGAGTTCGAGAAACTTCTTACCGAAGAGCAGGCTATTAAACTTGCAGCATTTCGGGATCGCAGGATTGCACATGATGCCTTTCAGGATGCGCTGACCAAAATTGCGAATTTCCATCAAACAGGACGTCATGCTGCCCGGCCAGGAATTCTGACAATGGTAGGTGAAACAGGAGCTGGTAAGACCTCCATCATTGAGGATTACTGCAATCTTCACAACGAGAGCGGCCAATTCAAGAAGGTACTGTTCGTTATTGTACCTGAGAGTTGTACGATCAAGAACCTTGCAGCGAGCATACTCATGGCTCTAGGAGACCTGTCGAGTGTGAAAGGCACCCGGCAGGACATGGAGCTTCGGATCAAAGACTACGTTGATCGCACGGGTGTCGAGATGCTGATCTTTGATGAGTTTCAGCATCTGACCAACCGCGGGAGTGCAAAACGACAGTACGATGCGGCAGACTGGTTAAAAACTCAGGTAGAGATATTGCGCAAACCGATCGTGTTTGCGGGGCTGCCTGAAGTTCATAACATTTTCGCACTGAACCCACAGCTTGAGACGAGAAGAAACGGCAAGATCGGCATTGTGCCCTTTGATCTTGATACGGACGAAAACCGCAGATCCGTCTTCCTATTCTTTCATATGCTGAACAAGCACTTGCCACTCCCAAGGCCTGAATTGTCCGCTTTGAATGATCCGAGCGCGATCAAATATGTGGTCGACGAGAATAAAGGACTTCTCGGTCACATGATGAAAGCTGTCTATCGTGCGACCGAGAAAGCAGTGATTGAGGGAGATGAGACACTCCGGTTTCGCCATCTACAAGATGCTGTGCAGGAATTGGGACCTGTGACCTTCGAGGTTGGGCAAGCAACGATCCGTCCTGGGAAAAAGAAGAAACCAAGGGACAAAGATGGAGGAAAGGCCAATATCTATGACCTCCTCTAGATCCCTCCTTTTTAAATCGCCCCCGATCCAAAACGAGAGTCTGGTCGGCTATCTGATCAGAATAGCCGAACTGAACCGGTATCCACGCATGTCTTGGATCGGAAACTTGGCCGGGGTTAATCTCACGGAAGAAACCTTGTCCAAGATGAGTAACCGTCTCGGGCGCTTAGCTAAAGTTGTTGGCGCTTCGGATGCGGAGATGAAGTCCCTCTGCTACTACGTAAGTGCGAAGGGAAACAATCTACACGTTATCCTGTCGATGGGAGAAATTATCCCCAAACAATACCTTTATTGGCCAAGTCAACGTGTCTGTTTTTCATGCTTGCGCGAAAAAGGCTTCGTTTCGGGTTTGTGGGATCTGAAAGCCGTTACGCACTGTCCGGAACATGGTGAATTGTTGCGTGACGCCTGTCCTGCTTGCAAGGAGCCCGTAACTTTCAACAGGGGGCGCATAGCCCCCTGTCTACCCGGGTGTCAGTATAGAGGTCACGGAAGTGAGTGCTCGGACTCAGTCAGAGCACTCATGCAACTCATCTCTAACAAGTTCCTTGGTACCAAATTCGATTTGACCGAGTTTGGTTTCCCGAAACAGATTGTGGATGGCGATCTTTATATGCTCCTGCAGACGATATCCTTCTTGGCGATGCGCTCTTGGCGTGGAGAAGGTGATATCGACCATGGATGGTTGGAAGCAAGACCTGAAAACATGATTGAAAAGATGGATCATGCTTCCGGCGCATTGGTTAATTGGCCCTCCGGGTATTTCAAATTCCTCGATGATATATGTGCGGGTAAAGGTGCGCCGAATGGTGCAATTGTGATGCACTGGATGTTCGGTGGTTTTTACAAAAGCCTGGTTTCACAGCAAAAGGAGTTGGGGTTCCTGTTTGACGGGCTTCAGGATTACATGAACCGTCGACTGAATGATCGCATTTTGACAGGCAGAGGGTGTCCTTCTGTACTTAAGAAGCGTGATCGACGGATTTATGTGCCGGGCTTTATTGCTCGAAAGCAATTGGGCGTTGGTCGCCAGGAATTCAAACGCCTTGTCGACCGGCATTACCTTCAGAGCAAACCCTTCGACACCAGCTATGGTAAGATGATCTGCGTGCATCGTGACAGTGTGCGGGAATATGGCGAAACCAGATCGCGTTTTGTCGGAAGAAAGGAGCTTTCAGAAGAGCTCGGTCTGTCCCTTCACTCGCTCTACAGTCTGAGTGCCGCGAGCATTCTTAATCCATTTCATTCGCCCGAAAAGGACGGCTGGCCAAAGTGGTGGTATGACAGGCAAGCCGTCGATGACTGGTTGGATGGTTTGCGAGAAAACGCCAAGCGACCGGCTACAGGTAAAAGAACGATCCAGTTATCTAGAGCTGTCGCCAAGTACAATCATATGGGCCTGACCTATAGCAAATTATTCAATGCCATAAATCACGGGGCTCTGAGATTATATCGTCGGCGATTGGATACTGAAAATCTGCTGGATTATTATTCCTTGGACGAGGCTCAACTGAGTAAGTGGTACCTCGCTCGCGGCTAGATATGTGGCATCGGTTTTCACATAGCAAGCATTCGCTAGTTGGAAATATCTGAGCTTTGAATAGCTTTTTTTGACGATCCTTATTCGTCTATTTGTCAATAAATCCATATCTTATTGTTGAGTTTGTCCAAAAAATGCTTGGGCTATTCATGCTTATTGGCGGAATTGTTGTATATGCAGTCGTTAAAAAATCTGCCTGAACTTTTCACGACATCACCATCGTCGCGGCAGATTATTTCCTATGCACTAAAGACGAACAGAGTGAGATGGCTGGCGCGCGGGCTATATACCAAGGATATAGATACACCGCTCAAGGACTATGTGCGCCGTCACCTTTGGGAAATCGTCTCAAAGCTATACTCAGAACCTGTTCTTGACGGGCGTACAGCCCTTCAGAATGGGCCAGCCAATGATGGGTGCATATTTCTCGTCACCTCAACTGGCCAGAATACTGTTCTGCCTGGTTTGACCATTTATGTTCGCCGTGGGCATGCGCCGCTCTCAGACGACACCAGAACCAGAAACGGCGTATGTATCCCGAGCCCGGCACGCGCCCTGATCGAAAATATGGTTCCGTCCCGTGCCTCTTCGCGGCATGTCGCGCGAACATATAACCAGTATGAACTCGAGGCGTATCTAGAAGCCTATTTGGAGCGGTATGGGGAAGACGGCCTAAGCCGGTTGCGCGGTCAGGTATCTGCGGTCGCACAGCAGTTGGGAATGACACAGGAAGCTGAAAAGCTTGATCAACTCATTGGTGCCCTGCTCGGTGTAAATAATGTTCTCCCAGAAGCAGGCAGACGAACAAACAGGGGCGAATCCCGGATTGATGCCGATCGTGTGGTTCTGTTTGAAAAGCTTTTTACGGCACTGCACGAGTTCATCCCCTCAGATCGCCCAGTCTCTGCCATAAACCCAGCCAAAAATGAGTTGAGTGCTTTCTATGAGGCTTACTTTTCTAATTTCATTGAGGGAATTAAGTTCGACGTAGAGGAGGCGCGGGACATCATCTTTACAAACAAGATTCCCGAGGGGCGCTTAGAGGATGCTAAGGGCCTTTTCGGGACGTGGCAGGTGGTTTCCGGTGCGGCACACATGTCTTCGCCCCCTACGAGCTTTGACGCCTTTATTCGCCAATTAAGAACAGATCACGCTAGCGTCATGCAGGGGCATTCAGGCAAGAACCCTGGTGTGTTCAAGGCCAAAGCCAACATGGCAGGAGACTATGTATTTGTGTCTCCCGAAAAGGTGACGGGCACCTTGGAAGAGGGATTTGCCATGCTTGATGAGCTTAAGGGTGGATTTAGGCGTGGCGTGTTTGCCATGTTCCTGATCAGTGAGGTGCATCCCTTCGATGATGGCAATGGACGGATGGCACGCATTGCCATGAACAGAGAAATGTCGGCTGACAATCAGTCGAGAGCTATAATCCCCCCAGTATTTCGAGATACATATTTTGCTGGTTTGAGAAGTATGTCCCGAATGGGAAATGCAACGGCCTTGATCCGTGTGCTTGATTTTGCTCAGCTTTGGACATCTGAGGTGCTGTGGCAGGATTGGGCTGAAACGCGCAGCATTCTTGAGGCATGTAATGCGTTTCTGGAGCCGGAAGAGGCGAATGAGCACTATCTGCGCCTTGAGCGTCCGCGATAGGTTCGTCGTGTGCCGTAGGCCGGATGCGGGCTCAATTCAAACTAGGGAGTGCAGTAAAGTCAGGTTCGGTTGACTAGATGATTTCTCGTCCTACAGCAGGAGATGCTTCCAGCCATTCACTGTGTGCGTTTGCTTGCGCAAGTGCTTCTGGGTTTGTAGCGGCCAGAAGGTCGTCCAGCGAGTAACAAGGTGTGTTTCCCTGACGAAGTAGGAGTACGCCATCTTGCACTGACGCAAAAAGGGTCTGTCCCTCTTTAAGGTTCAGCCTGGAAACCAGATCATTTGGCAATGTGAGAGCGAATTCACCATCTCGCTTTGAAATTTTACAGGGATACATTTTGGGGTCTCACTGCTCAAACGTTCACGCCAGAACGGGTCAGATAGTCGGAGATGCTTTTGGGTTTTAAGCGTTCGGTCAATAGAGCCACGTTGGCTGAAGGCTTCAACGGTTTGCCTCAAATTCATGCTGGATGAAAATGGCTGAAGCTCAACCTTGTGAAGAGATGATAGCATTTCCGGTGCTTGATGACCAATTTTCATGCGCAAAGAGATGCGAGCTTCGTGCGGCACGCAAGCAGGGTTTTGTGGTAAAGTGGAGCCTGTCAGGAAAGCTTGCTGTTCCAAATTGAAGTATGGTCAGCGACGGAGAGTATGAGGATCATGTCAACTTCTTCGGACAAGACGAAACTGCGCGATGCTATTGATGCAGCGAGAGAACGGGGACGCAAACTGTCCGCCGAGATACTTACCGGTGAGGAAATGAAGACCTCTGAGGAGTTTGCTGCGCTGCTAGGAGTTTCTGTCGCAACTGTGAACGGTAAGCGACGTCGCGGGGAGTTGTTGGGTATCAATGGTGCAGTGAAAGGATATCGTTTTCCTATCTGGCAGCTCAACAAAGACGGAAAACCATACGGGATACTTAACGAACTGCATGCTCGTTTGGGCAAGCCTTGGGCAGTTTATCGATTTCTGAAAATGTCGCATGGCGAACTGGATGGGTTGACCGGCCTGCAGGCGCTACAACGCAATACGGATGAAGAGGTTCTTTGGGTTGTAGAGAGCTTTTTGCGGGATTTTAGTTAATCCGGTAGTTAACTATTTTATCGGTGGCTGTGACGATCTTATAAAGATTCCATAGGTTCTCAGAATATCAAGCCCTTAGTTCTGAGGAAACCAGTCAAGAATGTTGAGTTGACTAAATCTTGAGCCATTCAATGAAATCAGTTCGCTGGTTGTAAATGCCTCTAAGTGCATCTTTTACAACTGAAGGTCGGTTGGTTACATTTACTACGATAGTGTCCATTGCACGAGTTAGAGGAATCATCAACCATTGTGCTGCGTAGTTTGCCGCAAGTTCTTCCCTTGTCTCGAAGAGTCCTCCAGGGTCCTCAGACAAAGCTAACCATTGTTCGCGTTTGTAATCATATAAATCGTCGATGGCGTAATTGATTACTGCCCAGCCTTCAAGTCCACGACAAGAGTCATACTGTACGATCCTCAGAGCATCACGTTCTGTTGGATAGAATTCACGGACGTCGATTGATGAGGCGTCCCAGACCGCTCCTCCATTCTGTTGAATTGTATGTCCGGGAATTGAGTATGCATGTTCATCTTCGTGGACTACTAATGACGGCGGAACGCATGCAAGCAGGTCTACAGGATAGTTTCCGAGCTTTGAGGCCTGTTCCATTGTCTGATTTAGCAATGCAGTGCGAGTGGCCATATCGCCCTCGACAATGATTACGCGGCCCCCATTGGCATCTGGGTTGGGCTCTAAGTCCCAGTTTTGAAGGCCGAAAGATTTTGCGCAATCTTGTACAAAGTGCGCTAGGTTTGCCTTCATCCGAAGGCATCTACGTAAACGACGAGGCCTCAACTGCTCTCGTGCAAGTCCTGATGACCAATCGGCTACAGATGCTCTTACGTACTGATCCACACCGTCCGCAACAACAATATGTTCAGGTGGATACACAGCTCGCAGAATTTCAATTTCGTTTGTTGGCCAATCTTGTCCTTCATCAATAAAGATTAGCTCCCATGAGAATTCCTCCGTATTCTTTTCTAGGAGGTTCGCCAGATCCTGAGAGGAAAGGGCGCCGCTGCGAATGTAGTTAAGAAGAGTATCTTTATGTTCTTCATATCGTGTCAAAAAATCATCGTAAGTCGTAATGATACCCAATTCATGCATTAGACGTCCAATGAATGCATGAACTGTGTCTATTCTAATTCCACCTTTCCCGATTTGATGTGGTACACCGAGTAATGCCATTGTGCGCCTCATGTCTGCGACAAGAGCTTTATTGTAGGTTAGCACAAGTGATCGCATCCGGTTGCTGTCATATGCACGATAGGCCATCTGAAGAAGGAGGACTGTCTTCCCAACTCCTCCCCTCCCACGGAATACGATTTGTTTGCGCATCAGGTCATCAAGCCAAGCTTCCGGCAATGCTGCCTTCACGATGCGATCCATTCTTCTTCGGTCGAGTGGTGTGGGCTCCATAGTTTGAAGCAAAGTGCTTTCTTGGGAAAAAATTGAGTTGAAGACTTCTTCCGACCCGAAGCTAAGGGTAACGTTACGGTTATTGTTCACCGGAGAAGACACTTGGCCCAGAACGTTTAGGATGCGTTCGAAGCTTGTATCGATTCCAAAGCAGTTGTGTGGTCGCTTAGGGAGATCAACCTCGGCTAGCCCGGAAAAGAAAATCAGATCTTGGAGATAGATTTTCGGCACTCCGTTCCGTGCAAGGTACCTTTTGAGTTCGAATACCTGCTGCCGGGCCTTCTCGGTCACGCACTCCCAGCCTCTGGGATACCTTACCGAAGCAACCTTGTCGTCGAACCTAACACCGGTCGCATCGTGTGATTTGGCCTCAATGACAAGGGCGAAGTTGCGCACCGAAGCGCGCCGCGGAACGAAAGGCTCGCCCTCGCGCGGATAGAATTTGAACTCAATGTCGAACTGGCGTGGCTCGGAGAACTGGCCCACCACAAAAAGGTCGATATCTTCGATCGGATGTCCGTAGAGCTTAAGGCCAACGAAAATCTTCACATGATCTTGGGGGTGCTGGCTGAGGTCGGGCCAGACGGCAAGCAGTTGCTTGCGCAAATGCTGTGCTGCCTCGTATTCCTTCCCTTCGCCGACGCCAACTAGTTCTATCATCTATTTCAACCGGTAATCTGCTGGTATATGGTGCGCGTTGCCGTTGGAAGGTTCCCCCGTATGACGAGTTCATTCTCGACAATCACCTGGTACTCAGTGCCGCTGTCGCGAAATTCAGCTATCGCTGGATCAGCGGGATGACCTGTCGTCAATGGCCCCGAAAGCGCAATGACGAATTTCCGCCCTTTGCACTCAGCGAGAATTGGAGCAGTTACTGACTTTCCATTCCCATAGGAGATTTTTGGCTCAGCCTCGAATGTCGCCAGCCCCTCGTCGCGCCGGAGGAGATCGTTCAACAACAAGGCTGTAGATCGCTTGAGGCGTTCAGCATTGAATCCCGGATTCTGTCCTGTCAGCAGATACTCCAGCAGTTCAGCGCCTACATGCCTGTCGAGCAGGCGATGTTCGAATTTGTTCTTGAAGCTCCGCAAACAGCGGTAGCACGAAGCGTCACAGTCCTCGGGGCAGGTTTTCAGCAACTGGAGTGCGTGCTGGAACAACTCAAGTCCGCGATCTGCAAACTGACTCGCAAAGCCCGCGCCGCCAGGAAGCGTATCATAGAGAAAGATCTCTGCTTCCAGCCCGCTTTTGCCCGCAGGAGTGAGCGCAGGTCGATACTCGGCCATCAACTCGCCAGGCTCTATCTCCAGTATCTGGCATGCCGCCTTGGCAAGTGCTTCGCTGACAGTTCGTAGCGCGACATCTGTTGAATAGTGCCCCGGCTTCAGCTTGAGCGGTGCGGCGACGCGCATTGAGAACAACGCGATGTCAGTGATGAAATCGGTCCCAAGCACCAAGTGGCGTGTCGGTCCAATTCCATCACACATGAGTTTGTCATCATCATCCGGATAAGGCTTACGGTGGGGCGCCGCCAGAATCGGCGAAGGGGTGTTGCTCGCTTCTATTCGTCCGCATTTGATACAGTAGTTGTATCCTTCTTGCTTCGGACCCGTATTCGACACCAGGAGGTGCCGCCGGGTTTTTAGGCTACGGATGCGCTCATTGGCTTCGGACCAACCGTCATCGTCTCCAGGCGTGTCCATCGTCAATTTCGCTCGGGTGGCGTAACTGGTTTCCGGAATTTCGTCGGGAGACGTCATCTCCTCAACACCCACCGGGTGCGCAAATCCCGGTGGCCGCATCCAGTAGCGAGCGGGTCCAAACGTGTTTTCGCTACCGCATGCTTCGCAATCAGTCGTCTCATTTCGGACCATTTCACCCGCTTCGAACGTCTTGGCGAAACCACACTCGCTGCATTCCATATAGAGACGCTTGCTCTCCCAAGCATGGAAGCGGTCGTCCTTCATCACCGAATATATGGCCCCCGAGGTGTAGCACTTACCCGAGATCCAGACCTGTTTGTCCGGCGCATACTGGGAAAGCGCTATCGGCAAGCCCTGTGACGGAGCGAACTTCATGATGTGGCGATGACGGGACGATCGGTCGCGATCGAACACATGGAAGGTCGCAACGTCCGTAGGAAAGGCGTATCGCGGTAACTTCCCGCAATAAAGGAGGCGGTCCAGCATCTTGCCGGGGTTGGAAGCCTGCTGAGGATGTTCTTCTCCTTCCTCGGCCGCTTCTTCATCACCGTCAGTATCGTCGACATCTTCATCCTCAGTCTCATCCTCTTCACCGGGACCAGGGGCGATGGCCTTGTCCACAGCTTGAAGGCAATCACTGAGGAACTCACCGAGGAGAAGGGCCCGATCGTCTTCGGATAGCTGTTCAGGAATCCACCCGGCTATCCGGGAACGCAACGCCTCCTCGCTAGCGGCGAGCCATGCGGCGAAGTCGTCTCGATTTAAGAGTGAATCCGCCTTCCGAAAGCCGGATACGCTTCCGAGAACCGAAAACAGGTCGTGTGGTTGGTTCGGGTCGATAATGGGAAGACGATCTTGGTGATAGTTCTGAAGGAGGAACGCACGGATGTGACGGCGCACGATCTCAATGTTGTCCAATGTCAATTTCGGGTCGACGACATCTCCCCGGATCATCTCATCTGGCTGGGAGAAATAGTGCTCATCATGGCTGTCTGCGCTCCCAAACGCGACGACTGTGGCCACAGCATTGCCGCGGCGGCCTGCGCGGCCTGCCCGCTGCTGATAGTTGGCGCGTCCGGGTGGCATATTCCGCAGGGCCACGCCGGACAAGGCTCCGAGGTCGATACCGACTTCCATAGTCGTCGTGCTGGACAAAATGTCGATTGCGGTGGAACGGCCTCCAAGACCGCTCCCACTCAGCGCGATATCCTGGAACAAGAGCTCATTTTCTTCTGCCTTGGAGAACACGTCTTCGTTTTGCGGTGCGTTGAGTTGGGCAGTGTGTTCAGCGGCAATGAGAGCCATCGGCTGTCGCGGCGGGTCCTCAAGTGCCTGCGTAACCGGTTTGCGATAAAAACCTTTGCGCGCAAGAAAGACCGGGTCGGCTTCTGGATCAAGGGCGGAGACGGTATTACTTCCGCAGTCAAGGCAATTTTCAATGCCCGGGATAGGACGATGGACCGACTTGCAACTCGAGCAATGCAACCAGGCACCTTCAAACTGGAGCGAGAGCTCGCTGCCGTTCAGGCAACGATACCCACTTTCCACTGATTGCGTGAACCACTTGAATAGTTCAGGCGACCAGCTATCCCAAAAGACCTTCCTGGCGGCCTTATCGTCTATGACGGATTCAATCGCCCTGATCTTGGCTTTCGGGTTTCGCGGCTTGACACGAAATCCTTCTGATGGCGGGCGATTAATCCAAGTTCCCGGCATTTGGGCAAGCCTGAAGCCGTTGTTGTTCCAACATCGCAGCCAGTAGCGCGCAAGCGCCAGCTTGGCCTCATCGGTTTCAGCGACTCCCGATATCGGCGGTAAGCCCAAGATCTTTTTTGTGTGAGATTCGCTTTCTTTCAACGTTGCCAGCGCTAGGGATTCCATCCCCCAAAACCTATCAGTCAATGTCGTCAGCATACTGCTCAGCAGCGATTCCGGTGGGTGGTGTTGCCGAATTTTCAGCAGCAGGCTCAACAAGGTTGTCGGATCATCCAGGTCATCTTGGCGAACTGCCTCGTCTACAACTTCTTCTGCATCAAAGTTTTCCCCGCCCCGCATTTCGGGACGCAGGCGCACGTTCAACCGTTTGGATGCGAGCAACACACCAAAATATAGATCGTCTAGATTCAGGTGCGGACGAATTGCATCCTGTTCCTTGAGCCAGTTGAAGCCACTGATGATCAGGGGGCGGAGAGAATCTCGCTCGGAATACATCTGCAGGTTTGGTGCGAGACGAGCTGCCACTTGTCGGGAGTCAGAGAAGGTGAGCACTTTGCGGCCGCGCAGAGGAGCAAATGGTGTCGCTTCCTGTGGCCCTGGAGGCTGAATTTGGATTTGTCGGGCGAGTAACGCCTGAAAGGGCTGGTCACCCTTGGTTTGATGGTCCTGCACATAGCTTCGCCCAAATCGCGCGGTCTTGCCGCAAACCGCACACGGAGTGAACTGGCCGCGCGACTCGAAGCTGTTGTCGTTCTCATTCTCGTCGTCGGCGGTATCGTTGAGTCGATCCTGACGGATGAAGACCGTTCGCATGCGCGGTCCGGGTGTGAGCGGATTCAGTTGCCCTGTTTCCAGATCGTAGTCGGCCGGTTCGGCGCCATCGTCGTGCGCAGGGTGCTCGAGAAGCAAGTCGATAGGTAGCAACGGGCTTGTCTCTCCACTCGCCATGCGCAACTGGGATCCCGGCTCGGACCAGAGAGCACGCGGTGAATCGACGTCGTCGGTATAGGCGCGAGCGTAAGCAGTTCCGCAATTGCGGCAGGTGAACAACTCAAGGACCCGGGCACCACAACCGCATTCTTCCGATGGCTGCGAGTACATCTTTCCGCAGATGCCATCACGTTGATCCTCGGAGAGCTCGCTGCAGTCGGGGTCCATACAGACCCAAAGACCGGGAAGGCCTCTAAAGAAGTTGTGTATGCGGCATGGTAGAAGTCCGGGCAAGTTTGGCTCCGGCCTCGCCACACTGCCGAGAGCCATGAGGGCAGTGACGGCTTCCTCGACCATTTTGGGTGGAACACCACCCGCAAACAGAAAAGTGCCGAGTTCGGCGATAGGCCGGGCTTCCTCCATCGTCGCATTGATCAGGGCACACATTGGAGGGAAGGATTTCAACGCATCGAAGAGCCCGCGTTCTGTCGATTTCGCCCCCTTGATGCCTCGGTAGTCGAGCAACGGCGTAATAAATGCCAGCTTGGAATCCTCAGAATCCGCATCGTAGAATGCATTCAGATCAATCCCGGATAAGGCTTCGGCGTCCTCCAACGTTCCCTTCCCGGCACCTTCCTTGAGATCGAGTGTGCCTTCGATTGGGACGAAGGTATCAGCCGGGACGCCGGAGAGCTGCGATCCAAACGCCGGGGCATAGTCGGCATCTTTGAAACTCGCTGTCGCGCAGATAACCCGGAACCGGTCTTCCGGGATACCGATCCGGTCCCGCAACCGTCTTAGCAGCAATCCCACTTCTGCGCCGGCGGCGCCGCGATAGAGGTGGGCCTCGTCGAGCACTATCAGAAAGGTCTCGTTCGGGTTGTCAGCAAGCCACTCACGTGTCCTGTCAAAGATTGCTCTCTCAATCGGCCGCATGAGCATGTATTCGAGCATCGAGTAGTTCGTGACGAGCAGGTCAGGCGGCGCGGCATGGACTTCGTGTCGCGTCAGAAGTTCGGAGTCATCAGGTAGCGTAACCGCCCTGACGAATTCTCCCGTCTTCCGGTCTTGCCAGGCGCTGCCCTTTTCCCCGAACCAAGCTTCAAGATCGGGTTTTGCGGGCCATTTGCCGCGATCCTTCAAGGCGGTCAGCAGTTCAACAGCTTGTGCTTTCTCTTCAGCATCGTCGCTGTCCGCACGCTTGAGCACGTTGACGTAGAAGCTGTCGAAGGATTGTAGCCGCGACGAATCCTTCTTCGACGTGCGAATGCCCGCATACGGTGTTCGGCTTGTATATCGGGCAAATCGAGGTGGGCGGCCACACCACTCCTTGAAGGACCTGACAAGGCGCGGGTCGCCCAGCAAGGCACGAAGTCGCCCCAACTGGTCGTTTACGAGCGCATTCATCGGATACATTATCAGCGCCCGCATCGCGGGCTGCTCAGCGAAAACACTGGGACGTGTTTGCGCTTCCTGCGCAAACTTACCCAGGATTGGAAGAAGGAAAGATTCGGTCTTTCCGGAACCAGTCCCGGTCATAATGACCAAGTTTTTTCCGTCGATTAAATTGTGACGAAGTGACTCCGCCTGATGCTTGTATGGAGGATCGTAGATCAACCGCGGAAGGCCCTCGCTCGGAGAACTCAATCGTGAAAAGAGCGTCTGCGCGGCAGGCGGTAGTCCGACCATCGAGCCGAATGTATCGCCCGTTTGGTATTTAGGTGTCGATTCGAGATAAGGGACACGATGAATGACACCGTCACGTTCAAGAAGGTGTTGCCGCTGCGCAATCAATGACGGAGCGCTAATATGGTACGTGGCCTCGATATAGTCACTCAGTGAGCCACGAAGGCTATCGATCGTATCTTTTATCGTCTGCATTCTCTGGCCCCCCCCTGGGTTACTTAATTTTATATTCTTGCCAGCCACAAGTTCTCCACGAGATTTTTTTCTTCGTCTTCAACTTCCCCCGGAAGCATTTCATATGCAAACAGGCTGTTTTTGCCCGGTCTTTCTTGGCCAAACATTATTAGTCGTCGATGCACCCAAAGGGGCAATGGCGAGAAGAAGTCAAAACGGACAGTGCCATTGGCAATGCTTCGTTTGTATTTTTGGGGTTGCCCCTTAGTGTAGTCAATCGCCATTTGAAGGTACCATGCGGCATCACATCCACGCCAGCGATAGTGTTTTGGGGGGAGATCAATTATTCGCTGTAGGTTGCCGTTGGATAATTCTACAAAGCTCCAAAGTGGTGCTCCGAATTCTTGTGGCCTTCTCGCTATGTAAGTTCCTGTATGATCATGTGGGGTACACCATCGGCCTCTGTAGTAAGTGACCTCGCGAGAATGGTCGAGTATTTCAAGGCCAGATATCGGGCCGCACGCACTCTGTGCTTCCAGTTGTTTTTTAAACCAATCTACTAATTTTTCTGGATTCTGTGGTGTGGGGGATTTTAACCACACCGTCTCAGGCAACGGATTTAGTCCCAGAGCAGTCAACTGTTTGGCTAAATCTTCTCCTGATTTGGGAAGGATGTAACGTGAAGTACCAGAGTAAGTCACCCGTTGGTCGAGGTGTTCTGGCAATAGATTATATTGGTCGGGGGCGATACCGATGAGATAGGCGGTTCCGTTGTGGCGAATTGCAAAAGATGGTGGCGCTGCAAATACCCATGTTCCTTTGATTTCAGGATCTTCGGTTGCAACTTCAGATAATTCCAATAGATCGCCTGCGATGAGCATGGTTTCGATTAAATTCTCTAACCGATCAGCAAGTGTGCTGGGATCTGCAGTATGTAATGATGCAAGGCTATCCGTAAGCGCATGCTTAAGTGCGGTTTTTGAGCATGGACAAAATATACCCGCTGCACGGCGTAAAAGGCCGGCCAATAAAATGTCATCGAGTTCGTCCCGTTCGTCTCTTAGACCAAGTGACGCTCGACAGTAGGCTAAAACCTCATCTGCAGTAAGTTGGTTGATCGTCACTCCCACCTCGGCAGTAGTTCTGGATATCGATCGTCGGTGCAGGCGTGGCTTAGTGCAACAAACCTAGCGCCTCGAAGTAAAAGCGGTTTCTCCATCAGACGTTTGAGAAGAACTGGTAGTTTGTCTCGATAAAGGAGTGGCACTTCGTGTGGTCGACTAGCGATGTCGACTGCTAGTGTACAAAGAGTTTGGTCGGAGCAAACTCCATATCGAGCGGACAATTCGATGTACCAGTTTGTGATGGCCTTTCTTCTTGAAGTTATATTCTTGGCATCGCGACGCAACACGGCGGGAAAGCCACCTCTGTGCTCAAGCATTGATTGTAGCTGATCGAACCCTGTTTCCCGGTCAACATTTCTCATGAAGGCGGCTTCTGCCCGTCCCCAACTTCGTCCGGCGAGTGCACCGTAGAGGCGAGTTGTCAAGCCAGTCATAACCTGAGCCCGCCGCGTGTTTGCCAGGAAACCGGCTAGCCGTGCGGACCGCCAGAAATTCAATATTCTCATGTGCTTAATGATGGATTTAGGGCTATTGGAAATACGGTCATAAACTGGTTGAACACCCAGCCCCCCTAAGCCGCTGCTGGAGAGCCCTGTACTGATGACAACCAAGTCTCGGAACTTGCCGTGTTGGGAGAAAAATAGTCCTCCAGGAGGCGCAACGACAAAACCCCTGACCGCGCTTGCAGGATCAATGCACGTGATTTTGTTTGGTGTTTCCATGCTTAGAAAACAGCATTTTGGCTCTGTTCTTTCTTGACCTGTATCGTCGACAAGCCTGAGATTTATAGCATCACAGTGATTGCGCAAAACCCAGTGGACTGGCAGCAAATCGTGATCAAATCGGGTTATGAACCGTCCGAGTTCTTGTCCCTCAATAATAAGGTAGCCGGAAGCGGCTTCTAGATATCTCCACTCAGCATTTTCCCGCCTTAGGAACTCTAGAAATCGCTTCTTCCAAATTTCCGGGAAAATAGGCAAATCCATGGTGGGGCATACTTGGGCCCTGTAGATTTCATCGCCTTTGGCATTTTCGAGGCTTACATAAGGTGTAACCTGACGACCTTCGGGACCGAAAACCGTCAGATCTAACTCATTCTCCCAGAACACATCTAAAGTAGCGTCATGAGGGTTGCGTGTGACTATAAGACCTACATGGGATGTAGTCCCAGTTATCCACGGCTCAGGTTCTCGCACTCTTAGTTCCAGATAGCCTTCATGTGTGGAAGGAACGCCTATGCTATCAATAGTCGCGGCGCTACGATGAGCCTGGACTGTGAGGAGATGTGTTCCCTCGGTTAGTTTTGGTAACTGAATGAAAGTTGGCTCTCCTGGACGAGGAGCCTGAAAGATTGAAGTTGAACTATGGTCAAGTGTGACAAGGTAGGAGTCAACTTGATGATCGGAAGCGATACCGAAACATGGCTTCTCAATTGTCAACCATTCGCTCTGTCCTTCTCCATCCCAGTGCCTAGCGGAGAGGCCTGCAGGCCAGATATGGATGGTCCTGGCTAGCTCTAGATTCAATGCTTGTAACCACTGTATCTGCTCAGGGGTAACTTCGGAAGGTAACGAAAATCTGATGGCGAAGATGTCGCCGCAGTCAATGGTACAATTGATTGCGCATTCTGGTAGGTCTTCAAACTTGTTTTGTGATGTAAGAATGTAATCATAGCCGGGGCGCACTAGGTGGCTGGCAATTTCGCGGGCAATACCGTCACGGCCTATGCGAAAGAGCCAAATTGGCCCGGGGCTCATTCGACATTGACTAGAAAGGAGATAATCAACGGCTTTGTTAGAGGACTCAAAGTTGATCAGCGGTTTACTTGGGTCGGGCCATACTTTGAGAGCAGCACGGCGATTGCCAGATAGAATCCAATCAGATGGTCGTCTGACATTATCACCATTTAACCGTGAACGAGTTTGTCGAAGAAATTGGCGGATGTCTGGGTTAAGCGCAGCAACTCCCCTAAAATTGGGGATGTCCATAATAAGAGTCCAGTGCCCGCCGCCAGAGTATCGCAAGCGCAAATCGGGACGAATATCAGGTCCTTTTGCATGCTGAATTCGGTCTGCGGAAGGTCCGTATTTGTTCGGGAACTGTGGAATTTGGCCTTGACCAATACCTTTAAATCGATCAGCCACGACGCGACTTGTCTCTCTTAGCCAGTCACGTGCATCTCGCATTTTTTCAAGGTCTGTAACTATTCGCGTAAGAGTCGTGGGCAGAAGTGGAGCTTGTCCTTGGATAGACTTTTCGTGAAGCAAAGCAAGAACAATGCGACCAACCAGTTCTTCTTGTTGGAGAAATTGCTCGAAACGTGTCGACGTATGATACGCGTTGTTGGCGACTAGTCTTCCTAGTGCAACTGGCTCAATCGTAGCGAGGTTGGCGAACTTAAATCTTAAATCGTATAACGTTCGCGCAAACTGCTGTTGTAAATAGCGTGGTAACACAGCATGGGTTATCGGCCAGGCGATAATCCTAAAATGTGATGCCCACAGACCGGAGGGAATTACTCCGTTATACCTTGACTGAAATTTTGAAAACCAAGTCGAAACTCGATATCGATCATTATAGTTCCATCCTGGTGTAGCTTCTTCGAAAGATTTCCAATATTCCCCGCCTTCGTAAGTATAGCCTTTTTCAGCGGCATAAATTGTCCACAATAGCCAGTGCGGTGCTAGTCGAAGGCCGTTATTTAACCGTGAATGAAGTTGTTTCGCAATTTCTTCTAAATCATCATCGGATAGGCCATGTTCTAAAGCAAAGATAGGAAAGCTAGAATTTGCCCGATGCTCAGCAAGCGACCTGAAGTGCCGTTCCATCTTCTCCTGCCACTGATCGAGAACCATGACCATCCTTAACTAGATTTTCCAATCAGATTATCCTCGGGAGGAAAACTTTCTATCTGGCTTGGTTGGCTACTCAATATTCGTGTTTTTTTGCCGAAAAGATTCACGAGGTCACTGGAAGTCCAGTTTTGGTAGGCTGGCATACGTATGGCACGTGGCAGTATCCAACGTTCCAGTGCCAATTCCGAAACCTCCTTCGCAGATAACAACCTTGTCAGGTCCGGGCGCCCTTTCCCAGTGTTTAGAATTTTAACTGTATTTGATGCGAGTTCGCATATAAATACCTCGCGTTGAATTCCATGCCTTAACAAATCTTCTTTAAACCCAAGTGCTGATAGCGCTGCTCGGGTAGTTCGTAGTCGCCAGTTTGGCCCTTGCCCGAATTGATGTTGATCAGCATACGTATGATCAATGTCGCGTAGATAGTCGCGCAGTTCTACAAACAGTTGGTCGGGTATGTGAAAATGTCCCCATCCGCCAGTATAGCCAATGGATCTCAAGTATTGCACGCTGCCCAGTCTTAGTCGGTTATAAACCGATGATCGCCCCATAGAAGAAGAAGTCGTGATTGCGAGTAATCTTGCCTTCTTTTCTTTGTTTGATATTATTCCGGTCGTATCGCCGTACCTACTGAAAAAGTCGTCATATATGTCTCGGCTACGGAGCAAACATGCTATAAGTTTACCGCCGAGTAGCATATTATATGGGGGTAGTGCGCCTAGAACGTAGGCGTCCATTAAGTTAACTAGTCGAGCACTCCTATCTTTCCCTGTCCAGCCAATAAACTTGTCTCTTACACCGAGATTGAAAACAGGGTCACCAATGGCGATTAAGCCCATTAGCTTACCGTTGCTCTCATCCCAAACTAGATAGCGCAAACGTCTACCGAAGCCGTTTGATACTGGCACGGACCATGTCATAGAGGCAAAGCGGAACAAATCTCCTTGAAATGTCCCTGCCGAAACACGTTCAAGAACCGGCGATATTCTAGTAGGGTCAACATCGCTTCCGGAGGCAAAATACGATAGCAATTTCTCGCTTTTTGCGCGCATAAATTCTTGGTTTTTATTGAGCTTTTCTTCTCTCTGCACTCGGTGCAGAGAGCGAACTACTTCCTTCCCGTTCCCAGTTATTTGTAAGATACCATCATCAGATTTTGTGAAGCCGAGCTCCCTTAGGTGTGAGCGAAGTTTTCTTTTGATATTGGCTTCACGGGAAGCAATGCTGACAACATTATCCTTTTCTTGCATTCTTAGTCTTTCTCGCAGCGGAGTTGATTCGTTATTCAATGGCCTATTCATAGAGACACGTTACACCCTGCAAGAGAAAGATGATAGGAGGTACAACTCTCGTGAGCATGGTGGTTGCTGCCTAACACCTATTTTCAGTTCTCACGGTGGTGTCGTGTTCTGTGTTATTCTATATTGAGGCTGATGTTTCCGGCGTAGACAAATTATGTGGATGAAAGATGTTTTAAAACACTGTTTTAAGCGTCTGAAAATCACCATTGGACAGTAGGAGCTGAGATATGTCTCAAGTAGTCGAGTTCCGCAATGATTCTGGTTTGGACTTCAAGGATATCACCAGTGAGTTATGGCGAGAGTATACGTTTGGCGACGGTCAGACGGTAAGAATAAATGAGCCCTTAAGGCTATATGTGAGTGACAACGGACATCGTGTGCTGGATGGAGAAGGGGTTTCTCATTATGTCCCATTTGGCTGGATACATCTTAAATGGCAAGCAAAAGACGGGTACCCTCACTTCGTTCTATAGTTTGTCGGGCTTAGTCCTTCTCTTTTAAGAGTGTGGCAATGCTTACTAGTAGCCCACCTATCGCAGCGGCAATAAATACTGGAATGTTATTATCAGGGTTGCTGTAGCTGCGGACAATGAATGGAGCGGCAAAGCTAACAGTAATCGTAAAAGTATAAATGGCTACCAGTTTCCAAGAGGGTTTAATTTTAAATTTGAGTAGAAAATCTTCCCAGATTACTTCTCCAGTACTGTTTATCGTGCGCCGGAACGATAAGTATGAAGTCGAGCCGAACATGGACCGTTTGGTCCTAAATCTATAATCTTTTAGGTCATATCTCGTGTTTAATACGCGTTTGTCACCATTCACTGCGACCAGTTTCTCGTTGTCAGAGGAAACTTGGAGAGCATACTCTGGGAAATCCTTCTTTGGATGAAATTGGTAAACTTTCAAATCGAATGTGCTTGCTGGATCAAGTTTAAAGCATAAATCTCCTTCATCTTCAGAGGTGGAAACTTTTTCATTATTTTTTAAGTTTGTAAAACTATCGAATCGGTAGAACGGGAGATCTTCTTTTGAGTTTGGTGTCTCATAATAAAAATTAATCAGATTTTCCCAGTCAATTAATTCACTGGAAGTGGTGATGATTTCTTGGATGTTGTCATCGGTAGAAATCCAGTATTTTCCATGTAGATCTCCGTCCTTATAATCAGGAAGATCCGGTAGTTGATTTCGAATAATAGTGTTTAGGCTTGCCAAATTTTCGAATTTACAAAAGTCTTCTAGACTCAATACGATGCTCACTGTCGAGCCGTGCTCTCGAACTTCAACAATTCTCGCAAACCTGACTGGCAATATGGAGGGTGTGACATTTTTCGTCGCTTGATCTAAGTAGCACAGCATGGCGCGTTGCTTAGACAATTGCTTGCTGTTGGAGATATTTGTTAGAACCTGCTCAGAGATCCATTTTTTTGCATAGCGAAATTGGTGTCGTGTGCCGTTCGGTTTAGCGAAAAGGTCAATTAGGTCTTGGGAATAGCCGCTGCGACTGTTCGAAGAAAGAAAAACGTTTAGAGTCACGTTGACCTCCAAATTTGTAGCGGCGACTTTGTCGACCTTGAACTAGCTATGTTACCCTCAACCTTGCCGTGTCTACGACTTCAACGCAACGTTTATCAGTATATTTGATTTATCGTAAAACAGATTATCCTTGCTCAGTTTGTGCGTCGAGGTGGCGTGGCTGAATGGTTTTTCAGCTTAAGGTGTGGCGGACCATGACTTGGTTGCTGTTTTGTATCGTGCGTGAGCCTTAAATTTTCAAAATACGATTATCGAGACTGGTTTAATTCTGAGATTTAATATCGGTTAACCTCAGTGGGAAAAATGTCGCCTTTTCTGTCATTTCAGCTAATTTTTGTCAGCTTATGTGGCAAGCCGTGGCAACTTTTCTGGCAATCAGAAATCCCAAGTTGTTGATTTCGCTGTATGTCGAATGTCAGCTTTTGTGGCACCTGACATCCCTGCAAGTTTAGTTAGAAATTAAAGCCGCAAGCTGAGTATTCTGGTGTAGGCCCTCTTTCGTGGTCATACATGCATTCTTCGTCACCAGTAAAATGCCATTTGCCAACGGTTCGGTGATGGGATGAGTGTGTCCCAGTCTTAGCCCTTCAATATGCGACGCAAATATTCAATATGCGACGCAAATACGTGCTCAGATCTTCGCTAGGTGAATGGACGCAAGAGTGTCACCATTCTTTGTTTGTACCATCAGAAAAGCGAGACCGTGAAACGGGCTTGGTTCACGACAGCCCTACCCGGAAGGGGCTCAAAATTAAGGTGTTCACTCACAGAGCAATTGGTGCTGCGGGATTAAAAATGATATGACTCGCCCTATAGTTTAAGAATACGAAAGGAAGCCATATGGCCAGCCCTATATCAACAGGTGGCGGTGGCATACATTTCGAGAGTCGAGTTGCGGCCTATTATTTTGCCAGTCTTCTTTACGGCGGAGCCGTTCTCGGGCACTTACCCGGAAGCTCAGTTTCAGCCGTTAAATGCCAACGCAAAAGTGACAAAAACCCAATTGACGATGTGAAAGTATATTGCGACCTCCCAAATGGCTCCGGTCGCCTAGACTTGCAGGTAAAGCGAACACTCAATTTCGGTGACAATGCACTATTTCGTGAAGTGATTAGCGATTGTTGGGACACATTTTCTGCCAACAGGGAAAATAGTGAAATCCGGTTTGGCGCGGCGATAGGAACTATTGAAAAAAATGTAGAAATTGATGGCCGAAAGGTTCTGAGTTGGGCTCGTCATAGTGATAGCGAGCAGGACTTTTTTGAACGAATTACGACGCCGAATTCTGCTAGCGACGGTATGAGGGCATTTCTGGAATGCATTCGATCTGTGATAGAAACAGCGAGTGAGGTTCGACCAACGGATAACGATTTGTGGTGTTTCCTCCGTCGCTTTGTCGTCTTGTACTTCGATTTCGAATCTGGGGAGAGCTCGCACAGCCTAGTAGAAATCTCTGATCGCTTGAGATATTGCCTATCACCGGATAAAGCAGAGCAATCTCCAGCGCTCTGGGATGCACTGATTACTCTGGCTGACGAGGCAAAGCCTACCGCAGGCTCTCATAACCGCGAGACTCTAATTCAGAGTTTGGCAGGGCGTTTCCAACTAGTTGGACAAGGGGCAATCGCTGCAGATTTCAAACGAGTTCATGATTTCTCACAACGCGCTCTTGGTGACATACAACTTGATATTCTTGGTTCATTTGTCCCGAGAGATGATCTGCATGAAAGTGTGACCGAAGAACTAGCAGAGCACAGTGTAGTTGAAATAGTCGGAGAGGCGGGCTCAGGAAAATCTGCTTTAGCAAGGTCTTATATCGAAAGTGAACTGCCAGATAGCATAGTTCTGGCACTTTCATCACGCCGTCTTCCTTCCAATGATCCCGGTTGGGAAGGGTTTGCAAGATACCTTGGAGTAAACTCTCCTATAACTGCAATTGTTGCTGAAATCTCCTCAGCCAAAGTTCCTGTTTTGCTGATAGACGGAGCCGAGAGAATTGGAGCGCCGGGCACCTGGGCTACAATAAACGATATTCTTAAGGCAATCACTGATAGCCCGTCGGCCGCTCGGTGGAAAGTTCTTATTACCAGTCGCAAAAACAACCTGAAGCACCGCCAGCAGATTAATTTTCAGCAACTGGGGATGGTTCTTGGCCGTACTGAGGTGGAGAATTTTTCCGATAGTGAGCTTGATAGCTTAGCCACACATTTTCCGCAACTTGATCCTCTTCTTAGCAAAGAATCTCGTGCGAGAACCGTGGCAAAGCGCCCCTATCTTTTGAAGCGCCTAGCAGAGAGTGGTTTATCACTAGGTAAGGGAACTGTGACAGTTTCAGAAGTCGATCTTATGCTTGATTTCTGGAAGATGACCTCAGATGACGAAGGTGATCCCATGGCCGCGATGTACACGCGCCAGGAAGCGCTTCTATTATTAGGAAGCCGCCGCCTCGCAAATCTTGATGGCCCCATCAGCTCATTAGAAGTCAATCCAAATGCCCTTGCAGATCTAGAAAAAGATGACGTAATCCGTCACGATCCAGACCTAAGACAAGTTCTTTTTGCTCACGACATTATTGAAGACTGGACTCTTTGTTTAACACTACAGCACGATAAGAGGGAAATCCCACAAACACTAATTGAAACCGGCGAACCCTTGAGGCTATTGGACGCAGTCCAACTTCTTGGGCAATGGAAAATTGAGCGATATTCAGATCATGAAGAGTGGGGAAAACTACTTAACGCAGTAAGCTCCAGCGAACTCCAACCACGCTGGAGGCGTGCAGTATTATCTTCTCCCTTACTCTCGACCAGAGCCCCCAGTCTGCTGATTAAGTCCAAGCCCATACTTTTGGATAGCTCTCAGGTATTGTTAAATGAATTGATGAGTGCATTGCGGACGATAGAGGTTGATCCAAATCCTCGTTATCTGAATTTTCCATTGCTGCCCGGATACAGTGAAGCGGATATAATTAAAGTATCGCAGTCCCACGCATTGCCACGAATCAGAAGCTGGCAGCCATTTGTAAACTGGTATCTGCCTTTCTTAGAAGATTTACCGAGCAGTCTTGTTAAAGAGACTTCACTACTTCTGGAAACAATAGCAATTGGGTACGATAAAGTGCCAACTTGGATGGCTGAGAAAGTTGCCATCTGGGCCGACAAGCATTTAAAAAATTTAAGTTACGGAAGTAATTTTGATTCTGGTTATTCGAAAGTACGAACGTATTTACAAGATATTGGCGTCGGGCGAGATGAGAAATTTAGAGACCGCCTACTCTCTATCCTACTTAGGTGCGCTGATGGTGCGCCAGAAATCGTTTCCGATCACCTTCAATGGATTTCTGAACAAGATAGGGGCTCTGGTGCCGAATACATAATTGAGAATTCAAACCTTATTGCGCGAGCAATTCCGAAGGAGACTGTGGACTTCCTTCTGAGCGCGCTAATTTCCCCACCCTCTGATGAGGATGACGTTTTTGGCTTTGGAAGTTTATTTACAGACTTCAATGAGCTCGGAATAGAAGAAGACCGTCTTTTCTTCAGCCCTTCGCATCTACGTCCACCGTTTCTAGTCTTGTTATACAATAACGAGACTGAGGGCCTAAGGCTTATTCGTGGCTTGTGCAATGCTGCTATGGATAAATGGCTTGAGATATTAAAGACAGAACGGTCCGCAACACCGCTTCCGTTGGTTTTGGAGTTTGAATGGGGAAAACAGGAGTTTTGGGGGCACTTTAGAGAGTATACGTGGAACCGAGGAATGGGGCCCGGGCCATATACTGTCATGTCAGCATTGATGGCACTCGAAATGTGGATGGAACATGAGATTGATAATGAACGGGACCCCAATGAATTATTCCGCAAGGTTCTCCATGAAAATTATTGTGTTGGTGCCGTTGGTGCCTGTTGCGCGATCTTACTAAAGTCCCCGGAAAAATGCCTAAAAGCATCACTGCCTTTTCTGACAAATGCGAAGCTATGGGACTGGGACATCCATCGATGCGTGCAAGATGGGCGCAACAATTCTAATATTATTGGCGGGTTTCGTGATTTTGCTTTTCGAGATGCTGTTGCGAAGCGCAATGCCAGCCCTCATCGCCAGTTGGAAATCCGAAACCTTATTCCTCAGATATTATTGCAGGGTACTCCAGAGCTAAAAGCTCAACTATTTGAAAAAGTTTCTTCGCTACAGAGTGAGGCTCTGGACTTAGAATTTGAACAGGATTCAGAGAATCCTGAGGTCGTAGCTAACGCTAAAGAGCGTGTAGATCGAATGGTCGCAATGTGCGACCCGCAAAACTACCAGTTAACAGACAATGTTGACGGAGAAAGCTTTACCTTTGAGTACATTCCTCCTTCATCACTTGCTCCAGACGAAGAGTTCCTCAAGCGACACAAAGAGTTCAACGAAGCTACAAGTCTCGCGATATGGGCTGAGCAGTCTTTGGAAGAAGGGAAAGTTAAAGACAGATGGTCATTACCAGATGCAATAGAAGTTGCACAAAAATATAAATTAGAAATTGATTTTTCTTCTGGACTGCCACCTGTGGAAGAATTAGCCCAGCGAGCAAAAATGGGAGCGGTAGCTGGGACTGCTGCACTGATTTTGCAAAATGCGGACTACGACACCAATGAGTTTGAATGGGCAAAATCCATTATTCTTGAAGCTTCCAGAACACCACTGGAAAACGATGGAATTACTTTCCCAGATTCTTTTGTCAGTTTTCACCCTGTCGTTATGGCTGCCTACGGCTTCCTCTCTCTTGTACGTAGAGGAAATAGCACCAAGGAGGATAGAGATATCCTCCTATGCCTAAGCTTGCATCCACTTAATGCCGTCAAAAATATTATATTTTCGAATCTCAAAAACATTTGGGAGCAGGAAGCTGAGTTTTGTTGGGAAATACTAGTTCTTGGCACCCGATTGTGCGCAATACCTGAGAGCATCTTTATGACAAGCTCTGGCAGCTACGGGTTTCAGGTTTCGGCAGAACGGCTCGAATGGACGGAGTCAGAACTGCAAAAATCAATTACAGCTTTGGACAATGGCGAAAATGGCGAGATGCCGAGAATTTTGAAACCTTGGAAGTCTATTAACAGCCCTATGTCCGATCCAACCTCTCAAGAGTTTTATGCACGTTCAGAATACAGGCTTTTGTGGGACCAGCTTCCAACAATTCTATTTTCACAACCGATTGATCTCATCTTTGAAGAACAAGAACATCGTTCTCAGGTTGTGCAATTACTAAACGACCTAATTGGATGGACTGAAATGCGGATTGCTCCCCCATGGGACAACGGGCACCATGGTAACACTCCGTATAAGTGGACAAACTCTTTCATGCAGTGGTGTGGAGTACTCCTTCCACATCTAAACGAGCATGAGCGTCAAGAGCTTGTTTTGTCGCCCGTCAGAAGACTTCTTCACAGGCAAGAAGGCGAAAAACTGCTCGACGATCTGTTGCTGTCGTATGTTAGAAACCACATAGCAATAGACAACGTCATTTCTTCAAATGTTCAAACGTGCTGGGACGAGTTGTTCGATCTGGTTCTATCATATCCGGGTATTGAATGGCATAAATCCCGCGATTTTGTTTCATCTGGTTTTGGCGAGTGCGTTGTCATTTCAATTTTTTCTTTTGGCCAACCACTCGTTCCAACGCCATGGGAAAATGCAGAAAAATTCTTAGAGCATATACAAAGGTGGGTCGATAATTTTGGTCATACACCTGCATTCTTCAGCTTCTTGGTCACATTCGTTTTAGGACCGGGAAAAGCATTTTGCTCTGGTCCGGCTCCAACGTGGATATCGAATGCAGTAATACGTAATCACGATAACGATGAGTTTTGGAAAAATGCAGCAAACGGAGAAAGCGCTTGCGATTTTTTCACCATGCTAATTAACGAATATTCTTTAGACGTAAAGAAAGACAGAACCTTGTTTGATAGCTTGGTCCGTGCATCAGACATCCTGTTGACGAAAAATGTACGAGCAGCAGCCAATCTCCAACAACGGCTTTCTGTTTTAGAACGAAATCCGTAAAGACCTCAACAAGCAGGGGGTGCACAAGAGGCGCGGTATTACCGCGCACATCTTGCATTTCACGAAGTGAGACGTATCAACTGAAGTCAGAAATTGTCAGCTTACGTATCAATCCATGTCAACTTGTCTGGCAGTCGGAAATTCTAAGTAATTGATTTCGCTACATACCGAATGTCAGGTTCTGTGGCACGTGGCAATTTTTCCCGAAAATTTATGCCGCCTGAGACCGACGCATATATGCGTCGGTGCCGCCAATGGTTTGTCATAATTCGGGGATATGGGACTTGCGGTCGAGCATGCATAAGCAGAGCAGAAGTCGCCCTTACCCCCTGAATTAAATCAGTTGCCAAACGTCTTTCCACTAAGAGTTCTAATCAAGAGGAAAGACGGAAGATGTTTCTGCAACGTGAGTCATCAATTGACGCCCTTCGCGCGTTCGCCTTGTTCGGGATACTTGTGGTCAATTTGCCCTTCTTTGCGATTACTTTTGGGTTTGCTGGCGGGGCATGGCAGGACGGGGAGCCGCTTTGGCTGAATGTGCTTGCCGCGAGCGTGATCCAGGGATTGTTTGAAAGCAAATTCATTCTGATTTTCTCTGCCCTGTTCGGGTTTGCCGCGTTACAGCAATTCAAACGATATGGGGCCGGTTTTTATGTGCGGCGGCTTTGTTTGCTGGCACTGTTCGGCGTTGTGAATCTGGTATTCCTTTTCGAAGCAGACATTTTGTTGCCCTATGCCGTGATCGGGCTGCTTTTGTTGATCGTTCGGCAAATGTCTGTTCGCGGACTTATGGTTTGTGGTGTTGCTCTTTGGGCAATGGCTGTACTTGGAAATGCGCTTTTTGGGGTGAACCTGACAGTGAACCCATCGCCTTATGTCGCGCCAGAGATACCAGTTTCGGTGGTTCTGGCGACCGGGAGTTTTGCCGATGTAGTGGCGGTGCGTCTTGAGAGTTGGGCCAGTTTCCAGCTTTATTGTCTTTGGAGCAACTACCTGCTTGTTGCTGCTGCCATGGTTTCAGGACTAGCTGCCGCGCGGTTTTGTGATGAAAACGGCTTTGATGCTCTTGTTGCCAAATTACGCACCATTGCGGTGTTTGCCGCCTTTCCGGGAATTGTTGGCAGCCTTTTTTATGGGGCGCTTGCATCGCTGCCCGCAGCATTTGAGCCAGAGCGCTTCTTTATGATGACATTGGTTTTGCGCCCGCTGTTTGCGGTGCCATTGTCCATCGTTCTTGTTGCATATGGTCTTGTCGCTTTTCGCGCAACGGCTTGCAGCAGTTTGGTTGCATTCATTGCGCCTGCTGGCCGCATGTCATTGACGATCTATTTGGGAATGTCATTGGCTATGGGGTTGGTGTTCTTTGGTTACGGTGCCGGTATACACAATCAGGTTCGTTTGGCTGATTGTTTGTGGATTTCAGTTGTGATGTATCTGGGGTGCATCGTTTTTGCCAAGCTTTGGTTCCGCTTCGCATCACGCGGACCGCTTGAATTGATTTTGGCGGTTCTCACAAGGCCGAACTCCCGGCAAGGAGTTGTGTCGGTTAGCAGTTAAGCTACAATAGTCGGAAATGCAAAAGGGCGCCAGTTTGGCGCCCTTTACCTTTCCTGTTCAGAGGATTGGCCTAAGCCGTGGCTTAACTGGTTGTCCCAGCATCGATTGCCTGTTCCAAATCTGCCAGAAGGTCAGACGGGTTTTCCAGCCCGCAGTAGATGCGCACAAGTTGCCGGTCCAACTGGAAATGACGAAACGCACTGATTTCATATTTCTGGTGAAGTACCGCAGCAGCGGGAACGATCAGGCTCTCGGGACCACCCCAACTTACGCCTAACCTGAATGTTCGAAGGGCGTTGCTGAAATTTCGAATGTCGACCGTCTCATCGAGAATGATGGAAAACAGGCTCGAATGGCCATGCAATGTGCATTTCCCAGCATGGTTGCTGAACCCGGTATAGAGCACTTGGGAGACCTTTGGGTGCTTGAGCAAGCTTGTGGCCAAATACTCACCGGTTTGAGCGTGTCGTTGCATGCGCAGCTCAAGTGTGTCGAGGCCACGTAGCAAAAGCCATGCTTCAAACGGACCAAGTTTCCCACCGAGATAAGGGAAGGTTGAACCATTGATTTTGTTGATTAGGTCCTTTCGTCCGGTGACGACGCCGGCAACAGTGTCGCTGTGACCAGACAGGAATTTCGACGCGGCATGGATGACAAGATCGATACCGTGATCGGCCGGGCGCTGAAAAACCGGTGTTGCCCAAGAGTTGTCGATAACGGTGATAACATTTTGCTCTTTCGCTGCTTGGCCCAGTTTTTCAAGGTCCTGGAGCTCAAATGTCAGAGATGTCGGGCTTTCAAGGAACAAAAGTTTTGCACCTGAAATGACGTCAATTACAGCATCTGTCTTGGTGCCATCGACATAGTCGATGGCTACGCCCATTGGTCTGAGCATGGTTTCAAAAAGCCGATATGCATCCGAATAGACATTGTGAACGGTAACGATCCGGTCTCCCGGTTCGACAAGTGCCATGACGGTTGCACTGATTGCCCCCATCCCGCTTGCAAAGGCACGGGATGCTTCGGTGTTTTCCAATCTTGCAATTTCCCGTTCGAATGCCATTACGGTGGGATTGTCACCACGAGCATAGATGGGACCGTCAGGATTTCCGGCATAGGCATTTGCCATGTCGTCAAAGTCACGGAATGCAAATAGCGACGTTTGATAAATTGGTTGGGAAACCGCCCGGAAGTGGCGCTCGTAGTTGGGATCAAATGCATCGTGATGCCGGGATCCGTGGTCCTGCAGCGAGAGTGGCTTTGAAGGTAGCTCGTTCATGATGAAAGCTCCTTGATCAAGAGTGTTTTGCGATCAGAAAACGTCAAAGAAACGGCAATGAGTGCAGTCAGTCCGGCCGCAAGCGCAGGTGCCATGACAATTCCGTCCAAGCCAAATGCCATGGGTAAAAATAGCGCCAGTGGTAATTGAATGTAGCCCTGTGGTGCCATGCTGACGATGGCAGCGCACCGCGCATTATGAGCAGCCTGAAAGCGCGATACCATCGGTTGATAGATGCCAACGAACGCGACTTGTATGGCAAGGATATCGAGCAAATGCGCCCCAAAGGTGATCAATTCCGCTTTGCTGACAAAGGCGGCAATCAACCAATCCCCGAACAGGAAGGCAATAACTGCGCAGGTAATCGAGAAGCCTGCGCAATAGAGAAGGATGCCCTTAAACACGGCCTCAAACCGTGCCTGATTACCTGCACCTGCTGCGTAGCTCAGGATGGGTTGTGAACCCAGACAAAAGCCGATGATCGGAAGAATGGCAAGAAGCACGATACGCAACGAGATGGCCAATCCTGCCAGTTCTTCTTCGTTGCCATGTCTGGTGGCTGCCTGCATCAGAGCGGCAAAGCATATTGATGCCAGAATAGTGGTTGTACTGGCTGGAATGCCGAGCTTGCCAAACGGTACTAGAGCTTTGCGCCAAGAAAGCGCGTGAAGAGCTCCGACATCGGGATGTATTCGTCCAAGGCGCTTTTTGAAGTAATAGACATACGCACAAAGGGCCGCGATCTGTGAGATGATCGTTGCCCACGCCGCCCCTGCAACCCCCAATTCGAATCCAAAGATAAGTATCGGGTCAAGTACCATGTTCAGACCAAACGACCCGAGCAAGGTGTACATCGAAAATCGGCTGTTACCTTCACCGATTGCAATGAAATCGCAGACGATCTGCAACAGTACCAGCACAGAGCAGGCCCCAAGAATTCGCATGTATATGGAAGCTTCGGTGAAAACCTCGTTGCGCGCACCGAGCAGATGCAGAATTGGTCCGTGGAATAATGTGATCAGGATGGCAACGCTAACGCCAAAGCCAATGGCCAAAGCCAAGGTAAGGGATGCGCTTCTTGCTGCATCATGGACATTGTCCCTGCCAAGTGCACGACCGATTTCGGTTGAGGCTGTTAGGCCCAATCCGTGCCCGATTGCACCGACCAGCATGAAGCAGGGAATGGATAAAGTTACCCCCGCCATGGCACTAAGCGCATATTGGGAAACAAAGAAGGCATCGACGACCTGATTGATGGCATTGATCGAAAGCCCCGCCACAGATGGCAGGGCCAGTCGCAGGATCAATCGCATAATCGCCGGATCATTCAGGTCCGGAAGAGCACGCTTTCGCATCAGGAAGCATCCTCATCGTGGACAAAGTCCGGAACATACAGTCGATCATCAAAAAAGCGTTCGCGCAGCAACATAACAAGAAGTGACGTCTTGTGTGGGAAACGAACCTGTTTAATGCCGGCAAAGCCTGAACGCAGAAGGTTGCGGATTTGCTGATTGTGGCCTGCATCAGGTTCACCGACAATGCGTTGCGTTCTTGGGTCATCAAGGAACATGTAATGCATCAGAGACGGAAGCCATGCGGTCAGATATTCCTTTCCGCGAAATGCTTCTTCGCCAATGGCAACATGCCAGCCGCGGTCAAAGTCATCTGCATCATAATGTTCGCCAAGGCGATCTTCTTGTGCCCAGTAGAGCTCGAAATACCCGAATGGGGTGTCGTTGAAATACCCGATCAGCGGCTCGGTTCTGGGATCATCCAGTCGGCTTTGGATGAAGGCTTCGTGCTTTTCCTCTGAGCCGGACTCTTCCCAAAAGACGTCGACGCGCGGGTCGTTCATCCATTTATGGAAGCACCCGAGATGACGACGAATATCCGCGCGTTCAAACCGGATAGTTTTGTCGATCCAAGGGATGTAACGCGCATAAAGTGTGTGCGAGGCACTTGGGCGACGGACTGGATGACGGCGTCCGTTGGTTGACGTGTAACGCAAAGGGAAAGGGTCGCGTTCGGGATGTGCCAACCAGTTCAGCGTTAGTTGATAGAGATTGCGTGAACTGACAACAATGCTGTCACCTGAATGAGAAATCAGACCGTTGCGAAACATGTTCGCTGTCCATTCCGGATCCAATTGCGGGGGAAGTTTGATTTCAGATCGAGAAGGATGAGCAATCAGAAGTGCTTCGCCCAGCGCAGCCAAACCTTTGGCATCTAGAACGTTAAGCGTCAGGCTTGCAACATCATCAAGTACGATCTGGTCCGGTGAGAGGGTGAAATAGAAGTCATGATTTTCACTTTCCCCACAAAGCTGAATATGTCCGTCCTCGATGGACGAGTGCCAGTTTCCGGCGTTCTGAAAGTGAGGAACTTCCAGTTTCTGGGATGAGTTTTGAGTTGGTGCTTCTAATGCAATGACATTCATATTCAGATCTCCTGATGTCTAAGTTTCCAACCCGATTGGGTTCGTTAAGTCTCTGTAGTCCGGACGGATGAGAGGATTGGAAGTTCAGGTGCATTTTTTCGATTCGAGATGCAGAAACTTCTGAACTTGGCAGGTGACGGTTCGTCTTTGGTGCAAATGCTTGAAACTTGCTTTGCCAATGTGGAGACGACCATGAATGGTTCTCAGGCGGTAAATGCCGCGTCCTTAAACCCATCAAACGAACCGAGTTCGCAACCCGGTTTTCATTCAATTTCAGAAGATGTTGTTGGTTTGCCATGGGCGGTGGAACCCTGGCGGATGAAAGGATATCCGCACCAAGTCATTGACCGTTTTTGCGACGATGATCCCGACCGCCCGGCCATCCTGACAACAGATGAGGTTTGGTCGCGAAAGCGCCTGAAACAAACGTCAGATGCGATTGCCTGCGCTCTGATTGCCAATGGGGTCGAGCGTGGTGACGTTGTTGTTGTTGCGCTTCCGAAATCTGCGATGGCGATTGCAGCCATTCTTGGTGTCTGGAAAGCTGGTGGGGCTTTTGTTCCCGTGGACCCGCAGCACCCCGAGACCAGAAATCAGCACGTATTGACTGATTGTTATGCACGTTACGCTGTTACCACCGGCAGGGATTTGACGGTTCTTGGTCAGCAGGAGCTTGAGGTTGTTCTTGTCGATGAGCTCGACACGTCGGAAGCCGACTTCCTCGCCGTCGCCCCGCTTGCCGATCAGCTTGCCTATATTATCTACACGTCCGGTTCGACTGGTAAACCTAAAGGGGTCATGGTGGATCAAGGCCCGTTGATTGACCATTTGAATGCTACCGGGCCAATCTATCTGATGGATGAAGATTCGCGAGAATTACCGTTTCTTCCATTTTCATCTGATGGTGGTCATGAACGCTGGATCGTGCCGTTGATGGCAGGTGGCAGTATTTTATTGCCTGACCAATTACTCTGGACGCCGGAAGACACAGTTAACGCCATTCGCAAACATGGCGTGACCCATGCTTCATTTCCGACCAGCTATGTACATGAGTTGGCAGGGTGGCTTCGCGAGAAGGGCCAGACTCTTGATCTGATACTTTGTTCCTTTGGCGGTGAGGCAATGCCAAAGGAAACTTTCAACCGGATCGCGCGGGCCATCAATTCTCGTTATCTGATCAACGGTTATGGTCCGACGGAAACCGTGATGACACCCATGTTGTGGCGTGTCGCTCAGGACCGGCTTTGTGAGACCGTTACAGCCCCGATCGGAAGACCGGTCGGAGATCGTTGGGCCTATATCCTTGATGCGGATGGCAACGCGGTCGCACCCGGCGAAATCGGTGAGATACATCTTGGCGGCTATTGTGTTGCCCGTGGATATAACAACTTGCCTGAAAAGACCGCCGATCTGTTCATTCACGATAATTTTGCGCTGAATGATCATGCACGAATGTATCGCACCGGTGATTTGGGCCGATTCCTTCCGGATGGCATGATCCAGTTTGCTGGACGGGTCGATGATCAGGTTAAAATTCGTGGGCACCGTATCGAGCCGGCAGAAATTGAAACAGTTTTGCGTGGGTTTGATGATGTTGCCAACTGTGTCGTCGTCGCAGCTGAAGTTGCCTCACGGTTGGAACTGATTGCCTATGTCGTACCGCGTTCCGGAGCATCGGTTGATACCCGTTCAGTTCGTGTGCGGTTGCAGGACCTGCTGCCAAGCGCAATGGTGCCTAGCTACATCATTGAAATGACGATGTTGCCACTTAATGCCAATCACAAGGTCGATAAATCACAGTTGCCGCTACCGCGTCGCGAGGGGGCCATAATCAAGCCAGCTAATGACGACGAGGCCGCTCTGTTGATCATTTGGAAATCCGCACTGGGTCTCGATGAAGTCGGAGTGACCGATAATTTCTTCGAGATCGGCGGGAATTCGATAACAGCCCTGCGTGTACTGGCAAAAGTTCGCGATCAGTTTCCTGAACGCAATGCGGAAATTACGGATCTTTTCAACTTTCCGACCATCCGAAGCTTGTTGTTGGCGCTGTCTGAACCCGAATGCAAGCCGGGGGCGGATATCGTGCATTTGCAGCAAGGCAAGCCCGATCAGCCTGTGCTTTATTGCTTTCCGGGGCTGCTTGTCAGCACGCGCGAATATATGAAGCTGGTGAAAAGTCTGGGCGAGGATCAATCCGCCGTGGGCTTCATGTGCCACTCGCTTACAGAAAATCAGGAACTTGATGTTTCGGTCACCGATATCAGTTCGCGATATGCAGAGCTGGTTTATCGGGAAGCGAAGGGACGTACCTGCGCCTTTCTGGGCTGGTCCTGGGGTGGTTTGCTTGCATACGAAGCTGCGCGAATGCTGGGGAATGACATCGATTTGCGAGTTGTCGGAATGGTTGATGTCTGTGACATGGACGACGATTTTGATCTGAACGCACGGCCAAAATTCCAGCCGGGGCAGTGGGCCGAGATTGAAGCACGCATTCGGGTCTGGCTGCAGAAAACCAAGATGCGTGAAGAATGGGAACGCCTTTTGGCGCTGATGGATGACCTTGCTTATGCGCAGTTTGTCCATTTTGTGGGAAAAAGCGAATTCGGGCTGCCCACAGACGGGCCGGGGATCGGTACGCGCGAACATACGTTCTGGGTGCTAATCGACAATGCCCTTGTTTTCCGCCGTCATGAACTTCTGCCCTATGACGTGCCGATTGCTTCATGGCTTGCAGGCGATACGGTCAGTCGAAAACTTGATCTGATTGATTGGCAGTCACTTTCACGCCTTGCCGAGGCCCCTGAGCATATTCCAGGAACGGATCATTTGACGATCATCGGTGATCCGGCATTCCACACGCGGTTTGGCAAACGTTTGACGAACGCTTTCGAACAACCAGCCGATATGAAATTTTCAAGCAAATAGAAGGACTTGAACGATGGATAAATTGGATCTTGTCGGGATTGGAATTGGTCCTTTCAATCTTAGTCTTGCTGCGCAGCTGGACGGGGTTGCTGATGTGTTTTCAATCTTTCTTGAGCAACGTTCTGAATTTGCCTGGCATCCGGACATGATGCTGCCCGGTGTTGAGCTTCAGACTTCGTTTCTGAAAGATTTGGTGACCCTAACCAATCCGACGAGCAAATGGTCTTTCCTGTCTTACATGGTTGGCCAGAAACGCATGCTTGATTTCATGAACGCGGATTTTGCCGCGGTGCCAAGACGGGAATTCGCCGCTTATCTGAAATGGGTTGCAGACCATTTGGAAGGCTTGGCATTTGACAATGTGGTGCGCGAAGTCGCATTCGATGGTCAAGACTTTAAGGTTCGTACGGATCATACAAGTTATGTCACGAGCAATCTTGCCATTGGTGTCGGCAAGCCTGCATTTATTCCCGCCTGGGCGCGCCAGTTGCCCAAGCATAAATGCTTTCACACAAGCCAAGCGAAGTCGAATTTGCCAAAGCTGCGCGGCAAGAGAATTGCCGTTATTGGCGGGGGACAGAGTGGTGCTGAACTTGTTGAGTATCTGCTTGGTGGAAACGTCAAAGGTGTTGAAGAAGTTCTCTGGTTATCGCGTCGCGACAATTTCGAACCCCTTGATGATACTCCATTTGTGAATGAGTATTTCACGCCCGGATATGCAGATGTCTTCGCAGGTCTGCCGGATGCCTATAAACAGGATTTGATGTCTCGACAAAAGCTTGCCAGTGATGGTGCATCGCTTTCAACGCTCAAGTCGATTTATCAGCTGCTATACCGGCAGCGTTACCTGCAGGAGGGCCATGTTGCCGGTCGGCTCCTGCCGCAACGTGAAGTCTTTCAGGTTCAGCAAGATGGTGAAACAATGAGGATTGCTGCCAGAAACGGGCTTAATCAGGATGTCGAGTTCTTCGATGCGGATGCGCTGATTCTGGCAACCGGTTATGAAACGACATTGCCGGAATTCATGGCGCCACTGCGTTCACTTCTTGAAGTGGGGGCATCAGGTGCCTACCGCTTGGATGCGGAATTCCGTGCCCAATGGGATGGACCATCTGACCGAAACATCTTTGTTCAAAATGCCGGCAGGATCGATTTGGGGATCTTTGAGCCTCAACTAAGCCTGATGGCTTGGCGAAGTGCTAAGATTGTAAATGCTCTGACAGGCAAGAATGTCTTCAATCTTGATCAAAATCCACCGATTGTTGACTGGGTTGCCGGTACTGGGGACCGGGCAGGTAGTGCTGTCGTGCAGGCCTGGGGCTAGGGACGGCAAACTGAAATCTGCAGCCTGTTCGACTTAGTGAACAGGCTGCAGAACCGGAAGCCTTATGCTGGACGGGTCAGTTCTACATTATGGAGTGCCTGACGGCATCGCTGATCGGCCTGATGGATGTATGCGCAAACAGATGCTTTGGAGACACCGATATCCTTTGCAATGACGTTTTGCGCGAACCCGTCCACGCGATGCCGGTAAAAAGCGGTGCGCACGTGTGGTGGCAGCTCTTTTAATGCGTTCTCAATGACCCGAAGGGCCTGGCAACCACTGAGACGTGCTTCGGGGCAGTCTGCGTTTCCAGCAGGACAAAGATCAGTTGGATCGCTGTCCGCGAAAAGAGTGCGTTCGAACGTAATTTGGCGGACCTTGTCGATTGCCATGTTTCTAGCAATGCGCGTTATGAAGGCACTTGGTGTGGTGACTTCTGTGTCTATTTGTGCAGTGAGCAGTTTGGCATAGGTATCCTGAACAATGTCATCCGCCAGATGGGGACATTTTACGATAGACTGGGCAACGCGTCGCAATTTCCCCTCTTGGCTTTTGGCGATAGTTAGCAAAGCTTGTCGCTGAAATTGGTCTTTTGGAAGTGGGGCAGTTTGGCTTGCTTGGTGCATTTCCGAATGTCTCCGTTAGTTTGCTCATTAGTGAAAATAATAGTCACTTGCAAATTTGGGACGCAGTTTGCACTCTCCACGGGGTCGATCATCTTTTGTCACTCGGACGGATCTGATGGCAAATCAGATCCGTCCGTTGTTCATAAGACGGGATTTTCAATGAGCTTCAGTAAGGAATTCTGCAGAGCGGATTTCATGTCGCAGGAAAGCAGACTACCTGCGAGAAATCTAAAGTTTCGCCAGCGGGCAGCTTGGACAAGTGTCGACGGACGTCAGTAAATAGCGAAGGCAGCAGACACGTCTTGACGGGGTGCCATCGTCGGATTGTTTGGTGCTGTAGGGGTTCGCCATCGGGTTTCGATTGCCATCTGGACGCTTGACGTCGTTGATCAGTGGTGCAAGCGATACCCTGGTGTTTTTCAGGACATGTTTCTCAACGTAAGCAACGACAACGCCAATATTGGACCAAAACACCTTTGGCGAAACTTTTGACGATGCAGCCAGTGAAGCAACCATCGGTTCGAGATGTCCGTCAATCAGGCATTCCAGATGAGCCCAAGGATCAGGCGGGATCGATTTTTCTTTCAACTCATGCACCTGCCGGTCATGAATCTCGAACCCGGCCGGACATTGATTATCGTCCGTTGTCAGACTGATAAAGTTGGGCTGAAACGTAAGGACTGCTTCGCCTGCTGCGGCCAAAACCAGCACAGGGGATAACAGAACTCCGAAATACCATTGTGACCACATCGAGATGGCGGCACGCCGATCATCTTGCGGATATTTTGCCTGGCAATAGTGATCAAGAAGTGGTGCCAAACAATCAGGATCGTGGAGCGCAAAGCAATCAATTCCGCCACTGTGCGTCGTCAGGATCTGATGCCGGTCACCAAGCCCTTGATAGGGTCCTTGAAAGAGATCGGTTTTGATCTCAGACAGTGATCGGGTGGTAGGGGAATTGCCGATGGCGGGAGAAGCGTTCTTTTCAGAGCCGTTTTGAAGGGCATTCATCATGAGGCACCCCGCCCGACGCGCATAAGCAGCCAGACCATGATAGGCCCGGCAATGATAGCGGCCATCAGTCCGGCCGGAATTTCCCAAGGAAAGAATAACATTCTCCCAAGCCAGTCAGCGGCAACCATTAAAGCAGCTCCGATCAGCGCGGCCCCGACCGTATGCGGTAATGCATGTCGCAATCCGGCCAGTTTTGCCAGATGCGGTGAAATCAGACCGGCGAAGCTTAGTGGGCCAACCAACAAAGTAGCTGCCGCTGTCAGGATAGAAGCAAACATCAGCATAACCCCGCGCGAGATCGACAGATCGACACCGAGCGACTTGGTTGTCACAGGCCCCAGCGGAAACAGATTAAGCCAACGGGCAAATGCTGGAAGAATGGGTAAGGCGCTCACAGCAATGATTGCCAGAACACTCGCGCGGTCGAAGCCAAGGCCGTATGTTGATCCCGAACTCCAGGCCAACAAGCGTGTTGCGCGGGGATCACCACCGGCCATCAGAAATGCGATGAAGCCATCAAACAAAGCACCAATCGCAATACCGGCAATCAAAATCCGTTCCGGCGCGTATCCCGATTTTCGGGTAAGCGCAAAGATCGCCCCCAGGGTAATGAATGCACCAATTGCTGCACCAGAAATCTGCAACCAAGCCGTTGGTGCATCGATCAGGAAGACAATCGCAATCATACCGATTGCAGCACCTGCACTGACACCCAGACTTTCGGGACTTGCCATCGGGTTTGCCGTCATGCGTTGCAATATGGTGCCTGCAATTGCCAGCATGGTTCCAGCAGCCATTGCACCGAGAATACGCGGACCGCGCCACGGCCAGACGGTATTCAGTGCATTACCCAATTGAAGTTGCCAGTCACCGTGAATATCTCGACCGACCAAAATCGCCCCTATGATCACCAGAAGCACACCAGCCAGAACGCGCAAGTGATTTCTAATGTTGCGCTGATCAGGTTCTGGGGCGGGCGACGTGTTTTGCGATGGTTGAGAATTGCTGCGCAGTTGCCGGATCATAATGATTAAAAGCGGTCCACCGAGAATCCCGGTCAGCGCGCCAGCAGGCACTAATGTCCCAATATATCCCGATAAAACCTGAACACCTTGATCCGCAGCACACAATAGTACGGCGCCGAAAACAGCAGACATCAGAAGTTTTGATCGCAACCGTCTGAAGCCCAGCATTCGCGTAATGGCTGGTCCAGCCAGTCCGACAAACCCGATAATACCTACCGCTGCAACAATGGTTGCCGTAAGCCAACAGCCGATCAAAAGGCAAAGTAGTCGCATTCGTGCTGGCGATGCGCCAAGGACGGTCGCCTGATGATCGCTGAGATTAAGCATTTCAAGCGGTCGAGCCAAGGCGACAGCCAGTGCCGCACCCATGCATACTTTCGCTGCCAATGGTTCAAGGATATACCAACCGTCTTGGGTAAGGTCGCCGCTTCCCCAGATAAACAGGCTTTTTAGCCATTCATGGTGAATTATTGCCAAGGCAGTTGTTACTGCCCCACAATAGAGCGCGATTATCATACCTGTCAGGATGACGATCAGTGGCGAGAAGCCACTGCGGCGCGCCAAGGCAAATACCAGAAAACCGACAACAAGTGCACCCAACAGTGCAATCGTTTCCTGACCGATGGCAAGCGCACCCGGCACATAGAGCGTCACCAGTGTCAGCGCCAGTTTAGCGCCGCCTGCAAGGCCAAGTGTGGACGGCGATGCCAACGGGTTTTTTAACGTGTGTTGAAACAAAGCACCGGCAACGGCAAGACCCGCACCAGCGACAAGTGCAATCAAAAACCTTGGTATCCAGCCCTGGGTGAGCAACAACGACCGCGTGTCCGATCCAGCCGCAAGGTCGAATATTGCCGCCGGGGACAGGCTACCGGCCTCAATGTCCAGAGACAGCAGGCTTAGCAAAACGGCAAGGATGCAAAGCGAAACGGGAACCGCATGGAATTGGATCGCATGTCTGCGCATGGCTTGACTTGTCATGACGCGAATTCCCCATGAGCAGCACCTTGCGATGTCAGGGCATTGGCAAGCAGATCAGAAAAGCGACCGGCGGCAAAAAGCCCGCCAAATGTTGCTACTGGTGGCATCGTGATCAGCCCAAATCGTTTGATGGACGGTAGTTCCGAAAGGATCGGGCTATGTACAATTGCGCGGTCGACATTGTCTGGAACGGGTTTGATCGCGATGAGGGCTGCGTTTGAGTATTGCGCGATCTGATCGATCGTCACGGTCGCAAACCCCCAATGATTGGTGGGGCCTGTCCAGGCGTTTTTGACGGGAAGGAGATCAATCACATCCTGCATCAGACTGTTTTGCCCATAGACCCGCATGTGGCGCGGCGAGAGCATGCTGGTGACAAGTACCGAACTGGCCTGCGATGAAGTAAGTTCGCGAGAGGCTTGATCTATGCGGCTTAGGGTGTCCGAGATCAGTATCTCGGCAGTGCCCCGATGCCCGGTAACTTCGGCAATCTTTTGTGCCGCGGCCATCGCATTCAGGAAGGGCGTCTTGCTACTGCTATAAATGTCGATTTTTTCAATCGGGGCCAGGTCGGAAAGGCGGGAATACTGGTTTGCATAGAAACTGCTGGTCAGTATCAGATCGGGATCAAGTTGCGCCAATCTTTCCAGACTTGGTTGAAAACGTGCGCCAAGATTGATGACCTGTTCAGGAACTTTTGGTTCCTGAACCCAGGCGCGGTATCCTGGCACATCCGCCATGGCAAGCGGAACGATCCCCATCGCAAGTGCTGTTTCAGCAAGTGCGCCATCTGCGATGACGACACGCTTGGGAACATCAGCCTTAGCGGAGCGTGTAAAGCTTTCTGGCAGCACAGGTGTGAGTGTTGCAATGGCAGATAGACCAGCAAGACCCTTAAGAAAATGTCGTCTGGAACATGTCTGATGTTGTTGATGCATTGAATCGCCCCCAATCACACATTGGCAAGGGCAAAAGGATGCCCATTGGTGGGGTGAGGCTGCACCAGCATATCCATGCCAAAAATATCGCGAAGCATGTCTGACTGCATGATGGTCGCCGGTGGCGCATCCGCGATCAGTTTGCCGCCCTTAAGCGCGACAATATGATCGGCAAAGCGCGCGGCCAGATTGATGTCATGCAAGACGGCAACAATGCATAGACCGTCCTGTTTGCAGAGCTGTTCGAGTAAAAGCAGGATTTCGTATTGATGTGATAGATCCAGCGCAGAAATCGGCTCATCAAGCAATAGGCAGGAGGCTTGTTGCGCAAGTGTAACTGCGATCCAGGCTCTTTGGCGTTCACCACCTGAAAGCGTACTGACTGCGCGTTTGCGAAGGGCTTCGAGGCCCGTCAAAAGGATCGCACGTTCAATCGATTGTTTGTCGCGCTCGCGCAGGCGACCAAATGGCCCGTGCCATGGATAACGACCAAGCGCAATCAGTTCTTCGACGGTATAGTCCGCCCCGTGCCCCGGGTCCTGTGCGAGATAGGCAACGTTTTTGGCAAACTCACGTGCACTAAACCGCCCAACGTCATTCCCGCCAAGTGTGACAGCTCCACTTGTTGGCTTGTTCAGTCCGGCCAGCATTTTAAGCGCAGTGGATTTCCCAGACCCATTATGGCCGACAATTGCTGTCAGGCAGCCAGCGCGGAAAGTAACGGATATGTTGTCAAGGAGTGTCACGCCTCTAGCCGTTTCAAAGCGGGCTTTTTGCATTCCAAGGACAGCAGGACGATCAGATAAATCCATGGCCATAATTCGCTCTCGATAAACGCAGAAAATCCGCGATGAACGCGGATTGCGAGAATGGGGCCGGGGCGCAACCGTGCGCCCCGGATTAATCGATTACCAGTCGTATTTCAGAGTTGCAGCTATGGTCTGTCCTTCAATCTGGTAGCAGTAACCGTTGTTACAGATAGCGGCATCGTTGTCGGCAAGGTTAGTGCCATTAATCGCAAGGGTCAGACCATCCAGCTTGTTACTAAGTGCTGCGAAGTCATAGCGGATCGCAGCATCAAGCACCGTATAGGGCTTGTTCTTGCTCGTATTGGTGTAATTGGCATAGCTTGAGTCGGTGTAGCGAACACCAACGCCAAATCCCCATCCATCAAGAGGGCCTTGATTGAAGTTGTAGTTTGCCCAAGAGGATGCAGCCTTTTCCGGTGTCACAAGTGGGGTATTACCGCGATAGGAACCTTTGACGATTTTGGCATTGTTGTAGGCAAGGTTGCCAACCAGGCTAAGATTTTCAGTTACATTGGCACTGCCTTCAATCTCAAGTCCGCGCGATTCAACTTTGCCAATTGAGTCATAATACGAACCGATAGAGCCACTGTAGCCAGCATAGCGTGCAACGTTGTCCTCGGTCAGGCGATAGGCGGAAACCGTGAAGAAGCCATCAAACCCGACCGGTTCGAACTTGATACCGGCTTCATACTGCTCACCCTCGGTCGGGTTGAGCATTTTGCCTTCAGAGTCCTGACTAGTGCTAGGCAAGAAGGATGTGCCCCAACTGACATAAGGCGAGATGCCATTGTCAAAGGCATAAAGGGCGCTGACGTTAAAGGTCGTTGCGGTGTTGTAGTCGGTTGACCCCGTATTGGTTAGTCGGCTGATACGTTTGCGTTCTGCATAATCAAAGCGCACACCGCCATTAAGATGCCAGTTGCCAAGTTCAATCTGGTCCTGAACATAGATACCGGACTGATTGTAGGTTACGTCATCAAATGTTGTGTAAGCCGGTGTCGTGCCCGAAATCGACCGATTTGGGTCATTGAGATAGAAGATGTAATCACTGAGTACACCGCTTGAGCCAAAACGGTAATCCGACTTTGAATACATCAGATCAAGACCGGTCATTACTTCGTGTTTGGCGTCAGCGGTCTCGAAAGTCGTGATGACTTGGTTGTCGACCTGCGCGCTCCAGAGGGTTTCCTCAACAGCTTGTGCTGCGCGGTGATATTCCGTGTTTGAGTTCTTCCAGCCGCCGCCGGTCACGCCGCCAGTCAGGTACCGCGCTTCAAGATCGAAATATCCAAACCGCGCCTTCTGGGCCAAGGTAACAGGCAGGTTGCTTAGATCATGGGTCAGATCATAGCCGACCTGAAACTGATCCTGTTTCTGATAGTCGTAATCCGCGTCGCTGGTGCGGTAATCAAGGATTTCGCCATTCAGGTTCAGAAGGGTTGCCGAGGCATCCGTTTCGTCATGCTGGAACAAGGTATAGATAGTCAGATCTGTATCTGCATTGGGTTGCCAACGAATTGTTGGCGCGAACATTTGCCGATCATCCTGAATTTCGTTGCTGGTTTCGCCAAAGCGGGCCATGCCAACAATGCGTGATGCCCAGGTCCCGTTTTCTGTCAGGCCAAGATTGTAATCAAACCCGCCTTCGTATGAGTCCGTGTTGGTGAAACGGCCATAGACATTGTTCTTTGCACCAAGGTGAGGGCGTTTGGTAACGCTGTTGAGTAAGCCGCCCGGTGTTGATTGCCCGTAAAGTGCCGCTGTGGGGCCCTTTACGATTTCAAGCTGTTCAAGGCCGTAGGGTTCGGTGCGAAACGTTGCATAGACGCCTGTCATCTGGCGTAAGCCATCTCGGTAGTCGCCGTAGATATGTACCGGATAGCCACGAACATAAACCTGATCAAAGCGCGGATCATATCCGTAATTGTTGGTTGCTACCCCTGCGGTATAAGCAACTGCATCTTCGATGCTCGCAACGGCGCGGTCCTCGATTTCCTGGCCAGATACGACGGAAATACTTTTGGCCGTTTCAATCAGAGCTTTGCTGGTTTTTGTACCAGCACTGCTTCGCGTAGCGACATAGCCATGAGCGAGGTCATCTGAGTCCTGGGCGTTTGCCTCGACATAGAGCGGGTCAATGACGGTTGCTCCACTGCTGTCTGATGTTTCCAGCTTGGTGAGAGAAACCGTGTTCTTGCCGGTAAAGCGATAGCTGACGCCACTGCCGGAAAGCAGGATACTCAATGCCTCAGCAGGGGAATGCGTGCCGTTAAGGGCAGTGCTTTGCAATCCGGCAACCCGATCGACATCATAAAAGAGTTGCAGATTTGTTTGATTGGCAAAGTTCAAAAGCGCCTGGTTAAGGTCCTGTGCCGGGATGGAAAAATCGATTGCGGATGCTGTGTCACTTTGCGTTTCTGTATTTTGCTGCGCGGTTGCAGGCGCCGATACCCCAGCAACAACAATGCCCGCGGCCAATGCGACCAAGCTGACACTATGTGCCAGACGATGACCAAACCCGTTTACCAATCCAGCTTTGCCGGTTTTTATTACCTGCATTACGCAGACCCCCATTCTCGAAAGTTTTTCTCAAAACGCAAATGATTGTCATTTGCTTGTGTTGGGTGAGACGGGATTTACGTTCAGACTCAGTAAGATAAATTTCAGTTTTTTTGATTTTTGTGTCGATAAGGACCGGAAGTCGAAGAAATCCGGGCTTTTCAGATTGCTGCTATGCTTAGTAAATAACGGTCATTAGGGGGGGTATTGAGATATTTTGGACACCAAGTTCCCGTGAAATCAGTTCAAGTCCAGCCTGAGGATCCGTCATGTCAAAGACACCACTGACAAGCTTGCGTGCCGCAGTCTCGTTCGCAATCATGATTTTGCCGCGCTGATACCGTGAGAATTCCGAGACAACTTCGCGCAGAGTAACGCGATCAAATATCAGCTTGCCTTTTTGCCAACCAAGCGCCCTGTCTGGATTGATTATTGAAACTGGGCTAATCGAATGGCGGTTATAACGAACGGCCTGATTTTCCGCCAAAATCGCTATTTGTTCTGATGTTGCCGAGTTTGGTTTGACTTCAACCTGATGTTCCAGCACGGCCACATTGGTGTGGTCATCAAAGCTGTTAACGATAAACCGCGTGCCCAAAGCCTGCACTTGGCCATGCGGCGAGGTGACGGTGAAAACACGCTTGTCCGCATGTTCCATCGGAACCGCCTGAAAGTCTGCAAGTCCGCTAATCAATGCGATGTTTCGGGTTTGATCGGTAAACTGAACCGCTATTGCACTATCGGGTCCCAGGGTGACGATGCTACCATCCTCAAGTGTAATGGCCCGAACTTCCCCAACAACAGTATGGTAATCAGCACTTAGGAAAACGGTCGGGTCACCAACCATAACGCGGGTTGAAACAATCGCTAGCAGAAAGCTTGCGGCAAGTGCGACGTAGCCCCAGCGATGTGTCTTTGCCGACGGGGCTTTGGCTGGCGGTTTTGCCGGATGCTTAAGCTCAACAACCTCTGATGAAGGACTCTCGGTTGTGCGATCTGTAGATTTGATCGCATCATCCATGACAGCAAGCGCGTTATTGGCCTCTATGAAAGCTTGCTGGTTTTCCGGTGCTGCATCCAGCCAAACATTGAGCTCTTCATGCTCAAATGTGCTGAGGTCGCCATTGACCATTTTCGCAACCCAATTGGACGCGGTCAGATCAGTGTTTTTCTGTGTTTCTCGCATTTGGCTCACGTTACCAACCTGCACTTGCCGACAACCCGGACAAAGCGTCCTTATCTGTTGGACGATAAAACTGCAAGAAATGCGTAAAAACTTTGTGCAATTTCATGACCGGCTTTCCCGCATGCGCTTCATCACATGGGCAATTGCGCGCGCGACATGTTTCTGAACAGAACTGTCAGAAATACCGAGTTGTTCGGCCGCTTCGCGATAGGTCAGCCCTTCAACGCGCACAAGAATAAAGATTTTGCGCGTTTTGTCAGGCAGCTCATCAAGCGCGCGACGTACATATTCAAGTTCAGATTGCCCCCCAACGATCTGTTCTGGCGAGGGTGAATTATTTGGAATGACATCAAGGGGAATGTCATTGGCGCCTGCGATCGGGTTTCGCTTTTGCGCCCGGACATGATCAATCGCAAGATTATGGGCAACGCGGTACAGGTAGGAACGGACATGGGTGACTTTGTTTGCCTTATCGGGGCTGGCATGTTCCGACACACGCAAAAATGTCTCCTGTGTCAGATCCATTGCAGTATCCGCATCACGCAAAAGACGCGTCAGATAAATCTGCAATTCCCTTTGGTGAGACTGGAAGAGTTTTTTGAGGTCAGTTATTGCCAAGTCACATACCTGACTAAGGTGATGGGTTTTTAAGGAGTTATCAAAAATAATACTCATTCGCAATTAATTAGTTGTGCTGGGCGTATGAAGTTTGCATCCTGCACCTGTGTGCAGAGAATGTGTGTGGTTCCCTGAATAAAGCTTGGGAAAGCAACCGTTTGCGTCGAGCCCTACAGAAGCAGTCTGAAAAGTATGAGGTTAATCACTATGTTTCCGGAAAGCTGCGTCGTGAAAAAATTGGCATTAACCCGGAATGGATCTTTCGGAAGCTTTGGTGCCACCGACATTTTGAAATCGACCATTGCGATAATATACAGGCAACGCCTTGGTCAGGAGGAAATCGAAAGTCTGGCGAACAGATATCTGCACACACAGGAACAGCAAATACGGCTGGCCTTCGAGTTTCCTCAACGACGCGACAGTTTCACGATAGGACGATTGGCTGCGAAGCTTGCTTTGGAATGTCATCTGGACGATGTGTCACCAAATGATGTCGCCATAGGCAGTGGTGTCTTTCACCAGCCTATTATTATCGGCGCATCTGTCAGATGTTGTGAACTTGGTGTTTCGATTTCTCATTCGGACGAGATTTGTGTTGCCGTTATTTACCATAAAGGCCACCCGATCGGCGTTGATGTTGAAAAACTAGCTGAGGCCGATGTTGTGCCCGTGTTGAGTGATGTTAACGCGCGTTTAAGGCACCAGTTCTTCAAACTGTCTCTGAATGAGTATGAGGCTGCATCCATACTTTGGGTCGGACGGGAAAGCTTGGGAAAGGTACTAACAACGGGTATGACTGTGCCGCTAAAACTGTATGAGCCGACGTCAGTATCGGAAGTGGAGGCAGGGTTCAAATTGAGCTACAAGACCTTCACGCAATACCAGACCCAAGTTATGGCAATTAACAAAGCATGGTTGGCGATGACGTTGCCGGCACAGACAAAAATTGATTTCGGTTGGCTGCGGGGCACTTAGTCATTGGCGTAAGCCTAATATCTCTTCCCGAAGCGCGAAAAGGCTCTAGGGTGGAGAAAAATGTCAAATTCTATGGCATGCGACAGTAGTGTCTACAGAATGTAATCACTGCTCCGTAGCTCTCAATAATCCCGCTCAAAGTCAGTCCGAAGTAGTAACTCGTCTGAATTGTAATAATTCGGGTGTATGCGACCATTTCACGCTTAGCTGCACGCCTTATTCGCGTAGCAGCTTGATTCTTAACCTCTGTGCGCTTCGGATGTGATGTCGCGCATCGGCATCTGCCTGATCGGCGTTGCCGGATCGGATGCTGTCGATGATGTTCTTGTGTTCCTGATAGGCGCTTTGCGGTCTGTCCGTATATTGCAGCGTCGTGCCGCCAAGCAGTGCCATCGAGTTCGATAAAGAATTCAGTGCATCAATCAGAAAACGATTGTTCGCCGTTCTATAGAGCGCGTGGTGGAACAGTCGGTTGGCTTCTGCGACTTTTACCGGGTCATCACCATTTTTCAGCATCAGTTCATTGAGGTCTTCAAGCTCGGCAATTTCGAGCTCCGATGCGTGGCGCGCGGCATAGCGGGCGGCTGTTCCTTCCAGAACTTCGCGGATTTCATACAGTTCAATCACTTCGCGATGATCCAGTTCCCGGATCACCGCACCGTGCCTTGGCAGGTGGATAAGCAATCCATCGCTTTCTAGGCGCCGGATGGCATCGCGGACCGGGGTGCGGCTAATCCCAAACCTTTCAGCAACCTCCACCTCGCGGATTCGGGTTCCCGGCTTAAGCTCGCCGTGCTGAATCGCTGCCAAAAGCTTCTGATAGGCAACTTCGCTGCGAGGCTGCTGATCGGCGGAATCTGGGCTCATTGAGCGGCACCTGCTTTGTTCTGTCTGGTTTTAACTTGACACACGCCTTGTGAAATCACAAGTCTTGCAGACAATTGTATACAAGAGTATCCAAAAACATACAAAGAGAGGTGCGGGTGCTGTGAAAACCAGATTTGATCATTACGATGTTCTTGTCGCGGGCGGTGGGCAGGCCGGGCTTATTGCAGCAATCGTCGCAGCGGAAAAAGGGGCGCGTGTTTGTTTGCTTGAAGGTGCGCCTCGGACTCATCGTGGCGGGAATACCCGCCATACACGTAATTTGCGCCCGATGCATATTGGTCCCTTGTCAGTCCTGAGCGGCACCTATGACGAGGCCGAATATTGGGATGATCTGATGCGCGTGACGAAGGGCAAGACAAACGAAACCCTGGCGCGTATGACTTTGCGAAATTCGACAGAGGCGGTTGCCTGGCTTGAACAGCGCGGCGTACAGTTTCAGCCGCCATTGGGTGGAACTCTGCATCTAGGACGAACCAACGCCTTCTTTATGGGGGGCGGCAAGCAGCTGTTGAATGCGCTTTATCGCCATGCCGAGAAGCTTGGCGTTGAAGTCCACTACGATGCGATGGTCTCGTCCGTCGATATTGCAGACGGAGAATTCAAAAGCCTTCAGGTTGGCGAGCATACGATATCGGCCAAGGCCTTTGTGGCCGCTGCTGGCGGGTTTGAAGCAAACATTGAATGGCTGAAGGAAGCATGGGGTGACATCGCCGAAAACTTCCTGATCCGTGGGACACCTTATAACCGGGGTGACTTGCTGCGTATTCTGCTGGACGCCGGCGCCCAACAGATCGGTGAGCCCAATCAATGCCATGCAGTTGCAATTGACGGACGCGCGCCAAAGTTCGATGGCGGGATTTGTACGCGGGTTGACTGCGTGTCGCTTGGCATTGTGGTCAACAAGAATGCCGAACGATTTTACGATGAAGGCGAAGATTTCTGGCCAAAGCGCTATGCAATCTGGGGGCGTCTTGTTGCCGATCAGCCTGATCAGGTCGCCCACGTCATCATTGACCAGAAAGCACGCGGTGCCTTCATGCCGCCGGTCTTCCCACCCGTTGTTGCCAATACAATCGGTGAATTGGCCGAAAAAATTGGTCTAGACCCGGCAACACTTGAGAAAACCGTCAACGACTATAACGCATCGGTTCAACCGGGACAGTTCGATCATACCGAGCTTGACGGCGTGCATACCAACGGGCTTGCGGTGAACAAAACCAACTGGGCGCGCACACTCGATCATCCCCCCTACAGTGCCTATTCGCTGCGACCTGGCATCACGTTCACCTATCTCGGTGTGGAAGTCAGTGAAAAGGCGCAGATGCAGATGGCGAACGGAACCGAAAGCTCGAACATCTTTGCGGCCGGGGAAATCATGGCCGGCAACGTATTAGGCCAAGGATATCTTGCCGGGATTGGCATGACGATTGGCAATGTATTTGGACGAATTGCAGGAAGCGAGGCTGCCGATTATGCGCTCAACCGATAAAACAACCGAAGCCGCCCGCGTGATGACCATCTGCAATGCCTGCCGCTATTGCGAGGGGCATTGCGCTGTTTTCCAGGCGATGGAGCTGCGGTTGGAATTCAATTCGGACACGCTCGATTATCTGGCAAATCTTTGCCACAACTGCGGGGCTTGTTACCACAATTGCCAATATGCGCCGCCGCACGAATTTCAGCTGAACGTGCCGGCGGCAATGGCCGAGCTCCGTCAGGAAAACTATGGGGTTTATGCATGGCCGGGCTTTATGGGCCGGCTGTTTGCCAATAATGGCCTTTGGGTCAGTCTTCTGTCCGTCATCGTTATCACACTGTTTTTCGGGGCGTCCGCCATTTTGACAGGGGCCGACTTCTTTGCTGCACATGAGAATGCATTTTATGGCGTCATCTCGCACAATGTTTTGGCGACCCTGTTTGGTATCGTTGGTGGCTTTGTCTTGCTTGCACTGGTGGGATCGGTTGTGAAGTTCTGGCGGACAATGAATTTGCCAAGTCCGCTGATGCTTGATTATCCGCGCGTCATGCAGGGCATAAAGGATGCACTTTCCCTCAAATACCTTGATGGCGGGAATGGTCAGGGCTGTTCCTATCCCGGAGAGACGCCATCAATGGCCAGACGTTGGTTCCATCAAATGACCTTCTGGGGCTTTATGTTGTGCTTTGCTGCGACATCAAGCGCCACGATATTGCATTACGGCTTCGATCTTCCCGCACCCTATGGATACTTAAGCCTGCCAAAGCTGTTTGGCATCCTTGGCGGGATCGGTCTTATTGTAGGACCTGCCGGGCTTTTGATGCTTAAGGCCAAGGCCGATGCTGCCCCGAAAGGCAAAACCAATAAAGGTATGGATGTCAGTTTCCTGGTTTTGCTGTTTTTGACCAGTTTCACGGGACTTTGCCTGATGGTTGTGCGTGATACGCACTATGTCGGGATGATGCTGAGCCTTCATCTGGGCGTTGTGATGACCCTGTTTCTGTCGATGCCCTATGGCAAGTTTATCCACGGGTTCTACCGATTGATTGCGCTGATTGTCTTTGCAGTAGAGAAAAACGATCACAAACAGGTGGTCGGTGTCTGCCAGAGCAAGAAGACTATCTGAATTTCATGACGTTAAAGGCTGGCACATCATGTGCCAGCCGATTGCCAAATCGGTCGGCGAATCGCGGCAAATAACGCCTAGAGCGGGAATTCGATCCGGACCTTCAGGCCTTTGCCGTCTTTACCGTCTTCGAGTGTCAAGCGTGCCCGATGTGCGTCTGCAACTTCCCTGACAATAGCGAGACCAAGACCGCAGCCTTGTCCGTTTTGCTCATCAAGTCTTACGAAACGCTCCAGAACTGCTTTGCGATCCTCTTTCGGTATCCCCGGGCCATTGTCTTCGACCTCGAGAACCGGACCGACAGCAACGCCACCCCCAATCAGCCGAACCGTGACTATCGTGCCGGGCGTGCCATAAACAATGGCATTATCGATCAGGTTGCTCAGCATTTCCTGAAGTAAAACCTCGTTGCCGGTTTCTATTTGGCAGTTCATGCCTTCGCTTTGATCGTCGAAGCCAAGATCAATATCGTGGCGGATTGCCTGACGGACCATGCCAGATGTTACCGAGGCAGCAAGTGCGAGCAGATCGGTTTTCTCATAGCGAACAGCCTTTCGTCCTTCGGGGGATACCCGTGCAAGATTGAGAAGCTGGCTGGCCAATCTTGCCGTTTGTCGGGTTTGGTCAACGATACGTTCAAGTGCCTGCCGGTCTTCCGGGGTGCTTGCATTGCGCAAGGCCCATTCGGCTTCGGCCTGCACCGTCGCAAGAGGGGTGCGTAGCTGGTGCGATGCGTCGGCAATGAAACGTTGATTGGCCGTGATGGAGCTTTCGAGACGTGCCAGAAGCGCGTTGAGAGACTTGACGACCTCGGTGACTTCCTTGGGCATGGCATGGCGGATCGGGCGCAAATCATCCGTTGATCTGCGCCGGATTGCCTGTTGCAGTCTTCTGAGTGGCGCAAGCCCGCGTGAAACACCGATCCACGCGAAAACGCCGCCGAGAAACATCAAAACCAGAAAGTCTGTGGTCGACCCCAGCAGCTCGTCATAAATCAGATTGTCGCGTTCGCGACGGGTCTGGCTGACATCAATGGTCACCCAGCCGTAGATGTTCGAGGATGGATTGGCGACCAGGTACTTCATGGTGACCGCGCGCACGTCTTCGTTACGGTAATGGGCATTGTAGAAATGGGGAACACCGGGTTCCAGCGTTACGCCCTCAGGCAGGCGTGGGAGGCCGAAATCACCTGTCACAAACGCCCCGTCTGGGCCCTGAACGCGGTAATAGGTGTTTTCGCGGGTGAATTGTTCAAGCAACAATTCAATATCGCGCGACAACAGATCCCCGCCTGAATTGATCGCATGTTCGGAAATGGTCACCGCCAGCGCGACCAGAAGGCGATCCTGTATGCGGTTGGCCATTTCACTGACGGTCAGGTAGTTCTTTGCCAACAGCCCGAAGGTCAGCAAGAAACCCGGCAGCAAAAGCCAGCGCAGAAGCCTTGCGCGTAAAGAAGTGGATATGGCTGTGGCGTTTTCGTTCATTCGTCAATCATGTAACCAAGTCCGCGAATGGTGCGGACTTCGACATCACCTGAAGCAATTTTTTTACGTAGGCGGCTGATGTAAAGCTCGATTGATTTTACGCTGGCTTCATCATCAAAACCGAAAAGATGCAGGGCGATTTTTTCCTTGCTGATCACCTGACTGATATTTAGCAGCAGAATTTCAAGCACCCCGCGTTCGCGCGGTGTCAGCGAGACAGGCTGGCCATCAATCGTCACGGATCTGTCGACCGAATTGAAGGACAGTTTTCCAACCGTGATATAGGGATTGCGCTTGCCAATATTGCGTCGCAGAAGAGCCCGGGCTCTGGCTTCGAGTTCTGATAATTCGAAAGGTTTGACCATATAATCGTCGGCCCCGGCATCCAGACCGGCAACACGTTCATCGAGATTACCACGCGCGGTCAGGATCATAACCGGCAAATTGATCTGGCGTGCTCGCACGGTTTTTAGAATTTCAATTCCGTCCAGTCCCGGCAGTGATAAATCGAGAATCAGAAGATCGAACGTCTCTTGCAGAACAAGGTTGAGCGCGTCCTCGCCGTCATGAACCATATCGACAGCATGATCGGTCTGCCGAAGAGCAGCAGCGATTTTATCGGCCAGAACAAGGTTGTCTTCTACGATCAGAATGCGCATTTCCCTTAAATAACATCGAAAACAGCTGCGAAAATTAAAAATTTGACCATCGACAGCTAACTGACAGCTTTTTCGTTTAGATTTTCCTTCAGGGGCAAGCGGCACTCCCGGCAACGACCGGAAAAAAACAATAACAGCCGAAAGCCTGAATGGGAGGAAATCGACAATTGATGGCGCGATCTGCGTCACCCGTTTCTTTCCTTCCATTCGAGATAAAACAACCGTTATGGAGGGAACGCCCAATGTCATGGGGAAAGAACTTTAATCTGTCATTCAAGTCCGCGTGCGCGGCTGCGGCAATTGCCTTTGGCTTTGCCGGTACAGCAACCGCACAGGATGCAAATTTCGAGGGAGACCGCGTCGAACTGATCATTCCGTTTGGCGAAGGTGGTGGGACTGATACCTGGGGCCGTTTCTGGGCACCATATTTCAGTGTCTTCCTTCCAGGAAGCCCGACTGTTGTCGTCAAGAACATTCCGGGTGGCGGCTCTACCTCTGGTGCCAATCAGTTTCAGGCCCGCGCCGAGCCCGATGGATTGACCGCAATCGGTACTTCCGGCTCTACCCAGTTTCCGTACCTTCTGCGTGACAAGCGCGTACAATATGAAATGCGTGACTGGCGTGTTGTTCTTGCATCGCCGACCGGCGGTGTTGTTTACGTGAATTCAGATCTTGGCCTCAAGTCGGCCGACGACATGAAAGCACTGGAAAACGTCAAGTTGCGTTATGGCAGCCAGGGGGCGACATCCCTTGATCTCGTTCCGTTGCTTGCCTTTGAACTGCTGGGACTTGATGTTGATGCGGTCTTTGGCATGAAGGGCCGCGGGGCCGGTCGTCTTGCCTTTGAGCGCGGCGAGGTCAATATCGATTACCAGACGTCTTCGGCTTTCATTAATAACGTCCGGCCGCTTGTTGATATCGGAAGTGCTGTTCCGTTGTTCTCATGGGGGGCACTGGATGACGATGGCAACATCGTACGCGATCCGTCATTCCCTGATCTGCCGAGCTTCCCGGAAGCATATGAGAAAATGAAGGGTGAAAAGCCTTCAGGCCCGGCATGGGAAGCGTACAAAGCATTCTTCATTGCCGGTTTCCCTGCGCAGAAGATGGTCTTTTTGCCAAAAGACACACCTGAAGAAATCGTCCAGGCGTATCGTGACGCGGCACAGCTTGCCACCGAAGATGAGAGCTTTGTGGCTGATCGACAGGCAACCCTTGGCGAGTACAAACAGATCGTTGGCGAGCCTGCAGAACGCATTTTCCGCACGGCTGTAAACGTTCCTGAAGATGCTCGTGAGTGGGTCCAAAAATGGCTGACCGAGAAGTATTCGGTGCAGTTCTAATTAAAATCTGAAGTCTCCCGTATCCTGATCGGGGTGGCCTAGTCCACCCCGCTTTTTTCACCCTTCGACTGTCTGGTCGTTTTAAGGGAACGGGCGAACTTTGTCTTTTGACGGAGTTTCCAAATGCTTGATGCAATGATGACCGCGCTGGCTCATTTCGCGCAACCAACCCATCTGATCTATCTTTTGCTAGGTGTTGGAATGGGCATGGTTGTTGGTATTTTGCCCGGTTTGGGTGGAATTGTCGGGCTGTCTCTTCTGTTGCCCTTCATCTATGGCATGGATCAAATCTCGGCCCTTGCCATGCTGATCGGTCTTGTCGCGGTTATCCCAACCTCGGACACCTTCACTTCGGTCCTTATGGGGATACCGGGATCAAGTGCATCACAGGCAACCGTTCTTGATGGATTTCCATTGGCGAAAAAGGGCCATGGTGCCCGGGCGCTGGGCGCTGCATTTTCGGCATCATTGGTCGGTGGTCTGGTTGGGGCCGTTATCCTTACCGGCTTCGTTGTGATTGCACGGCCTCTTATTCTGGCATTTGGCTCGGCCGAGCTGTTCATGCTGGCTGTTCTTGGTTTGTCGATGGTTGGCGTTCTTGCCGGTCAGAGCCTGCCAAAGGGCGTTATTGCTGCGGGCCTTGGTTTGTTGTTGGGCGCACTTGGCGCGGCACCCGCGACCGGCGAACTCCGCATGAGTTTTGACTCCGTTTATTTGATGGATGGCCTGCCGCTTGTCATCGTCGGTCTGGGCATGTTCGCGTTTCCTGAAATCATCGATCTTTGCCGGCAAAATCGATCTATTTCAGACAAGGGCACGCTTGGCCTGGGATGGCGGGACGGTGTTCGCGATATGATACGTCACAAATGGCTTTGCCTGCGTTGCGCCGGTCTTGGCAGTATCGTTGGCGCTTTGCCCGGTCTTGGCGGAAGTGTCGTCGACTGGATTGCCTATGGTCATGTCGTCCAGACTGCAAAAGACAAATCCCAGTTTGGCAAGGGCGACATTCGAGGTGTTCTGGCGCCGGAAAGTGCCAATAATGCCAAGGAAGGCGGTGGGCTTGTCCCGACCTTGCTGTTTGGTATTCCCGGTTCGGGCAGCATGGCTGTTTTCCTTGGCGGGATGGTGCTGATTGGTCTTGAAGCCGGCCCTGCAATGGTCGGGCGTGACCTTGATATCACCTACACGATTATCTGGTCGCTTGCGATTGCCAACGTGGTTGGTGCCGGTGGCGCGTTGCTGATTTCACCGTTTGTATCCCGTCTGACGACCATCAAATACGGCTATCTTGCACCGTTCATGATTACAGTGATCTGCTTTGCCGCGTTTCAGGCAACGCGTTCGCTGTCAGACATGATTGCGTTGTTGGTGCTTGGTGTTCTTGGTGTGCTGATGAAGCGCTTTGGCTGGCCGCGTCCGGCATTTTTGATCGGCTTTGTCCTTGCTTCCAATACCGAGACTTACCTTTATCAGGCGTTGCAATTCTACAATTGGGAATTTTTGACACGCCCTGGTGTGCTGATTATCGCAGCCCTGACCATCATTTCGGTTCTGATGGGCATGCGCAAACACCCGGCAAACCCGGTTGAAGAAGAAGAAAGCAACCATTCGCATAATCCGAAACGCTGGCCGCAAATCATGTTTGCTGGCGGACTTTTTGCCTTCTTTGCTTTTGGCATTTGGGATGCAACCCAGCATTCCTTCCTTGGCAGCGTCTTTACCGGTGCTGTGTCGGTTGTGATGTTGATCGCGTCGGCCATCCTGATTTGGCAGCTGGTGTCATCACCCGCCTCACATGCCGCCAATTTCGACCATGAATATGATCTTGATCATCAGGATGTGAAACCAACCGCCGGTCTTTGGCACTACGTGCTGTGGGTTGCAGGCTTGGTGGTCGGAACGGCGGTGTTTGGGTTCCTGATTGCAATTACCGGCTTCTTTATTGCCTTCCTCCGGATCAAGGCCAACGCGTCCTGGCTTTTGACACTGCTTTTGACCGGGTTGGCGGTTATCGGGCTTTGCATTCTTGCATGGTCGCTGGTTCTCGATTTCCCGGCAGGGATGCTTCAGGACCTGATTGAACTTCCCTGGCCGCTGGGGTGATCGACATGAAAAATACCATGATTGTGAATGACCAACATGCCGTTCCCTGTGTGATCATGCGTGGCGGCACTTCCAAGGGGCCGATCTTTTTGGCCAGTGATTTGCCCGAAGATGTCGCAATGCGCGATCGCCTTTTGCTTGCGGCAATGGGGTCGCCCGACAAACGTCAGATTGACGGTATTGGCGGTGCCGATACGTTAACCAGCAAATCGTGCATTGTTGCGCCATCCAGCCGACCGGACGCCGATGTCGAGTTCCTGTTCGCGCAGGTCGCCATTGACAAGGCCGAGGTTGATGTCAATCCGAATTGCGGAAACATGACTGCCGCCGTTGCACCATTCGCGATCGAGGCTGGTTTGGTGCCGGTTACGGGGGATCAAACCTTGGTGCGGATTTACAACCAAAATGTCGGTGCATTGGTGGACGTGCTGGTTGCCACGCCGGGCGGTAAGGTGACCTATAGCGGTGATGCTGCGATTGATGGCGTACCTGGTACTGCGTCGCCCTTGATATTGCGGTTCAAGGATATCATGGGCAGCAAAACCGGACGGCTTTTGCCGACCGGCAAACCGATCAACTATATCGACGGGCTTGAAGTGACTTGTATTGATGTCGCGGTGCCAATGGTGATGTTTCGGGCCCGTGATCTTGGGATTAAGGGGAACGAAACCAAGGCACAGCTTGACGGCAATGCGGAACTGATTGCCCAGATGGAAGCCGTGCGTCGCAAGGCATCGGAATTGATGGGACTGGGCGACTGTACTGGTAAGGTCGTCCCCAAAATGGCTATTTTGTCGGAACCGACAAAAGGCGGTGACATTACATCACGTTACTTTGTGCCGCATAATTGCCATGCAACCCATGCGGTGACCGGGGCGATATGTGTTGCCAGTTGCGCGTCACTTTCGGGAAGCATCGTTGATGGTATGATTGAGCTTAAGGCTCAGCCGCAGCAATGGATCCAGATCGAACATCCAAGTGGCGTGATTGCCGTGGAACTCACCATCGAAGGGTCTGGGCCAAATCTTTCAGTGATATCGGGTGGTGTGATCCGCACAGCGCGCCGGTTGTTTGAAGGCAGGGTACTTGTCCCTGAAAATATTCTGACGGAGGTTGCGGGTTGATGGATGTTGTATTGATGCCGGGCGATGGGATCGGGCCGGAAATTACGTCTGTCACGCGCAAAGTGCTGGAGGCATTGGACCGTTCGTTTTCCCTGGGACTTGAATTTAGCAACGAAGACGTCGGATTTACGTCGCTTGAAAAGCATGGCGCCACCATTACGCCAGAACTGATCGAACGTGTGCGGAAAGCCGGTTTGGCTATTCTCGGACCGGTTGATACTGCGCATTACCCACCGGCGGATCAGGGCGGGATCAACCCATCGGCGGCACTGCGCATCAATCTGGATTTGTATGCCAATGTAAGGCCTTCAAAGGTGTTTGAGGGCCTTCCGTCGGCTGTTGCGAACATGGATTTGGTGATTGTGCGTGAAAACACAGAAGGTTTTTATGCAGATCGCACAATGTATGCCGGAACTGGCGAGGTGATGCCGACGCCTGATCTTGCGCTTGCCACGCGCAAGGTAACACGTCAGGGCAGTTACCGTGTTGCCGCCTATGCGGCGCGACTTGCCGCGAAACGCCGGGGGCACTTGACCATCGTGCATAAAGCCAACGTTTTGAAGTTGAGCGACGGTCTTTTCCTGTACGAAGCAGAAAAAGCAGCCGCAAAGCAAGGCGGGCTTGAGGTTCGTGAAGAACATGTTGATGCCATGGCGTCACTTCTGGTCAGAACCCCTGACGCGTTTGATGTGATTGTCACCACCAATATGTTCGGCGATATCCTTTCAAACGAGGCGGCCGAGCTTGCAGGCGGGCTTGGTCTTTCCGGATCACTTAATGTTGGCGATGAAAATGCGATTGCGCAGGCGTCGCATGGTTCCGCGCCGGATATTGCAGGCAAGAATATCGCCAACCCCGTATCGCTTTTGCTGTCGACTGCATTGCTTCTGGAGTGGAAGGGAGTAAAAGCCGGACGCAACGATTTGCAGCAGGCTGCCAACTGTCTCGATCTGGTAATCGCTGAAATGTTCAAAAATCCGAACACGCGAACAACTGACCTTGGCGGGACACTGTCTTGCAGTGATTTTGGCTCGATCTTGGTCGAAAAGCTTTAGGGAGCTCGTTTCGACAAGATAATTGCCGTTATATATGTGTGATGATGGACGGACAATTTGCGGTAGCTTTTAGCCCATAGTGCTTACACCCCTCCGTTGGAGCAGTATTCAAGCCAATCAGAAAAATGTCAGCTTTTCTGTCAATTCTGCAGCTTTTTGTCAGCTTTTGTGACAATCGATGACAACTTATCTGACAATCGGAAATGCTAAGGCATTGATTTCGCGAGAGGTCGGATGTCACCTTTTGTGGCACCTGACAATTTTTTCTGAAAAATTTATGCGGCCTGAGCCCAACGCATATATGCGTCGGTGCAGCTATTTGATTGTCATAGTTTGGGTTAATGAGCGTGCTAGGCTGGCTGGACCAACGCACAATTCTCCTCAAGCCAATCAAAAAGATCGTTTTCTTTTGGAGGCAAGGCGATTTCCAGACCTCCGGCAAATTCCTTGAATGCTTCGAGGTTTAGCTGGTTCAGGCCGACCAATACTGTGATGTCCTTTACCAAAGCATCGGCAATGACATCCCTAAAACCGCGCCCTTCGGCTTCGTGCTTGCCGAATTTGTTGATAACGAGAACATCGGCACCTTTTTGAAGCTCCTGGGTGACGAAGCCAACAGCATCTTCCAGTGCGCTTGTATCGAGGCGGCAGCCGCGTGAATGTTTGCCCAGTGCCTGAGAAATGCGAATAACCGGACCATCCGGCAGTACCTTGACATCCATATCGCACGGATCGTCCATTTCCCGTTCTGAATTGATCTGGACTGTTCCGCAAACGCGCAAGCCCTTGTCCAAGAGGCGCCGGGCAACGCGCGACAAAAGCAAGTCTGTGTCGCCTCTACCCGCTGCCATCGTGTATGCGATTTTCATCTTGGTATTCCTTGTTTCGTTTCGTCGGGGAATAGCTCACCTGAGTCAGGAAGCCTGTTCCTCGGAATTGGGAAAATCCGATCGACGGATCGTGCATCCAAGGTCACGCAGAAGGCCGTCTTTCAGGCTATAAATCAGGCCATGAATTTTGATTTCTGCGCCAGCGCGCCAGGCACGCCGCATGATCGGGGTTTCGGCCACCCGGCTGACACCCTCAATCACATTGAGCTCCGCGAGCCTGTCACGCCGCACCTCGATGTCACTGTGCTGGTCAAGTGCACGGGCATGATAGCGGGCTTGACGACGGATTGGTTCAAGCCAGTGATCGGCCAAGCCATGGGGAAGGTCCTCCGTCGCTGCTCTCACACCGCCACAACCGTAGTGACCGCAAACGATAATCTCGCGGACCTTCAGGGTTTCAACGGCAAACTCCAGCGCAGACAGAAGGTTCAGGTCTGATGAATGCACCACGTTTGCAACGTTGCGGTGAACAAAAACTTCTCCGGGATCAAGCCCGGCAACAACGTTGGCCGGTACCCGGCTGTCTGAACATCCGATCCAGAAAAACTCTGGCGCCTGGTGGCTTGCCAGTCTGGAAAAATATCCAGGTTCTTCGTCTTGCCTCGATCGCGACCAGAGCCTGTTTCGTTCCAAAAGGTTTTCAAGCATGGAAACCTCACACCGGTTGTGGGTTATATGCGCTAAAACCGCGCGCCTAATTGGGTTTCGTATTGTTGGTCCCGCGTCCAAGGTCGGCTCCGGTGATGGAGGAGGACGCAATAAGGCCGTCGACAAACGCCTTTGCCTTGCGGGCCCATTGGGCTTTTTCCATCGCTTCGGAGATTTTTGGTTTCACGGTCTCGAACGGCAGTGGATGCCCCTCTGCCAGTGCGTCTAGCCGGAGGACGTGATAGCCATATCTGCTCAGTACAGGCTCGGGCGCGATTTCGCCCTCAGAAAGCTGGCGAAGAGAGGCTTCAAATTCCGGCACCGTGTCGCCGGGGCTCAACTGACCAAGCGATCCGCCTGCTGAACGCGATCCACAGTCGCTTTGCGTGCGTGCAATATTTTCAAACGATTGCCCACCTTTGCGAAGTTCGCTGAGGATATCGTTTGCCCGTCTGAGGGCCAGTTCTCTTTCCACGGCGTCATTCGGATCGCATTTGCACAGAATGTGGGACACTTCCCACAACGGCATCGAGCGAAACCGTTCAGGATCCTTTTGCCATTCGGCACGAATGGCGTCTTCGCTTGGGGGAATGATATCGATTTCTGCTTCAAGCAATGCGCGGATCATGGCCTCTTCGTTGGTTTCAATCCGGTTTGGTGAAACTTCCTGCGGGACTGCTTCAATACCGTTTTTGCGCGCTTCCTGAAGCAACAGGGTACGGATGACCAGTGCATTTGCCGCGTTACGCAAAGCGTCGGCAAAATTGTCCTTTGACGCTGTGTGGTTTTGCAATTCCGCAGCAACCGCTGTTTGCGGAATGGTTTCGCCATTGATGACGAGATCGGGAAACATTTGCGTATTCATAGCGCTTTGTCCTTTGTTTGCAGGAAGTCGTCGGCGCATGAATGCGCCGACTGTCCATTATCGATGTGACAAAGGTCTGGTGCGGCGTGACCGGACAATCTGATACCCCGGACGCAAGAAATACCGCACTGGAACTGACAGCATGTGCACAAGGCGCGTGAACGGGAACACCAGGAAAATCGTCAGGCCCAGAACCAGATGCAGTTTGAATATCCAGGCCACATCGGTAATGTGGCTTGCCGCATCAGACTGGAAGGTGAAAATTCCCTGAGCCCAAGCCATGAACTTGGTCATTTCATACCCGTCGAGATGTTCAAGCGACACAAAGATGGTGCCGATCCCAAGAACAAGCTGTGCCAGCAACAGGGCCAGAATGCCTATATCGGCAAAGCTTGACGTTTTGCGGATACGCGGATCGGTCATCCGGCGATGGAACAGCATCAGGCCGCCAATCAGGGCCATGACACCGGCAATGCCACCGGCCACAACTGCCAGGGTCTGTTTGGCACCATGAGTGATCCCAAGGGCATCAAAAATCCAGATTGGCGTCAAAAGTCCGACCAGATGGCCAAAGAAAATGACCAGAACACCGACATGGAACAGAACGGAGCCCAGCATCAATTGCCTGCGACGGAGAAGCTGACTTGATGATGTTTTCCAGGTAAAGGGATCACGTTCATATCGGGCGATAGAGCCGATAATCAGGACCGATAGCGCGATATAGGGATAGATCCCGAAAAGGAAGTTATGCATTTGGGCCTCCTTTACTCTGCTGCTGCCGGCGGTACCGGTCCAGCGGGTTGATCAATACGCGACAGAATGTCACGCACCTGCGGACAACCGGCATTCGGGTCCGGCCCGAACGTGACCTCGCTTTCCTCCCAGACTTCGTCGAGGGCCTCGAGGTCATTGGGGTCGTCTTCGGGTTGTTCAAGGAGTTCGGCAACGGCATTGGCGTCAGCCGTGACATTGGCCAGTTGCTGCAAGGCGGAAAACACCGCCTGATAGGGGCTTTCGCGATTTTCAAGACGGGCGCGGATTGCCTCAAAGATGTGTGCTGCGTCAGCCAATGTGTCCTGCACCTCTGCACGCGGCCGGGTCGACAGGAATTCCAGCAGCACAGGAAGATGGTCTGGAAGCTCCGTTGTTGCCGGTTCAAAGCCGCCAGCCCGATATGTTTCAAGCAGGCTGACCATGGCACCACCACGGTCGCGGCTTTCGCCGTGAACATGCTCGAACAGGTTAAGTGACAGGCTGCGCGAACGATCAAACAGCATGACGAAACGTTCCTGAAGATCGTAGATGTCATCGTTTGACATGGCCTCGACCAGCGGTCGCAGATCGCGACGCGCCGCCGCTGTCAGGCGGGTGTCCGATGCCAGAACACCACCGATTTCAGGCATGGCTTCTTGCAGTTCTGTTGTCGGATAGCTCAGCAGAAGCGAGAACGATTTGAGTGTGCGGTCCATCAGCGTACCTCCTCTGGCATTTTCAGAGGCTTCTTGCTGCCACCAAACAGGGACCCCTGACTGATGCCCGAAGAACAACCGTTGCAGTTGGTGAACCCTTCGCCGCCACGCAGGTCATAGGCTTCCTCGACCTGTTCGCGATGGGTGGTCGGGATGACGAACCGGTCTTCGTAATCGGCAAGCGCCATGATTTTGTACATGTCCTCGATGGTTGCACCATCAAGACCGACGCGCTTGGCGACTGTCTCATCAATGACACCATCGACGGTTTTCGACCGCATATAGGCCCGCATGGCCAACATCCGTTCGAGAGCATGTGCCACTGGCTCCTCGTCGCCAGCTGTCAGCATATTGGCAAGGTATTTCAAAGGAATGCGAAGGTTGCGGACATCGGGCATTGCCCCGTCCATGCCGATTGCACCGGCTTCGGCAGCATTCTGGATCGGGGAAAGCGGCGGGATATACCAAACCATCGGAAGGGTGCGGTATTCCGGATGCAGCGGGAAGGCAACTTTCCACTCCATCGCCATTTTCCAGATCGGGCTGTCCTGGGCGGCCTTGATCCAGTCTTCCGGAATACCGTCGGCACGGGCCGCCGCGATAACTTCCGGATCTTTCGGATCAAGGAACACACCAAGCTGGGCATCATAAAGATCGGTGGTTTCTTCGGCATTGGCCGCGGCTTCGATCTTGTCAGCATCATAAAGCATGACACCGATATAGCGGATACGCCCGACACAGGTTTCCGAACAGACCGTCGGATTACCTGATTCAATGCGCGGATAGCACAGCGTACATTTTTCCGATTTGCCCGTTGACCAGTTGTAATAAACCTTCTTGTACGGGCAGCCCGATACGCACATGCGCCATCCCCGGCATTTTTCCTGATCGATCAGGACAATGCCGTCTTCTTCACGTTTATAAATCGCCCCAGATGGGCAACTTGCGGCACATGCCGGGTTCAGGCAGTGTTCGCACAGACGCGGCAAATACATCATGAATGTATTTTCGTATTCGCCGTAAATATCTTTCTGGATGCCTTCGAAGTTGTAGTCTTCCGAGCGTTTCGAAAACTCACCGCCAAGAATTTCTTCCCAGTTCGGGCCTTTTTCGATTTTTTCCATCCGTTCGCCAGAAATGCGCGAACGCGGACGGGCCGTTGGAAAGGCTTTCACTTCCGGGGCAGATTTCAGGTGATCGTAATCGAAATCGAACGGTTCGTAATAGTCGTCGATTTCCGGCAGATCCGGGTTGGCAAAGATGTTTGCCAGGATCCGCCATTTCGATCCCTGTTTGGGCTGCAGCTTGCCCGACTTGGTGCGTTCCCAACCACCATTCCAGCGGTTCTGGTTTTCCCAGTCGGTCGGATAGCCGGTGCCAGGTTTGGTTTCGACGTTGTTGAACCAAGCGTATTCAACACCATCACGGCTGGTCCAGACGTTTTTGCAAGTTACCGAACAGGTATGGCACCCAATGCATTTGTCGAGGTTCAGCACCATGCCGATTTGTGCGCGGACTCTCATTTCCCGACCTCCTTGTCGTTTGCTTCATCGTCGAGCCAGTCGACCTTCTGCATTTTGCGGACAATGACGAACTCATCACGGTTGGCACCCACGGTTCCGTAGTAGTTGAAACCGTATGATTGCTGGGCATAGCCCCCAATCATGTGTGTGGGTTTAAGTGTCGTGCGGGTGACAGAGTTATGAATGCCGCCGCGTTTGCCGGTCTTTTCGGAGCCGGGCGTATTCACGATCTTTTCCTGCGCATGGTACATGAAGGTCGTACCATCCTTGATGCGCTGGGAAACGACTGCGCGGGCGGTCAGGGCACCGTTGGTGTTGTAAAGTTCCACCCAGTCATTATCGACGATCCCGGCGCGTTTTGCGTCGTTTTCGCTGATCCAGATCACCGGACCACCACGGTTAAGTGTCAGCATCAACAGGTTGTCGCTATAGGTCGAATGGATGCCCCATTTCTGGTGCGGTGTGATGAAGTTCAGCACCACATGCGGCATACCGTCGCGGGCTTCGTCGTTGATTTCCTCGGTAATGGTTTTGAGGTCAACCGGCGGACGATAGGAAACAAACCCTTCGCCAAAGGCCCGCATCCACAGGTGATCCTGATAAAGTTGCTGACGCCCTGTCAGGGTTCGCCATGGGATCAGTTCGTGAACGTTGGTATAGCCCGCGTTGTAACAGACATGCTCGGACTCAAGGCCCGACCAGGTCGGCGAAGAAATGATCTTGCGCGGCTGGGCGGCAATATCGCGGAAGCGGATTTTTTCATCTTCCTTGGGAAGGGCGAGATGGGTGTGTTCCCGTCCTGTGATCTTGCCAAGTGCATCCCAGGCCTTGACCGCAACCTCACCATTGGTTTCAGGTGCGAGCATCAGAACCACTTCAGTGGCATCGATATCGGTATCGATCTTCGCACAGCCCTTGGCAGATCCTTCCTGCCACACACCGTTCAAATCACGAAGATGCTGAACCTCGACCTCGGTCTTCCAGTTGATCCCCTTGCCGCCATTGCCCAGTTTGTCGAGCAACGGGCCAAGTGCGGTAAAGCGATCATGGATTGCGGTGTAATCGCGCTCGACGGCGATATAGTTTGGCGCAGTCTTGCCGGGAATAAGTTCGCATTCACCCTTCTTCCAGTCTCTGACCTGATCCTGGGCGAGTTCACCCGGGGTGTCATGAAGGATCGGCAGAGCGACAATGTCGGTTTCCTTGCCAAGATATCCCGGAACGATTTCCTGGAATTTCTTGGCAATGGCCTTGAAGATTTCCCAATCAGACTTGCTTTCATAGGCCGGGTTAACAGCCGCCTGAAGCGGGTGGATGAACGGGTGCATGTCTGACGTGTTCAGATCGTTCTTTTCATACCAGCTTGCGGTTGGCAGAACGACATCGGAATAGACTGCGGTGGTGCTCATCCGGAAATCAATGCAGACCAGAAGATCAAGTTTTCCACGTGGGCCTTCTTCATGCCATTTGGCTTCCTTGGGCAGTTGATGGCCTTCTTCGCCCAAATCCTTGCCCATGACACCATGATCGGTACCAAGAAGGTGTTTGAGGAAATATTCGTGACCCTTGCCGGAAGACCCCAACAAGTTGGAACGCCAGACAAACAGGTTGCGTGGCCAGTTCTTGGGATCATCCGGGTCTTCACACGACATTTCCAGGTCGCCAGATGTCAGTTTTTCGGCGACATATGCCGGAATTTCCTTGCCGGCTTCTTTGGCTGCCTTTGCAACATCCAGTGGATTGGTCTTGAGCTGTGGGGCTGATGGCAACCAGCCCATCCGTTCGGCACGGATATTGTAGTCGATCATTGAAACGTCCCAGTCGCCATCCGGGGCGGTCGGAGACAGGATTTCTTTGGCCGTAAGGGTCTCATAACGCCACTGATCGGTATGGGCATACCAGGCACTGGTGGAATTCATGTGCCGAGGCGGACGTCCCCAATCAAGAGCAAACGCCAGCGGTTGCCAGCCAGTTTGCGGACGGAGTTTTTCCTGCCCGACATAATGGGCCCAACCGCCACCCGATTGGCCAACACAGCCGCACATGACCAGCATGTTGATGACACCACGGTAGTTCATGTCCATGTGGTACCAGTGGTTCATCGCAGCGCCGATAATGACCATTGATTTGCCTTTGGTCTTTTCGGCATTTCCGGCAAATTCCCGGGCGACATGAATGATCTTGTCGGCTGGAACACCCGTAATCTTTTCCGCCCATGCCGGGGTTCCGGGCATGCCGTCGGCATAGTCACTGGTGACCCAGTCACCACCCAGCCCGCGATCAAGACCATAGTTGGCACAGAACAGGTCAAATACGGTCGCGACCATGACCTCGCCATCGGCGGTCTTGATGCGTTTGACCGGAATGTTGCGGTTCAGGACATTGGGATGCTGGGCATCGGTTGCGAAATGCTCCGACGTGTCGCCGCCGAAATACGGGAAGTCGACACCGACAATCTCATCATGATCTTCTTCAAGAATCAGCGACGTCTTGAGATTGGTATCTGCACCGGCGGCTCTTTCTTCCAGGTTCCATTCACCAGCTTCACCCCAGCGATAGCCAATCGACCCGTTCGGAGCAACAAGGCTGCCGGAGTTGTCGTCAATCGCAACGGTTTTCCAGTCTGGATTGTTGTCCTCGCCCAGCTTGTCACTCAGGTCAGAGGCACGCAGGAACCGGCCCGGAATAAGCGAGCCATTCTTTTCATCGAGTTTTACCAGCATCGGGAAGTCCGAATATTTACGGCAATACTCTTCGAAATATTCGGTCTGACGGTCGAGATGGAATTCCCGCAGGATCACATGGCCAAACGCCAATGCCAATGCGGCATCCGTACCCTGTTTAACATTGAGCCAGACATCGCCGAACTTTGCAGCTTCGGAATAATCCGGGCAAATAACCGCTGATTTGGTTCCGCGATACCGGGCCTCGGTATAGAAATGCGCATCCGGTGTTCTGGTTTGCGGTACGTTCGATCCCCAAAGGATGAGATATCCGGCATTGTACCAGTCTGCGGATTCCGGAACGTCGGTCTGTTCGCCCCAGGTCATCGGCGATGCCGGTGGCAAATCGCAATACCAGTCATAGAATGACATGCACACACCGCCCAGAAGGCTGAGATAGCGTGAACCCGCTGCATAACTGATCATCGACATCGCCGGAATGGGCGAGAAACCAAACACACGGTCAGGACCATATGTTTTTGCCGTAAAGGCGTTTGCAGCCGCAACCAGTTCGGTTGCCTCATCCCAGGTCGCACGAACAAACCCGCCTTTGCCGCGACTTGCAACATAACTTTCCCGAAGAACGGGATCGTTTTGAATGGCTGTCCATGCCTCGATCGGGTTCATTGTGGAACGCATCCGGCGCCAAAGCTTCAAAAGCTTGCCACGGATCAGCGGGTTTTTGACGCGGTTGGCAGAATAGAGATACCAGCTATAGCTTGCCCCGCGTGCACAGCCGCGCGGTTCATGGTTTGGCAGTCCGGCACGGGTGCGCGGGTAATCGGTCTGCTGGGTTTCCCAGGTGACGATCCCGGATTTCACATAGATTTTCCAACTGCAAGAACCGGTACAGTTCACACCGTGTGTCGAACGAACGATTTTGTCGTGGCGCCAGCGGTTGCGATAGGTATCTTCCCAGTCGCGATTTTCGCGGGTGACCTGACCGTGGTCGTTTGAGAACCTCTCCAATTCCTTGTTCTGGAAGAAGTTCAGTCTGTCTAACAGGTGACTCATGGCGTTTCTCCTGAAGGCTGCGGACCCTGCCCAAACCGGTTAGGTCGGGCAGGGGCAATTTTGGGTGATCAGCACGAAACCGGTGCGTTCTTGCGGCTGTAGTAGAACCAGGTGATCGAAAGGCAGACCGCATAGAAGACGGCAAAGCACCAAAGCGCACCTGCGGGACCACCGGTCAGCGCGATGGAGGTGCCATAGGCTTTGGGAATGAAGAATGCGCCGTAGGCTGCAATCGCACTGGTAAAGGCTATGATCGCGGAACTTTCGAGTTCCGACTGTTTGAGCTGGGTGGCCTGATCGGCATCGGGCATCAGGCGCGGGATTTCCTGACGCATGATCGACGGGATCATCTGGAAGGTTGATGCGTTACCGACACCGGTCAGGAAGAACAGAGCCATAAAGCAGGCAAAGAAGCCCCAGAAATGGCCGCTCGTTCCGCCAAGCGGCAGGAATTGAAGGACGCCGACAACGGCAATAATCATGCCGATAAAGGTCCAGAACGTTACCCGACCGCCACCAAGCTTGTCAGAAATCCATCCTGTACCTGCACGGCTCAGCGCACCAACCAGCGGGCCAAGAAATGCATATTGCAAGGCATCGACTTCCGGGAACTGGGTTTTCATCAGCAACGGGAAGCCAGCGGAATACCCGATAAAACTGCCAAATGTGCCGGTATAGAGGATGCACATGATCCAGTTGTGTTTGCGGCTAAAGATGATCGATTGTTTTTTGAAGCTGGCTTTGGCATCCGCGATGCTGTTCATGCCAAACCAGGCAGCAATGGTCGAAACCACGATGAACGGCACCCAGATAAAACCCGCATTCTGCAAGAAGATTTCGCCGCCACCTGCAACGCTTTGGGCGGCACCCCCCAAGGTGCCGAACACACCGGCCGTGATCACAAGCGGGACCACAAACTGCATGACCGAAACACCAAGGTTGCCAAGTCCGGCATTCAGGGCCAGGGCGTTGCCCTTTGTTCTTTTCGGATAGAAATAGGCGATGTTTGCCATCGAGGAGGCAAAGTTGCCGCCCCCGAACCCGCACAACAGTGCAAGAATAAGGAACCAACTGTAGGACGTATTGGGATCCTGTACGGCAAAACCGATCCCAAGGGCTGGCAGCAACAGGGATGCTGTGCTCAGCGTTGTCCAGACGCGGCCACCAAAGATTGGCACCATAAAGCTATAGAAAATACGAAGCGTTGCCCCCGACAAACCGGGCAGTGCGGCCAGCCAGAAAAGTTGGCCGGTGGAGTAGGTGAAGCCAATGCCCGGTAGCTTTGCAACAACAACCGACCAAACCATCCAGACCGAAAACGCCAACAAAAGGCAGGGAATGGAGATCCAGAGATTGCGGGTGGCGATTGCACTGCCTTTGCTTGACCAGAACTCTGTATCTTCTGGCCGCCAATCGGTCAGGACAGCGCCTTTTTGACCATTGTCTGCGTGCGTGATTTCCAAGGGAACCTCCCGATGAAACTGTTGGAGAGGCAGAGCGCAATCTGCGCTCTGCCGGTTTGTCTTACTGAGCAGGTTTGGTGGTAACGCCCGATGGTTTGCCAGTGGCAGGTGCCGGTTTCTCCAGCGGTTTGTCGGGCACATCTGAAAGGTATTTTTCGTCTGCCAGTGCCGGATGACGCGAACGTTCCATTCGGCGGATCACGACATGCATCCAGATCGTGGACACCGCGACCAGCACGAACAGCAGCATGAATGGCGCGGTCCAGACATTGGTCAGATCAAGAAGCACTCCGAAGGCGATTGGCAGGAAGAAACCGCCAAGGCCACCGATCATGCCAACCAGACCACCAACCGATCCGACGTGATGTGGATAGTAAACCGGGATGTGTTTGTAGACGGCGGCTTTGCCGAGGCTCATGACGAAGCCGAGAACGACTGTCAGGGCGACAAACATGCCAACTGAAACACCGAAATCAAACTCGATGGGTCCGTTGATGCCCGAAACCAGATAGGTCGTCTGCGGGTAACTCATGATGAACAGAACGACCAGGGAGACGATGAAGGTCAGATACATGACCGCACGTGCACCCCATTTGTCCGACATCCAGCCCCCCAGTGCCCGAAAGACCGAGCCGGGGAGAGAATAAAGTCCGGCAAAGACGCCCGCCGTGGTTAGTTCCAGCCCATATGCGCCGACATAGTAGCGCGGTAAAAAGCTTGCCAGCGCGACAAAGGCACCAAAGACAAAGAAGTAATAGGTGGCAAAACGCCAGACCTGCATGTTCTTAAGGGGCTCAAGCTGTGAGCTGGCCGATACCGGGCCTTCGCCAGATTCCTTGCGCGCTTGCTGGACCGGGTCGGTTTTTGCCAGCAAGAAAAACAGTACGGCTGTGATGACAAGGACGACGGCGTAAACGCGGGCCGTCCCCTCCCAACCAAGGGCGACGACCAGAAATGGGGCGGCAAAGTTCGTTACGGCTGCGCCAACGTTACCGGCGCCAAAAATCCCCAGCGCAGTGCCCTGACGTTCCTTTTCGAACCAGCGCGACGTATAGGCGACACCAACGATAAAAGACCCACCAGCAAGGCCAAGACCAAGGGCGGCAACAAGAAAGATTTCATAGCTGTGGACGGACGTCAGGAGCCAGACACAGACGGCTGTAATCAGCATCTGCAGTGGGAACATAACCCGACCGCCAAATTGCTCTGTCCATACGCCAAGGAAGATGCGGCTGACCGAGCCGGTTAGAACCGGTGTCGCGACCAACAGCCCGAATTGTGTATCACTCAGGCCGAGTTCCTGTTTGATCTTCACCCCGATAATGGAAAAGATTGTCCAAACCGCAAAGCATACCGTGAAGGCGAAAGTACTCAGTCCCAGAGCACGGTATTGGTCTGTTTGTGAAACCCCTTTTAACGTATGCATGGCAATTCCCCTCGAGCATCTGTCGTTACATTGGAGCGTGTCCGAATGGCCTGATCATTGTTTGAGGGGACCCTCGTCAGGGTTGATCTAAATCAGAAAACGTGGAACGCTTCGGTGAAATAAACAGCCACGCCAAGTATGTGGTCCGGCGGTTTGCCGAACCTCAATACACAGAGAGAGCAAGAGCAAATGCCCGCTTGATAAATATCAAGTAAGCAGCAGGCATGTTTCTGCGCAGGGTTATAAGTGAGGAAAAAATGTCCGATTCGACCTTCCCGGAGGTACGCAGTCTGGATCTCTTCGCTGATATGAGCGACGAGAACTATGCCAAGCTCATGCGAGGCGCTTATTTGCAAACATTTCCACCACATGTTGACCTGATCGGTGAAGGTGAAGGTGCCGATTTCCTTCATGTTTTGGTCTCAGGCGCGGTGGATCTGTTTTCCAGTTGGAATAACCGGGAAACAAGCGTCATGATCGTCAAGCCGGTTTCAACTTTCATTCTTGCAGCCACCATTCGCGATGCCCGCTATTTGATGTCGGCCAGAACAATGGAGAAAAGCCGGATTGTCATGATCCCCAGTCAGGATGTCCGGGCGATTTTTGACCTTGATGCAGGCTTTGCACGTGCGGTTGTCGTCGAATTGGCCGCCTGTTACCGTTCAGTCATCAAGACCACTAAAAACCTGAAGTTGCGCACAGCTCTCGAACGTCTGGCGAACTATTTGCTGTCCCGACACCGGGCCTATGGTGCCCCGGCGAGTTTCGATCTTGATCTGGAGAAACGGCAACTCGCGTCGGTTTTAGGGATGACGCCCGAAAATCTCAGCCGCGCGTTCAAGGCACTTCAGGCATATGGGGTCGCGGTTAATGGAGAAAAAATAGAGATAACTAACCCCGCCCTTCTTCAGAAATTTGCCAAGCCGACATCTCTGATTGACGATGATCAAACGTAAGGAGAGAGCCTATGGTTAAATCTATGCCCGGTGCTGCCGGAAAACTGGCGGACCAGTATCCCGATATCTGGAAGGCTTATGCTGAACTTGGTAAGGCCGCTGCAGAGGCAGGACCTTTGACGGACCGGGAACGCCGCCTTGTAAAACTTGCGCTTGCAATCGGTATTGGTTCGGAAGGAGCGGTACATTCACACACCCGGCGTGCCAAGGCCGAAGGTATTGCACAGGAAGATCTGTTGCAGATTGCGATGTTGTCTATCGGACCTGTCGGTTTGCCGCGTGCGGTCGCCGCGAAAACCTGGATTGAGGACATCTAGTGCCCTTCCCGACATGGTTCCATTCGGGCGCTTCCAGTTGATCATTGTCAAGGGTGGACACCATCGCAGTGTTATGCTGACTGGTGTTCACAATGTAATGTCATGCTAACTCCCCGAATTGTGAATGTATTGAAGGGCTGCGATCCGTAAGATTGCAGCCCTTTCTTTAATGGTGGGTTCTGGCGTGGTTCTTATTCTGCCTGCGGAGCGCGCGTCTGACGAAACTCGGCGCCCGGGGCTTCGTGCAAGAAGCCGTTGGCAAAGTCCATCGGGAAACGCATTTCCCTCAGGCGGTGCCTGAGTTCTTCCGGATCGGTTTTACGCGCGAGAACCTGACGATAGAGATCCGAAACCCTGGTCATGTCCAGACTATGTGGCGACAGGCGGAACGCTGTCACACCGGCGTTTTGCATCTGTGCGATATTGTCCGCCATTTCAACATAGTGGCTGGACAGGGTTTGCAACCCGTTGACCGCCAGAAACGGCGTATCGTCGAGTGTTTCGACATCCATGCCATCAAGGTGGTCCCCGCAAACGTACCGACACCCATCCTTGTGCAGGCCCTGCGCCCGTGCTGAATAGCAGCGGGCCGAAATGGCCAAAGGCATTCGGCCAAATACCTGTACCTCAATCTCGGCCGCGGTATGCGCGCCACATAATGCTGCGATCGAGGACATCGGTAGTTCCCATGGCAGGGCGATCCGTTTAGCGCCTTTTTCGGCAAAGTAGGACAGCGTCCCTTCATTATAGGTATTGATGTAGGGACCAATCATGTGCGGCTGACCTGCGAGCAGGCGCACAACCGAAATATCGTTGGCCTCAATCATAATGTCGGGCATCTGCGCGATGTCGCGTATTTGATTAACTTCGCGCTCATTCATCACCAGTGCGAGTGTAGAGAGAACAACTTCCTTGCCGCTGCGCTGAAGTCGTTCGATAACGTCAGGCAGGTGCTTGTCAAAGAAGGGCATCCGTTTTGCGCAGACAACTTCGCCAACATGGACGGTATCGACGTCGGTTTCATCTGCAATGCGGTTGTAGAAATCCTTTTTGCGGTCCTCGTCCCAGTGAAAAAGAACCGGGCCCATAACAAGTCGCGATCTTTTCATTGCCAGCTTCTCCGGTATGCACCTGTGGTATCGCTTTGACCTTCACTCAGCGTGCTGAGTTTTGATCGCGCGTTGAGTTGTCCCTCGGCGATCTTGTCCAGTGATGTGCGAAAAGCGCCAACGACCTGCGAAATATACGCCTTCCCGCGTTGCCGCCCTTCGATCTTGAGCGCGGAAACGCCTGCATCTGCCAGTTCCGGCAGCATGGCGGTGACATCAAGGCTGGTGGGTTCTTCAAACAGATAGCCGGATTTGTCCATGGCACGAAACCGGCCCTTGCACAGCGTCGGATAGCCGACCTTTTCATCGCTGTCATAGATGTTGATGGTGAAGTTCCCCAGTCGGGAAACTGTCGTGTCGCCGCGTTCTTCATAGTGAACATGTGCTGCCGGTGAACAGACGCCGTTCATATTCGGACTTTCGCCCGTCGCGTATGAAGACAGTGAACAACGACCTTCGGCCATGACGCACATCCCGCCGAATGCGAATACTTCTGTTTCAACCTGTATGCGCTGATTTAGGGTGCGTATCTCATCAAGCGACAAAACTCGGGGCAGCACAACGCGTCGTACACCGAATTCCTGATGATAAAATCGAATGGCTTCTTCGTTCGAGGCCGATGCCTGTACGGATAAATGCAAACGTGCGTCAGGATGATGATCGCGCGCGTATCGCAGCAAACCGATATCAGCAAGGATGATAGCATCGACACCAATTGCCACGGCATCATCAACTGCCTTATGCCAGATTTCTTCCGCCCCGGCCTGCGGATAGGTATTGCAGGCAAGATAGACATGAACCCCGTGCTTGTGCGCATGTTTGACGGCATCGCGCAATTCAGGACGTGAAAAGTTCAATCCCGGAAAGTTTCGGGCATTCGTTGCGTCCCGAAAACCGCAATATACAACATCAGCACCCGCCGCGACGGCGGCATGCAGGCTGGCAGGTGTTCCTGCAGGACAAACGAGTTCCATATTGAACCTGTGAATAGTTGTGGATCAGGGATTGACGGGCAGCGCGAAATCATCCTTGGCCGCACCAGATGGTTTGGGGCGCGTATGGCGGTTTCGCCTTTGTATTGTTTTCTCGATCTCAGCCAGTGTGACCGCTTGCGCGGATGTGCGTTTTTCCACGCCGAGCAAACGTTTGGCGGTGGGGGACGTCAATGCATCTGCCGTCCGGTTCATGTCGTGCTGAAGTTGTCGATAAATCTTTTCGGCAAGGCCAAGTGCTGCCCTGGCTGCTGGGCCCATCACGCCAAAGCTTTCAGCCACAGCGGATCGCAGATCAATGGTCTCTCCATCCAGGGCATTGCGAAGTGCGACAACAAGTTCGGTGCGTCCCTCGATCCGCAATGTGCGCGAAAAGAACAGTGCGTCACCATCTGATGTCCCCTGAAGAAGCTCCAGCAGTGCGGGTAACGGTCCTGATATCTGTGCTGCGACAGTTTCTTCTTCGCTATGTCTTGCGGGGCGGAGTTCGGGATGATTGGCATCTATTTTTAAATAGAATTGTAGATCCAGGTCAGTCGGAGAAATCAGCAACGCGAATGCTTCTTGCTCGGCCACCCGTTCAAATACCGGTCTGTAGCGATGATGCATCGTCGCCATCGCGTGGCGGCATATGCGCTCGACCAAAAGGGTTGGCGCATTGCGTATGAACGGGTTTGCCAGCAAAAATGGCGTAAAGGATGGATAGCTTTCTGTCACAGCATACTCCGCGTTTTATAGGGCGAAGTATCACTGGCCCGGGCGGGTTGGCGTTTGATGTTTGTCAAATCACCGTGAGATTGGAATTACGCTTAGTTGTAACAGCCCGACAGGATGTTACTTTGACGTGATAATCAAACAGAACCGACCGCAACATTTTTTGGCATAAATCCATTTGACCATCGTCAATCTGCCAAATTGTCGCTGGTTTAAACTCCCTTTTGTTTGCTGGATGCCGATCTTAGGGAGGACACCTTTATGCAAGATGCGTTGAACACGGCAACACTGGACGTCAAGCCCGCCGAACTGCTTGATCAGAGTCTGGGGGGCTTGATTTCATGTTTCCCCGGCGCAACGCTGGTTTTTCGCCGTCATCACATCGGGTTTTGTTGTCATCCTGACCAGACACTTCAAGAAGCTGCAAAGCGCAAGGAACTTGATCCCCGCGTGATTGCCGGGGAACTCTGCAAGCTTCCCAAGGGACCTTTGACCTTGCCCGATGTGGGGGATGTCGATGCGTTTATCGATTTCATCCTTACGCGCTATCATGATGTTCACCGCGATGAGTTGATCGAACTGATTGCGCTGTCTCGCGAAATTGAAATTGTGCATGGTGACCATCCGGACGCGCCCGTAGGGCTGGCAGATGCATTGATGGGAATGGCAGAGCAACTTGATATGCACATGACGAAAGAGGAAAATGTTCTTTTCCCGGCGATGCGTGAAATGAGCAGGAATACCTCGATTACGTCGGCACTTGCCATGCCCATCCATTGCATGCGCGAAGAGCATGACGATCACGGTCAAGCTATCCACAAACTGCAGAAATTGACAAACAATTGCACCTTGCCTGACGGGGTATGTGGTTCGTGGCGCAGGTTGTACAGCGCGATCGGTAAGCTGATCGAAGATCTTGTTGCACATATGTATTTGGAAAATTCGATCCTGTTCCCGCGTTTCGAATAGTCTGTAGCAAAATGTGACGGCGATGTCGTCGCGTGTTTTCTGTGACAAAGCCCTGCTGACTGGCGGGGCTTTTTTGCTGGACGGTGCATTTTGTTTTATGGGCCTGACGGACTTGTTTGACATGGAACAATCCACCCCGGCCGGTTGAATGTTAGATTTGTTCCAATGCTTAACTACAACCGCGTTTTCCATGGAAACTTCACAATGAGAGATATTGATCGAATCTCGGGTGTTCTCCAGTCTGAGCGCTATTTCAAAAACTGGCCGAAAGACGACATTCTGGAACTGGCGTCATTGTGTACGTGGGTTCGCTATGATCCAGATACGGTAATCATCCAAGCCGGAGACCCAGCATCAGCCCTTTTTCTGATTGTGAATGGGCATGTTGAGTTGTCCTACACGGACGGGGAGGGCAAGGACGGTGTTATTGATTTGCTGGGTGACGGACAGCTTGTAGGTGAGTGTGCGCTCGCACCTGAAGCCTGTTACGCCGTTTCAATCAGAACGCTGGACGCGACGACCGCCATCCGGATTGACGGAGCTGCCTTTGCCGATTTTCTCTCGGCGCACTTTGATCGGGCACTAACCATGATGTCGGTCGTAACCGAAAGACTATGTCAAATGTTGCGCCAGACCGAAGAACTCAAATGCCGGTCAGCGGCCCAACGTTTGGGGATATATTTGCTTGCAGATGCCGTTCCTGTCGGAGATGTGCATGAAACGCCGCTTACCATGGAAAAGTCTGCGTTGGCTCGCAAGATTGGCATGACAAGCGAGACATTTTCCCGGGCGCTTAAAAAGTTGTCGGAACATGGCGTTTCCCAACACTCCAACGGGTACATCATCCGTATTGCAGATACCGAGATGCTGGCCGAGTGGTGTGGTTTATCAAGCAGTGAAACTAGGGAGGAACAGTCTGATGGTTTCAAGGTCGCTGTCTAGCGCAGATCACGATGTAATCTTTCAGGTGCCGCTGTTGGCGGCACTTGGGGAAGAACGGCTAAAGACACTGCTGGGAACATGCAAGGTCGAAAGCCATATCCGGGGGGGACATCTTTTTCGGGCCGGTGATGTGGCCGAATATTTCTACATTCTTTTGTCCGGTCATTTGCGGCTTGTGAAAACCTCCTCGCAGGGGGATGAAACAGTGATGCATTTCCTGACCGAGGCCGGTTCCTTTGCGGAGGCAGTTTCCTTTGCGGGCCGGTCCTATCCCGTCGAATGTCAGGTCGTCGAGAATTGTGAAATCGTGGCCATTCCGCGCACGGCCTATCTTGGCATCCTCAAAAGCGCGCCTGACGTTGTCGGAGATGTACTGGCAAGCCTGTTGCGGTGGGAACGGTTCTTCCTTGAGGAAATCTATAAACTGCGTCATACGCGTCCGATCCAACGAATTGCTGCGTTTCTGATCGATTTTGAAGACCGAAATGGCGCGGCCATCGACGGCACAAGTGGCAAGAACTTTCCCGATAAGCGCCAGATTGCCAGCCGGATCGGCATTACACCAGAAACGTTTTCCCGGTCCTTGCGCAAACTTGAAGCATCTGGCGCCATATCGGCGGGGCCGAAACTGCAGATACTTGATCGTGACGTACTTCTGGAACTGGCCCACTAGGTCAGCGGCGTTCCAAACGTTTGCCAGAAATGTCATCAAGTATGGGAGGCAAAGCTAAACCAGTTTTGCGCTTGGGAACTGTGCGAGCAATTTGTCTGCTTCGCTTTTATTCATAAGGCAAATTGCCGTGCTGAGCCCATCTGCCACAGCTGCCTTTGTTGCTGTCACACTAACCGCCGTTGGGCGTGCTTGTGCGGGACGGCCGGTGCGAGGATCAAGAATGTGACCAACAAGGCCCGCCTGATCAAAGAAGGTGCCGTTCGGCAGTGATGTTGCCACGGCGTTGTCGCGCAACATTACCCTTTCTTTTCGAATTTCTGATCCGGTATTGATTGAAACAGGCCAGTCTTTACCTTCAGGGTGGCCGCCCAGAGCCGCGAATTCGCCGGTATTGATCAGGACGTTGTTCAGTCCGTCATCTCGGAGCAACTTGGCGATACGGTCTGCAACGTAGCCCTGGGCAATTCCATTCAGGGTCATTGCCATGTCTTGTTTTTTGAAGCTGACCTGGCTCTGATTGATAACAACCTTGTCCCAGCCTGTTCTTGAAAGCGTTTTACGGATCAATGCATTCTCGGGCGCCCGGCCTTCTGAATAGCTTTGCGCATAGACTTGCCAAAGCGACTGAACCGTTGGATCAAAAAGCCCGCCACTTGCCCGGTTTATGGTCCCACACAGTCCGAGGCATTCCAAAAGTTCGAAAGGCGGAGTGTTAACCACACCATCGCGATTCAATTGTGCAAGCGTGGAATTTTCCCGATAGAGACTGAAGATATTTTCCAGTCGTTCAAGTTCGCGGGTTGCACGCAAAAGGATATCGTCAGCGTTGGGGTGCGACAGGCTGATCGATGCAGCAGCCCCCATTGCAACGCCCTTCCATGTGCGGACCGGATGCTGTGCCTTTAATGCAAACGGTGCAGCCGAGAATGCGCCAGCGGCGGCAAATATGGTCAGAAACCGGCGTCGTGAAAAGTCGGACATGGCGGACCTCATTCTTTGCGAAGTTTTTCAAGACGCGCACGATAATCGTCGTCATCTGGCATGATCGCCGTTTCGTGTGTTTCGGCGGATGGTGTGACGGGCGCACTGTTTAGAACCAGCACGTCATCAATGTCTTCAAGGCGCATTATCTGGCCGCCATGGCGACTGACGAAATTCTTGGCGTCGTCCTGATCGGAGAAGGGAACAAGTTCCGGTGCCCCCATACCCCCGGTCTTGGCAGAAGCGACGACATAATGCGCGCTGGTTGCCGGTATCCAGTTTTCTCGTCCGACATTTTCCCAGTCATGGGCCCTGGACATGTCGGTGACGTAAATCGCACGGATTTTATAGTTTTGTTCGGGCATGCGTTCATAAGCAATGCCATCGCGAACCTGGCTGAAAAACAGGGGGTAGGGCAAACCTTCAAGATGAATTTGTGCCTTCGGGCCTGCATGCTCAAGAATGTTCATCTGGCAGAAATGTCCTACAGCTTCTTCGGTCATGGCGACCGGTGGCGGCATGGTATCTTTCGTCTGCTGCTGACATCCGGCAAGAATAAGCAGGCCGATTGTGACTGGAGATAGCGCAAGTCGGGAAATCATGATGTCACCCTCCTGAAAATCTGCCAGGCGAGGACCGTGGCAATCACCGGCCAGATCAGCATGGATATCAGGGCATGAACAGCGGGGATGCTATTGGCAGCTCCCGTCAGGCCGGCTGCAGCAGCGGTCGCATCCGAAACGGCAAGGTTGTAGATCCGAAAGGCATCTGCCGGATTGCCGATTAACAACCACGGAAAATAATGCGTTGTGAAGGTTCCGCCATCATCGGCGACGATGGCCGCCAAGAGGCCAAGATCATACAAAACGATCAGAACCAGCCAGAGCCCGATCACCAATCCTGCTGCTGCGCCGGGTCTGCGTGCGAATGCCGATATGCCATAACCGATCCCAAGGAAAGTTGCGCCAAGAAGAAGCGATGACCAGAACAGGCGAAACAGTGCAGGGATACCAACAAGTGCATTGGGGTCCGATGCAATCGCAGCGACGGCGGCAATTCCGTAGCCGGCCAAGACGGCGATACTCAGGATCGCCAGATGGGCGATGAATTTCCCAAGGACCAGTTCCCCGCGGGCGACGGGATAGGTCAGAACAAGGGACAAGGTGCCGCGTTCGATTTCGCCTGCGATTGCGTCAAATGACATCAACAGTGCAACCAACGGCACAAGATACACCGCAAGGGATGTCAGGCTTGCGACGGTGACGGACAGTTTATCCACACCAACTGCGCCGGTCGGGGCACTGCCCGCAGCAGATAATACAAGCGAAAACAACACCATCATCGCGACAGAAATCGCCACCCAGCGGTTACGAAGCGCAATGATAAATTCGCTATGGGCTGTTGCCAGAACCTTGTTCATGCGTTCCCCCGTTTGCTGAAATGGCTATAGATATCTTCCAGACTTGGCGGAATGACATCGACATCATCGACCAATGGCCCCAGTGCCGAGATATCGCCAAGACGTGCGAGCTTTTCCTGGGAACTGCACACAAGATCGACCATCACGCCGTTGCTGCGTTCCCCGGAGAGCTTTTGGGCGACCTCGTCCGCCTTGCCGCGTTGGGCGGATACCTGAAGGCGGATAGGCAGCGATGCCTGTTGACGCAAGTTTGCCAAGGTATCGTTTGCGACCATTATGCCTGACGACAGAATGACGATCCGATCAGTTCTGGCCTCAACCTCGGTAAGGGCATGAGAAGACAGAAGAATTGCTGTGCCTTGTGCTGCCAGTTCATCAAGAATGACATAGAACTCGCGCCGTGATACCGGGTCGAGACCGCTTGTTGGTTCATCAAGGATCAGGAGTTTCGGTTCACCAATAAGCGCCTGGGCCATGCCGACACGTTGGCGCATTCCCTTGGAATAGGTGCCAAGGCGGCGGTTTGCTGCTGCCCCCAATCCAACGCGTTCAAGAAGCGATGCAGCCTTTCGGGGATCTTCGCCGCGAAGTCGAAGATAATATCGAAGCTGTTCTTGTCCGGTCAGCGACGGATGAAAGGACGCGTTTTCGGCAAGATAGGCTGTTTGCATGCGGGCCCGGTAACTTCCGGGTGCAAGACCATGGACAGAAACCGTTCCCCCGTCGGCAGTGACAAGGCCGAGAATGATCTTCATCAGTGTCGACTTTCCAGCACCATTATGGCCGAGCAAGGCAACGCGTTCACCTGCGGCAACATCAAAGCCAACCGCATCAAGAACGGTATGATCATCATAGCGTTTAGTGACTTGCGAGAGGGTCAGACACATTTTCAGTCCTTTCACGCAGCCAGACAGGATTGGCGCGAGCAGCCATTTCAAGGGAGACGATTTCTTCGGGAACCGGAATTTCGATCGGTTTCATGAGCGGGAAGCTGTCGACGACCCCGCCCGGCAAGGTTGCGGGGAAGTGTGCCTGGCTCCAGCGGATCAATTGAACGGCGGGGGAGCCCAAAAGCATTCCGGCTGCGGGTTGGGACCATAAAATATGATCGACAAGATCGTTTGGCCGGAACCGGCTGTCTGCAATGCCGTTGCCATCAAGATCGAATACCGGATGATCGGACCAGAAATTTCCCCGGCCATCGAAACTCCATTCGACGTCACGGGTCCCGACATACTTGACCTGAGTTTTGTTAGCGATAAAGGCATTGCCTGTCAGGGCATTGCTTTCGGAGCCAGCGGTGAAATGTATGCCGGTCTGGCAGCCCTCGAACCGGTTGTCGCCGATCAGATTGTGATGCGCGTTATAGATAAACAGGCATTTCCCGCCTGCGCCGCGTACCAGATTCCCGACCAGATCAGACTTGTTGGTGTAGTTCAGCATCAAGCCCTGGTCGCGATCCGCAAGAGACAGATTATCGCGCACCGTAATGCGGTTCGAATACATCAGGGCAAAACCAAGGTGATTGCCAATCGACACATTGCCCGAGATTTCTGAATCATGGGCATACATGTAATGCACCGCAAATCGCAGATCGCGCATCAGATTGCCTCGGAAGACGCCGCGATTGGAGGTGTTCACGAAAATGCCGTCGCGCCCGAACTGGATCTCGTTGTTTTCGACCAGTGTTCCCGGCGCGTTCCAGACATATATGCCGTTGCCACGTGAATTCAGTCTGTGATCGCGGCGCCCGATAATGACATTGTCGCGCACCGTGGCATTTTTGGCGCCGTGAATATCAACCCCATAGAGGTTTCCGAGGATGCGGTTATCCTCGACCAGAATACGTGCGGCTGTCCGATGGAGCTGGATGCCGGAATCAATTGTTTCATGTGCTGAACCCGAACCCGCGATCTCAAGCCCACGGATGGTGATATCTGTTCCGGTTACAGAAATGACGCTTCCGGTCTTGTTTCCATAAATTTTTGCTTTGCCCTGACCATCAATGGTGACGGGCCTATCGAGTTCTATGGGACCTTGATGGGGCCCAGGATCAAGCAGCAGCACATCGCCGGGGGCAGCCCCGGCGATGGCAGAGATCAGCGCCCCGTCAGTTGACGGCACAGATTGCGTTGCCGCAAGAACCTGCAGCGGCAAGACAGCCATGGCCAAGATCATCATGACGGGGCGCAACATCACAGGTTAACTCCGCGGTTCAACGAACATACGGCCACGCATTTCCATGTGCAGGGCATGACAGAACCACTGGCAATAGTACCAGTAGACACCCGGTTTGGAGGCGACAAAGGTTGCCGATGCAGTTGCTTGTGGGCCGACCTCGAATGCAACGCCATGGTCCCCCATGGTGAAACCGTGTGTCAGGTCATCGATGTCGTCCATGTTGGTGATGATGACGGTTACTTCATCGCCTTCCTTGACCTTGAAGGACTCAAGGCTGAAGGTCGGCGCTGAAGAACTCATATAGACACGGACCTTGTTGCCATCGCGGACAACGGTTTCGGTCCAGTCGTCAATGTCGACGCCATCTGCCTCGGCTTGTTCGCGGGTTTTGGCCCACATCGGATCCTGACGATTCCAGACACTGGCCGGGGTGACCACCGAACGGTGAACAATGATCGAATCATGGGGTTCGGCAAATGTCGGACCATCATGCATAAGAACCAGATCATCGCCCTGCATCGAGAACAGCTGTTCGTTTTCTGGCTTAAGCGGGCCGACATTCAGGAAGCGGTCTTTGGAGAACTTGTTCATTGAAATGAACCATTTCCCGTCAGCTTCCAGAGTTTCCCCCATCGAGGTGGAGTTGTGGCCCGGCTGGTAATGGACATCGACCTTTTTGATGATCGGATCGACATTTTCACCAGCGTAGGCACGCACGGCTTTTTCAATGTTCCATTTGACCACCTGACTGTCGAGGAACAGGGTGGTCAGGGCATTGCCCTTGCCGTCAAATGCGGTATGTAGCGGACCAAGACCCAGTTCCGGTTCGGCAACAACGGCGGAACGCGGTTCTGCACCGTCGTAGAACACAGCATCAAGCTTGGTGACATCAATCACCGAAACGGTCGGGGACAGTTTGCCCGCGATGCAAAGGTGTTTTTTGTCCGGAGCCATGTTACAGCCATGCGGGCTGTTGGGGACTGGAATATATCGGGTGTAGTTTTTGTTTTTGCCTTTGCGTCCGTCGATAACCTTAACGCCATTCAGCTCGATGTAATCGCCTGCTGCGATGCCTTTTTCGATTTCCTTGATGTTAAAGACAACAACGTGATCAAGCTCGGACGCGGTCATTTCCGCAAGGTTCATCCCCATTTCCGAGTTATAGCTGGTTGAAAAGGCATATTTGCCGTCATAGTCGGCGTCGGTATTATCAAGGTTGCCCGATACCATGACCTGCCATGCGACCTGCATCTCGTCTGCGTCGATTGCAGTGTAGAAGTTCACATATTGCGACGGATCATCAAGTACCTTGCCGTCATTGACCATCGGCGTCTCGTCCTCGCCATTGGCAAAGACATAGTTGGTACGCGGCCATTTTTGCGGACGCAGGCCGTGAATGGCCTTTGCGTTCGGGATTTCCAGGACCTTGTCAGCCTTCATGACATCGCAACGCACACGCGCCACACGCGTATTCGCCTTGTCATTCATGAACAGGAAACGGCCGTCATACTTGCCTTCGGTGAAGGACATATGGACGTGGTGCAAGTCGCCGTTATCATGGATCTTCTTGCCGTTGGCAGCGAGAAATTCCTTGGTTTTGGGCAACATGTTCTCGGTAAGAACATTCAGGCTTTCATTGGTCTGCCCCCAACCCGTTGCCGAGCAACGGTTGAAAACAGGAACGCGCATAAGTTCACGCATGGACGGGATACCCAGAATGCGCATTTCGCCCGTCTGGCCCGACGACCAGAAACCGTAATACTCATCAAGCTGACCGGGGGCGAGGCTTGCCTCTGCGCCGGTTGAAGCCTGGGCGCTGCCAATCGAAAGGGCTGTTGCAGCACCGGTTGCGCCACCGACTGCTGCCAAGCGTGCAGCACCTGCCGCGCCGGCAAAGGCAGCACCGCCAGCGGCAACGCCAAATAGATCACGTCGGCTGATTCCGGGTTTGGATGTTTTGTCAGACATCATGACTTCTCCTTGAGATTTTGCTTGGTCGTCCGGGTCCGGTTAAGCGCTTTTTGTGCGCCTTCCGTGCTTGCCAAGAGGCTTTCCTGCCGCTTGAGTTTCTTGATCACGACCGGACAGATTTTTTCGCTTTGATACAGCACCTGACAGTGAAGGCAGTTGTGACACTCGTTGGGGTTGATTTCTCCTGTGGGGTGGATGGCTTGAACCATGCATTCATGCGCGCAGCTCTGGCAGGGGCTGCCGCATTCCTTGTAGCGTTTGAGCCAGTCAAACATGCGCATACGCGCCGGGATCGCGAGGGCTGCGCCCAATGGGCACAGATACCGGCAATAGAACCGTTCGACGAAAAGCCCGGCGCCAAGAAGGACAAGGGCGTAAAGAACAAACGGCCATGCCCGATCAAATTTGAGGATGATGGCGGTCTTGAAGGGTTCGACCTCGGCCAGTTTCTCCGCCTGATCAATGGAGGCCAGCATGGTGCCAAACAGGCCAAGGAAGATGATGTATTTCACCGCCCAGAGCCGTTCATGCAGCCCCCACGGAAGCGTCCATTGCGGGACATGGAAGAATTTGGCAATCCGGTTGGTCAGTTCCTGAAGCGCGCCAAACGGGCACAACCAGCCGCAATAGGCACCACGCCCCCAGAAGATCAGCGCCGCCGCAACCGAGAACCACAGGATAAAGGTCAGTGGATCAAGCAGGAACGCTTCCCAGGTGAAGCCCGTCACAAGCGAGTTGGTCAGCGCCATAAGATTGACAACGGAAAGCTGCGCGTTGGCGTACCAGCCAAGGAACACCAGCGTGACCGTCAGGAACGAAATTCGGAACCAGAAGGTGAATTTTGCAGAACGTGTCAGGAAGCCCTGGAAGAAAAACGCGGCGGTCAGAACAAGTAACATGATGCTGAGCACAACAATTTCGACAGTTTTGTCGCGCCAGATCCGTTGCCAAAGGGCGGTTTTGGCAGCCTGTTCGTCAGTTGCGAAGCTGGGTCCGCTCGATTTGTCTGCTTCCCGCGCCGGTAGGGCTACTTTAGTGAGGTAGTTGGCTGGCGGCTGCCAGCCGATGTCAAAGGTGGTATAGAGACGCTCAATCGCGCCGACATCGCGATGGACAAGAAGTTCCAAGCGCCAGGGTTGCGCTGGATCAAAGTTGCTGTCTGCCGGGATCTTGAACAGATCCATCTCTTTGAATTCCGGTGCCCCGTCGGCCATGATGTCGCCGACACGGCGATGGTTCCGGTCGCGGAAACGTACCGACATATCGCCCTGGATGAGCTGGATACGATCGAACAATCCGCCGCGGACATATCCCGAACCCTTGAACGAATACTGTCCCCGCGCGGTCACAAGAACAGCTTCTTCTCCGTCCTTGAGCCATGATTTCAGATTGTTGTAGCCACGCTCGCCAAGTGTTGCCTTGCCAATGGCCGGGATGCTGACAAGCGAGACATACATATCGATGAAGGTTTCGTCGGCGGGGGCTTCAATTGGCCGCTCAAGCGCTCTTGGATCGTCCATCGCGGCGAAAGCGTCATTCACCTGACCGACATCAAGTGACATGCGACGAATTGTCCCGTCACCAACCAGTTTGAACCAGTCTTCCGGGGCGGTCGCATCTGATCTGATTTTGAATTGTGCTGCATTGGATTGCTCGGGGGCACTCAATCCACCCAGTTCGAGCATGCGCGCAACCTTGATGCCCGAGCGCAGGATCGAGTCATCGATGACCATAATGGTCACCGTTGCACCGGAAATAATATTCAGCTCGTGGTCTGCATCTTTTGTTGCCGCAACCAGGTCAAAGCCGACATATCCCTCGGTGAGTGACGCGATCCGCTCTTCTGGAATGCCAATCAGGACGATCGGTTCGGAATGCTTGACCAGTTTGACACCGATGATCCGGGCCTTTGAGTCAACAGCGACCATGACGTGGATCGGTTTGCCGGAATAGCCGGTGGTGCCAACAAAATCAGAGGTAATAAAAGCCCAGCCGATCTGCTCACCGTTCTTGAGAACCGGTGCGACAGGCACGTCTTTTTGAACCGGACCATAACCATCAGCGCCCTCGACCAGGGACGGCGCGGGAACTTTTTCAATGAACTGCGCCAGAACAGGTTTGTTTTGCGCGTTTGCCCGGGAAACCCACAGCACTGAAGAAAGAAGACAAACAACAGCAATGACGAGAAGACACTGCAGGAGCATCAATGCTCTGGGTGCCGTGTATTTGGTCTGAAGATGACGTGGGGCAAATGGGATGTTCATGAATTCAAACCTTTTGCGGAGGCGCGCGTGCCGTCGCCGGTGCAGTCCGTGTTGCGCCGGCGTGGTCAAATGACATGGGGAAGATCGTCAGAACGACTTTGCGGTCATGTTCGGGCACGCCAATAGGGTCTGGAAGCTGGAATGCAGATCCGCTCAGGCAGTTCATGCAATTTGGGTAATCGCATTCGACAGGTGCGGGTGCTTTGTTGCCGTTCCGGTCGATCAATATTGTCACGGGAGTCTGGTCTGTGCTGCAGATCGTGATTTGAACAAGGTCAGAAGCTGCAGTTTGCTTCGTCACCTGAGCAATAGCCTGAACAACACCGGTTCCGGTCAGGGAAAGTGCGATCAGAAACAACAGAAATGTGCGAAGCATTTTTTCCATAATGCTTCTCATATTCCATCGCAGATTCCTGATTATTGACAGTGGTCAAGTGACTAGGAGCTTGAGCTTCAATTGATTGCACTGAGACAGTTAACGTTGACGTTGACCAAGTTTATTGGGGGGACGATATCCGAAGAACTGTGCAAGGAAGAAATCATGTTCAACCCTCAAACTGTAAACGTGTCCGGTAAACGAAGCGCGTCAGTTTTCCGTTGGCAATTGATTGCGCCATAAGTCGGATGTCACCTTTTGTGATACCTGACAGGGGCAGTGCTTACAGAACGTACTCATTGCTCCATCGCTCTATATATTCCCGCAAAAATCAGTCTGATCTAGCAACTGCCCGAATTATCATAACTCGTGGGTATGGAGCGATAGTTGGTACTTGTGCTCGATTTATCAATTCGCAATCAATGTTGATGCAGTCTACTGCGAGGCCTTGATTGCCGTATAGGCGGCCCGGAATTTTCCGTAGGCGTCTTCGAATGCGTTGCGATGAGGGTGACTGGGTTCGATCATTTCACGTACTTCTGGAATGGTCATGATGGTGTCTGGTGCCATGCCCGTAGCAGCAGTCATGCCAAGGCGTGCAGCACCGAGGGCAGCGCCAAACTCGCCGCTTTTGGGAAGCGACAATGGGACGCCAAGGATGGTTGCAATCAGCTCAATCCAGTAGCGGGATGCCGAACCGCCGCCAATAGCAATCAGTTGATCGAATTTGGCATTGGTGGCTACAAGCGCCTCGAAACTGTCACGCAGGCCAAAGGCAACGCCTTCGAGGACTGCACGTGTCAGGTCTGAACGGCCGGTTTCTGTACTAAGGCCGGTGAAGCTGCCGCGGATTTCAGCATCATTGTGCGGGGTGCGTTCACCCGATAGATAAGGCAGATAACGCACCGAACCCGGTTTTTGGAGGTTTTTACCCAGCTCAGAGGTCAATTCAATTGGGGTTTGACCCGTGATTCGGGCAAGCCAGTTAAGGCTATCTGTCGCGGAAAGCATGACCCCCATCTGATACCAGCGCCCCGGAATGGTATGGCAGAATGTATGCAACGCCGTTTCGGGTGCCGGGTGATAACCAGCCCGAGATGCAAGTAACACACCCGAAGTGCCAAGAGAGACAAAACCTTGCCCTTCATCCTGTGCGCCGATACCGCAGGCAGCAGCAGCATTGTCACCAGCCCCACCTGCAATCGATACCGGTTCAGTCAGCCCCCAGGCATCAAGAAGGGCGGGGCGCAAGCGACCGGCTTCTTCTGTGCCCTCGACAAGGCGTGGCATCTGGTCGCGGCGCATGTTCCCGGCATCAAGCAGGGTATCGGACCAGATCCGCTTGCCGACATCAAGCCATGATGTGCCGGCACTATCAGACATGTCCGCGACATAGTCGCCGGTCAAATAGAAATTGAGGTAAGCCGCAGGCAGCAGCACCTTGGCGGTTTTGGCATATATTTCCGGTTCATGTTCGCGCACCCATTCGAGTTTGGGGGCGGTGAAGCCCGGGAAGACGATGTTGCCGGAAATGGCACGTACCTGATCCTTGGCATCCAGACGGGCGGCTTCGGTGTGGGACCGCGTATCGTTCCACAGGATGCATGGGCGAAGTGGGCGACCGGCGTCATCCAAAAGCGTTGCACCATGCATATGGCCTGCAACGCCGATGCCGCGCAGGGCCGAAAATTGTGGGTAGTTGTCGCGAAGCTCTGCGATGGCTTCTTCCAGGGCGGCAATCCAGTCTGCCGGGTTCTGTTCCGACCAACCTGGATGCGGATGTGCCGCGTGATAGGCGCGTTCCGCAGCTCCGATCGGTTGGCTGTCTTCATCGATCAGCAGTAAACGGACGCCAGAGGTTCCAAGGTCAATACCAAGAAAGGTCATTCCATAGCCTTTATCGCTGAAATCGAAGCCGGTAACACGGTGTTAGTGGTGACGTCATAGCATTAGTTTACTTAAGGCTGCGTAGAATTTCGTCGCCAATTTCCTGAAGGCTTTCAAAGATCTCCAAAGCCCCGGCATTAAGAAGCACCTGACTTTGATCTGCGCGGATGTCATGCAAGTGTGTGCCGCCGACAAAGCCCAATGCAGTCATCCCCGCCGCCCGCGCCCCTTTTACGCCGTGTGGGGAATCTTCAATCACCACACAGTTTTCGGGCGGGACAGAGATACCTTCGGCCGCCAGCAGGAACAGGTCAGGGGCCGGCTTGCCATTGGTGACCTGATCGGCGCTGAACGCCGTCCCGGCGAAATGCACATCAAACCCCGAGATATCAAGTGTTGCCCCCATTCGACGCAGCGAGCTTCCAGTTGCCAGGGCGGTTTTCACACCGGCATCGGTCAAGCTTCGCAACAGGTTTTCGGCATCGGGGATTTGGCGCAGTCGGGTTTTGTATTCTCCCAGCAGCCGGTCTTCGACCCGTTGGGTGAAATCATCCGGGCAGGCTTTGCCAAGCCGTTCAGAAACGTGCTTGCAGATATCCTGGATCGAGACACCGAGAAACCGTTCGCGTACGTAATTGATGGTGACGTCATTAATGCCAAGACAGTTCATCTCGGCCGCGATGACTTCCAGCGACAGTGGTTCGCTGTCGACCAGACAACCATCAAGGTCAAAAATAACCGCAGAAGGTAGGTCCATGTTTGGCCCCTAGATCCGTTGTTCGGTATCGCGATCGAACAGATGCACATTGGCCGGATCAATCACATAATAAAGCTCAGAACCCGGACGGGCCGTGATGCGCTGTTTGACAAGCGCATCAATCAGATCACCATTGGATTTGGCGACAACCTGGGTTTCCGAGCCGGTTGGTTCGACGACCACAACCTTCATCGCAATACCGGCATCCCCGATATCGATATGTTCAGGACGGATGCCGTAAGTAACGCCCTGACCAATTTCGGCGGTTGTTTCGGGGATCGGCAGGATCAAGCCGTTATCAGACTCAAAATGCTTCTTGCCATCGGTCACGCCAATTTTCCCATGCACAAAGTTCATTGAGGGCGACCCGATGAAACCGGCGACAAACACGTTGGTCGGATAGTCATAAAGATCAAGCGGCGTTCCGATCTGCTCAACCCGGCCGTCGCGCATCACGACAATCTTGTCAGCCATGGTCATGGCTTCGATCTGATCGTGGGTGACATAGACAATCGTGGTGCCAAGGCGCTGATGGAGTTCCTTGATCTCCACACGCATGGTTACGCGCAGTTTGGCATCAAGGTTTGAAAGCGGCTCGTCAAACAGGAAAACCTGCGGGTCACGGACAATGGCGCGCCCCATGGCAACACGTTGGCGCTGACCACCGGAAAGCTGTTTGGGATAACGGTCCAGCAGATGCGCAAGGTCAAGAATTTCTGCGGCATTTGTCACCTTTTCCTTGATCTCGCTTTCCGGCTTTTTGGCCATCTTGAGCGGGAAACCGATATTCTCATATACCGTTTTGTGGGGATAAAGGGCATAGCTTTGGAAGACCATCGCGATATCTCGTTCCTTGGGAAGCACGTCATTGACGATGCGCCCGCCAATCGAAATGGTTCCGTCGGTGATTTCTTCAAGCCCGGCCAGCATGCGCAGCAGGGTTGATTTGCCACAGCCCGACGGGCCGACCAAAACAACAAATTCGCCATCCTTGATGTCTACATCCACCCCATGCATGACCTGAACATTGGCGTAGCGTTTGATTACGTTTTCTATTTTTACATCGGCCATAAGGCTTCTCCCTATTGCGGCAATTCGATCTGCAGCTTGACTTCCGCCGGTGGGGCGGAGGCTGCGATGTCGAATGCGCGCACGCTGTCTTCGAAGGCGAATGTTCTGGTGATAAGCGGTTTGACGTCGATCGCGCCCGAGCTCAGCATGGCAACGCAGCGCGGAAAGACGTGGGCATAACGGAAAATGTTTTCGACCCGGGCTTCGCGGATCATTGCCGCACCGGCGTCATAACTGATCGGGTCTGGCTGGCCACCGATCATGACAACGCACCCACCCGGACACAGCGGTTCAAACACGCCAGCGGCCGCCTTTGGCGAGCCCGTGGCTTCAAAGACAACATCAATACCCCAGCCATCCGTATCGCGTTTGACGATTTCGGTGATGTCTTGGGATTTGACATTAATCGGGGTGATGGCCGCGCTGAGCGATGCGGCAATTTCAAGTTTCTTTTCCGCAAGGTCGGCGACATAGACGCGCGCACATCCGCCAGCAAGGGCAGAAAGCGCGGTAACAAGCCCAATCGGGCCTGCACCAATTACAAGCGCAATGTCACCGGGTTTTATCTTGGCCTTGGTCGCGGCATGGACACCCACCGCCAGCGGTTCAACCATCGCGGCCTCGGCAAAGGAAACATTGTCGGGCAGCTTGAAGGTGAAGGCTTCGGGATGCACGCAGGTCGGGCGCAAGATGCCATGCACAGGCGGCGTTGCCCAAAACCGCACGGCCGGATCGACATTATACATGCCAAGACGGGTGGCCTTGCTGTTGGGGTCGGGCACGCCCGGCTCCATGCAAACCCGGTCACCGACCGATAAGGTTGTGACCTCGGATCCGGCTTCGATCACGGTGCCGGATGCCTCGTGGCCAAGGATCATCGGGTCCTTGACGACGAAAGGTCCGATGCGGCCATGGGTGTAGTAATGCACATCCGATCCGCAGATGCCGACAGTATGCATCTTGATGCGCACATCGCGCGGACCAAGGACCTCTTCTGCGCGGTCGATGGCAGGAAAGTCACGCAGGGTGATGTCATCCTTTTTTTCAAGAACCAGGGATTTCATGACGTTATCCTTTCCTGACAATATAGACGGCAAGTGCAAGGGCAATGACGTTCGAAATCCAGATCGACAGGCCCATCGGTTCGATAAAGCGGAACCAGAAAAGCGACATCGCCACCCAGATCACGACCGAAATGAAACAACGGTCAAAGGCGTTGGTTTCAATCGGCAAAAAGCCTTGGCGTTCTTGCGTTGTGTTTGGTTTCTTTTCGTTTTCTTCCTCGGTCAGAGGGGCGGTATCAAGCTGTGTCGCGTTTTGATTGGTCATGGTGTTATCCTTTCACCGCGCCAAAGGTCAGGCCTGCGACGATGTGTTTTTGCACCAGACCAAACACGATCAGGGCCGGGATCAGGGTAAAGACCGAAATGGACGCCATGATTCCCCACTCCGTCCCCGTGGTAGTTACATATTCCGAAAGACCGGTGGTCAGGGTTCGGGCCTCGAAATTGGTCAGCGTTGCGGCCAGAAGATATTCGTTCCAGGCAAACACCCATGTCAGGATCAGGGTCACAGCGAGTCCCGGACGACAGAGTGGGAAGACGATTTCGGTGATGACTTTCCAGGGACTTGCGCCGTCAACATAGGCGGCCTCGTCGAGTTCGCGCGGGATGGCATCAATCGTCGGGCGCAGGGTCCAGATCGCAAAGGGCAGGTTAAAGGTGCAATAGACCAAGATCATGCCAATGCGGGTATCAAGAAGGGTGAAATCACCAATACGATAGACCTGTGTCATTAGCAAAAACAGCGGCAACAGGAACACGGCGGGTGGTGCCATGCGGTTGGTGATTGTCCAGAAGAAGATCGATTCCTTGCCGCGGAACTGAAAGCGCGACAGCGCATAGCAGGTAAAGAAGCCAAGCACGGTGCAAAGCACAGCATTCCCGGTCGAGATCACCAGCGAATTGATCATGTAGCTCCGCAGCAGTCGGTTACCAAGGACCTCGGTATAGTTGCCCCAAAAGGGGTTGTTCACGATCAGGTCGGGAGTACTGAAAAGCTGCACGGCGGGTTTGACCGAAATGACAAACAGCCAGTAGATCGGGAACAGGGTCAGCAGACTGATGAAAACCCAGAAGAGTGTCGTAAGGAACGGGTTACGCTTTTTCATGGTTTTATCCCTTCCGGTTCTTGCGCGGGGCCAGCATGCTGACATAAAGCAGCCAACAGACCACGATGGTCAGGTAGAGCACGATCACGGAAATGGTCGACCCGTAGCCGTAATTGGTCTTGGGGAAGACTTCCTTGAAGATATGCACCCCAAGGAAACGGGTTGACGAACCTGGCCCACCCCCGGTCAACATCCAGACCTCATCTACGGTGCGCAGCGCATCCATCAGGCGGATAAACACGGTTGCAACCAGGGCCGGAGTGATCATTGGCAGTGTAATGTGCCAGAAGGTCTGTGCCTTGTTCGCACCATCAATCTGGGCCTGCTCGAACGGATCACGCGGCAGGGATACCAGTGCAGCGATCAATGTCAGGGTGACAAGCGGCGTCCAATGCCAGATATCCATGATGACAATTGTCATGAAGGCCGCGGGTGCCGATGTGCCGATATTCATGGTGATGCCAAACCACTCATCAAGATAATGCGGAATAATGCCGATGGATGGCGTGGTCATCAGTTTCCACACCGACCCAACAATGATCGGCGCCATGATGAGCGGCAGGGTATGAATGGTGCGGAAGATCGATTTCCCGGGGAATTCCTTCATGAAGGCCTGTGCCAGTAGATATCCGATAACAAGTTCGGACAGCACGGCAAAGATCACGAACATGACGGTCACCCCAAGTGAATTGAGGAAGGCGTCATCAAAGACAATGCGGCGAAAATTCTCCGCCCCGTTAAAGATCATTTCGGGTGATGCCGCAAACGGGTTCCATTGATGGAACGAGACAAAAACGACATAGAGGAACGGCAAAACACCGAAGAAAAACAGGATCACCAGCGTCGGGGCCAGGAGGATCCAACCGAGTTTGTTGGATTGCATCGTCTACTCCCTGGAAAAGGATGCAGTCAGGCGGTCATGACCCGAAAAGGCCAAGCAGCTTCGTGGTCACTGCCCGATGGAAGGACAGCGACCACGACGGATGTTCTCAGGAAACAGACCTATTTGCGGTAGCCAAGATCGGTCAGTTCTGCCTCGGCCTTGGCCGCCATCTGATCAAGACCTTCGTCGGGACCAAGGTCACCGGTCAGGATTTGATAAAGAATTGGCGCCGTGGCTTCGCGCACTTGGGCGTGGAACGGATATGCCGGTGCACCGGCAAACAGGTAACCCTTGTCACGCAGCAGGTCGTAATACCCGCCGAGTTCCTCGTTCATTGCCTTAACCTTGGGGGCATCATAGGTGGTTTTGTTGGTCACACGTGGTGCGGCAACTGCCCAGTCAGGTTGAACTTCGTCCTGACCGATATATTGCAGGAACAGCATCGCGGCTTCCTGGCTTTTTGATGTCGAGGGAATGCCAAATGCACCACCATCGTAATAGCCGATATAGCCGGTGCCACCTTCGACTTCTTCCATGACGCCATCCTGAAGCGGCGGCAGGGCAACACCCACATTGCCAACCACAAGTGATTTGGTTTCATCCGCAGCGATCCAGCCGGCGTTTTCACCGTAAACCAGGCCTTGGGCTACGCGGCCTGCACCAAACGTGGTGCCGACTTCGGTCCAGGTGGATGCGTTACTTTCAGGCGGGGCGATATCACGCATGCTCAGCCACCATTTCATGGCTTCCTTGGCTTCATCGCTGTTCATTTCGCCGCCATTGGCAACTGATGCCGCGAAGTTGTTATCGGCATCAATACCCCAGTTATAGACACCAAAGGTCGGCGCGATGGTTTCAAAGAACTCGTACCAGGATGCCGGATGGCCGGTATGGGCCTGTGCGGTGGTGCCCCACAGATCCATATCGTGATCTTCTCCCCACTTGGTGAAGAACTGCGCAATTTCGGCATATTCGGCATGGGTGGTTGCCGGGACAAGCTCGCGGCCGGTCTGTTCCTTGAAGGCCGCCTTGATCTCGGCGTCATTGAACAGATCCGTGCGATACAGATAGATCTTGATGAAGGCTTCCATCGGGACGCCGTAAAGGTCACCGTTTTCGCCACGGAAATAGTTGGCGAAGGTGGTGAAATTGTCTTCGCTATAGGTTGGTGCCTTCAGGTCCGGATTGTCCGCCAGAAGTTTTGTGGTGTCGGTCAGGAAATCACGTGCGAGATAGGAATAGACGATGTCCTGTTCGATAAAGACCATGTCATAGATGCCGGTACCGGCCTCCATGTCCTTGATGGCCTTGTCATACATCTGATCCCAGGACGTGGTTTCGATATCCACCCGGATACCAGTCAGCTCTTCAAATTCCGGTGCAAGGACTTCACGGATATAGTTCGAAGGCGGGGTGGATTCTGTCACACCACGCAGGGTTACGTCCTGATAAGGCTTGGCTGCTTCTTTCCAGAAAGCGTCATCGGCATATGCCGCGCTTGATGCGACAGCCATCGCCAAAGCAGATACGCCCACTTTGAGTGCAAAATTCATTGGTTTTTCCTCCCGTTGGAATGATGGGATATCGCCATTAGCAGTCTTGCGCTGCTTTGGAATCGCGATTCCAGTCGCCGAAAGAATGCATATGTATTAAACTGCATGCAAGTGAAAATTTTCATTTGTAATTTTTAAAATACATTTGTTAGTTTCTCGTAATAACGAACGCACTGCCAGAATGTGCAGGGTCATGAAAGGGAGTAAAACATGCCAAGAGAGCCGCTTGAGGACGGTGAAGGGTTCGTAACCGAAGTCTGTTGGCGTTACTATGTGAACGGCCAGACACAGGCTGAAGTCGCGCGCGATATGGGAGTTACCCGCCTTCGCGTTAATCAGGCGATCCAGAAAGCAAAATCGCTTGGACTTGTGAAAATCCAGATCGAGTCGCCGTTCGTGACGCGCCTTGAGGTTCAGCAGCGTCTTGAACAGGCCGGTGTAGCAAGGGCGCTTGTGGTGCCGGTGGATCATGCAAATTACGACAACCATGCCCCCGTGGGGGCGGCATTGGCGCATTATCTCTCCTCAACGCTCAAGAACGAACCTTGGAAACGCATTGGTGTGTCCTGGGGGGTGACCTTGCAGCGTGCTATGGAACGTTTGCCGCTGCATTCCTTGCCGGATCTTGAAATCCTCGCCCTGATGGGCGGGACCGCGGCGGGATCATCTTTCAATGCCTTTAGCATCGCGTCGGGCTTTGCCGAGCGGTTCGATGCAAATTACTCCCATCTGGTGGCGCCTATTTATCTGCCCGGTGACGTCGATAAGGACGTGTTGCTCAGCCAAGAGATTTATGCAACGCACATCGAACGTTGCCTGTCGGCAGATGCGGCTTTGCTGGTTGTCGGGGACGTCTCGGATTTATCCTTTATGGTCAAGTATGGTCTGCCGCGGGATGTAACCATGCAGGAATTACGTGATGCCGGGGCAGTTGGCGATGTGCTGGGTCGCTTCCTTGATGCGGACGGGAATGAAATTGACCATCCGCTTAATGCGCGCACGGTTGGCGTCAACCTTAACGCGCTGGCAGATATCCCCAACAAGATACTGACCGCTGCCGGAAAGCATAAGGTTCCGATCATCAAGGCGGCGATCAAGCGTGGTCTGGTCGACACACTTGTGACCGATGATCTGACAGCGGAACTCTTACTCGAAACCATGACATAACCATCTGAGCACAGGTCACAAGGCACGGACAAATCGTTAGAAAAACAAGCCAGTGCGTGTTTCAAAATCAGGGAAAACGTCGACTTATGACAGCTACATTTTCAGGAAAGAAAGTCATCATCACCGGGGCCGGGAAGGGCATTGGTCATGCATGTGCGCAAATCATGGCCGCGCGCGGGGCGTCGGTTGTCGCCATGGCACGCACGCAAGCCGACCTTGATGCACTGACGGACGAAATTGGGGCAACCGGTATTCGCGTTGATCTGGCTCACAGTGAAGCGGCCCGCGATGCCATGAAGTCAGCAGGTCCAGCGGATTATCTGATCAATTGTGCGGGGACAAATGTTCTCGAAAGCGTGCTTGAGATGACCGATGAGGGATATGAAACCGTCTTGGGCATCAATCTGCGGGCTGCCCTGATATGCGCGCAGGAATTTGCCCGTGCGCGGGTGGCGGCCGGCGGCGGCGGGGCGATTGTTAATGTCACCTCGATTGCCGGGCATCGCGGATTTGTAGATCACATGTGCTATGCCGCGTCCAAGGCCGGGCTTGAAGGGGCGATGCGTGTGATGGCCAAGGAGCTTGGTCCGCATGGCATTCGCGTCAATGCGGTGGCCCCGACGGTGACCATGACGGAACTGGCAGCTGCGGCTTGGTCAGACCCGGCAAAACGCGATCCAATGATGGTGCGTCATCCCCATGGCCGCTTTGCCGAGGTCGAAGAAGTCGCAGGGTCTATCGTTATGTTGCTTGATGATGATGCGTCCTTCGTCAGTGGCGCGGTTCTTCCTGTCGATGGCGGTTTTCTGGCTGTCTGATTCCAAACCTTATTTTTCGGAGATGTATTATGGCTCAATCACTTGCGGGTAAGATTGCCGTTGTCACCGGCGCTGCATCGGGCATTGGCCTGTCGACCACACGTGCGCTGCTCGATGCCGGTGCCAAGGTCGTGATGGTGGATTATAACAAGGATGCGCTTACCGAGGTGACCGGCGAGCTTGGAGAGAATGCTATTGCCCAGCACACTAACCTTCTTGATGTCGACAGCTGTGTGGCCATGGTTCCCGAAATCCTAGAAAAGGTCGATCACATCGATATTCTGCATTGTAATGCTGGGTCTTATATCGGCGGTGATCTGGTTGAAACCGATACGGCAACCATCGACAGGATGCTGAATTTGAACGTCAATGCAGTGATGAAAAACGTCCGTGATGTGATCCCGCACATGCAGGAACGCGGCACGGGTGACATCATCGTTACCGCATCGGTTGCCGGACATATGCCCATTCAATGGGAGCCGGTTTATTCCGGATCAAAATGGGCGATAACCTGCTTTGTACAGACTATGCGCCGTCAGCTCAACAAGCACGGCATTCGCGTCGCCCAGGTCTCGCCAGGTCCTGTGGTATCAGCACTTCTGGCCGACTGGCCGGAAGAAAACCTGCGCAAAGCCAAGGAAAACGGAGCATTGCTTGATCCCTGCGAAGTCTCGGATGCGGTAATTTACATGCTCTCACGTCCGCGCACTGTAACCATCCGCGACATGATCATCCTTCCGACTAACTTTGATATTTAACCTTACAGCTACTAAGTTAACGCTGTGGTTGTTTTGGCAGATGTCGACTTTATCTGCCGAGGCAGAATTGTCAGCGTTTCGGTCAATTCTGCAGATTTATGTCATCTTTTCTGCACGTGACACGAAAATTTATGCCGCCTGAGCCCGGCGCATATATGCGTCGGCGTAGGTGTAGCTATTTTTTTCATAACTCGTAGTTATGGATATTCTTTATTGTTTCTCATGAACGTTCAGCAGTTACCAATTTAGGAAGCTCCACAATCGCGCCCCGTTTTTGAATGACATGTCCCGCCACGTTGTGAGCAAGGGAAACGGCATCATCAAGGCTTTTGCCGGAGCATTTTGCGTAGATGAAACCGGCGTTAAATGAATCGCCTGCTCCAGTCGTGTCGATTGGTTTGACTTTTTTCGGTGCGAAACGTGTTTCAGCAGTGTCCAAAGCCCGATGTATGATTTCTGAATCAGCGTTCTTTACGACAACTTCCTCGCATCCCAGCGCAAGGTAACGGTGCGCGGTGTCAAAAGGTGAGTAATCACCAAACGCGTCCTGCTCATCTGAAAAGCTCGGCATGACGAGGTTTGAAAGAGCGGCTGCACGCTCAATCGCGTCACACATCTCGTTGTGGGTTTTCCAAAGCTTTGGGCGGAGGTTCGGGTCAAAAATGACCTGCTGGCCGTTTTTGCGGCAGTTTCCGATCAGACGAAGGAAAGTGTCGCGGTCTTTTGGCGGAAGTATCGCAAGGGTTATTCCCGAGAAGTAAATCACATTCTGCTCGGTCATGACTTGTTGCAAAATATCAGGATCAGCAGCAAGTAGTCTTGCCGCGGAGTTTTCACGCCAATAAGAGAAACTCCTTTCGCCATCTTGTAAATGGATTGCATAGAGGCCGGGCTGACGGTCCGCGATCCTGACGATGTGATCAATGGCAAATCCTGCACGTTGCAAGAACGCATACATCTCGTCAGAGAGGCGATCTTGGCCAAGTGCTGTAAAATACTCGACGTTCCATGATTCATCGAACAATTGCCGGAGATACCAAGCAGTGTTCATGGTATCTCCCGCGAAACCCTGTTGCCAAAGGCCTGTTTCAGCAGGAGAAAGTTCGACCATGCATTCGCCGATGCAAAGCACTTTGTTTGAGGTTTTCATCAGCTGAAATCCAATTGCACTTTCATGGATTGGCTGCGATCCGATGCAAGGTCAAAGGCCTTTTTAGCGTCCCGGAAGGGGAGCACCGAACTGATGATCGGCGAAACATCAATCACCTTGCGGTCAATTAGTTCTGCGGCCTGGGCAAATTCCGCATCAAAGCGGAAGCTTCCGATCATTTCGACTTCTTTGGTGACCGCGAGACTGAGCGGGAGTTCGCCGTTGCCGCCAAGCCCGACCGAGATGATCGTGCCACCTGGTTTTACTACATCGAAGGCATTGGCAAGTGCCTGCGGACTGCCGGAGCACTCAAACACAACATCCTGAGTGCCCTTGTTCATGCCAAGCGTTTTAAAGTCATCGGCATTCTGGGCGACATCAATGCAGCTATTTGCACCTGCCTGTTGGGCGATATCCAAGGCCGCCTGTGACAGGTCCGTCGCGGTAATCCAGTGCGCTCCGGAATGGGCGGCGGCCAAAATGGTCAGGCAACCGATCGGGCCGCAGCCGGAAACGAGGACTTTTTTCCCCGACAGCGCCCCGGCCTGATGCACAGCATGCAAGCAGACGGCCAACGGTTCGCTGCAGGCGGCGTGTTCCATGTTGATGTCCGGGGACAGTTTGACCAACTGTTCTGCCGGCAGGTTGATCTGCTGGCGGAACAGGCCCTGTTGATGGGGAAAGCGCATTGCGCTGCCAAAGAAACGCATGTCCGTGCATTGATTGCGCATATTTGCGCGGCAATACTGGCATTCGTTGCAGGGCATGGAGGGATTGACCGCGACCTTGTCATTTACAGAGAGGTCAGTGACGTTTTGGCCAATAGCAACGATCTTGCCAGCGACTTCATGCCCTAACGTCATGGGTTCGCGAATTTTAACCGCCCCAAAACCGCCGCTATGGTAGTAATGCAGGTCCGAGCCGCATATGCCGCCCTTGTCAATCTGGACGGTGACCATGCCCGGTTGCGGTGCACCGGGCTGATCGATCGGGTCCACCCGCAGATCATGGGGTGAGTGTATGACAACAGAGTACATGTAAGATCACCCTAAAGAACAGAAATCATGCCGCCATCGGCATAGATGATCTGACCGTTTACGTAGTTCGACGCATCCGAGCAGAGATAAATCGCCGTGCCGATAAGTTCTTCGGGCTTGCCCCAGCGGCGTGCTGGCGTACGTCCCTTGACCCATGCATCGAATTCCGGGTTGGATGTGAGCGCCTCGTTCATGTCGGTCAGCATGTAGCCCGGCCCAATCGCATTCGCCTGAAGGCCTCGTTCGGCCCATTCGGCCGCCATCGCCTTGGTCAGCATTTTGATGCCACCCTTGGCGACGGTGTAGGGGGCGACGGTTGCGCGTGCCAGTTCGCTTGTGAGGGATCCGATATTAACGATTTTGCCGTAACCGCGTTTGACCATACGTTTGGCGGCTTCGCGGCCAATCATGAAGGCCGATGTCAGGTTGGTATCAATCACACGCTGCCAGTCGGCAGTGTCCAGTTCCAGCATGGGTTTGCGGAACTGGATACCAGCGTTATTGATCAGGATGTCGACCTGCACACCTGCGGCGTCCAAGCGGTCAAAAGCAGCCTTGATTGCGGCTTCGTCGGTTACGTCAAACAGAGACGTATCGACCTTCATGCCCTTTGCCGACATTTCTTTTTGTGCCTGTGAAAGTCTGTCTGCATTGGTGCCATTAAGGATCACTGTGGCACCGGCTGCGGCCAAGCCTTCGGCAAAGGCGCGGCCTAGTCCACGTGAAGAGCCGGTTATGAGGGCCGTTTTTCCGGCGAGCGAGAAAAGTTCGAGAGACATGGTTCCTCCAACGGGCTTTTATTTTCAGGCTTTGCTTTCACGGACGGTCAGGTCGCTGCGATCAAAGAAGGATTTCAGCAGTTCGACACCAAGGCCGGGGCCCGCCATCGGATAGACGTAGCCGTTTTCGATTTTCGGAACGGCGGTCACCAGTTCGTTATACCAGCCCTTATAGAAGGCGCGGACGCTTTCCTGAATAAGGGTGTTGGGTTGGCTAAACGACATGTGAATTGCGGCCGCAAAACCAACCGGACCGATGCAGTCATGCGGGGCAAACGGGCGGTGCCATGTTTCCGCAAGAGCGGCGATTTTTTTGCCTTCGGTAAGGCCGCCGGTCCAGCACAGGTCAACCATGACAACATGGGTTGCATCACGATCAAGCATATCCTTGTAGGGCCAGCGTGAGCCCAGTGTTTCACTGGCACAGGTCCAGACATCGGTAGATGAAGCAAATTCTGCCAAGGCCTGCGGTGAGTTCATCCGGATCGGGTCTTCGTACCAGGTCGGGCTGAACTGTTCGAGTTCGCGGGCAATTTTTTTGGCGGTCGGCAGGTTCCATTGAGAATGGAACTCGACCATGATTTCCATCTTGTCGCCAACAGCCTTGCGGATTTCTTCGAAAGGATGGATCGCCTTTTTCATCTGTTCGGCTGTGATGTACTGCCCACGTGTTTCGGCAGCCATCGGGTCAAACGGCCAGATCTTCATTGCCGTGATGCCGGATTCCAGAAGATTTTCGGCCAGTTGGGCCGGGCGGTTCATGAAACCGTCGAGATCCTCATAGGGGCCTTCCGGCTCACCGAGGTTCCAGTTAGAGACAGGCTTGATGTTGTTGGTGCGGACATAGCGATATCCAGCACAGGTGTTGTAAACCCGGATTTTATCCCAGCACAAACCACCCAGCATTTGGTGGACAGGCTGTTCGCATACTTTGCCAAAGATGTCCCAAAGCGCAATATCAATGGCAGAGGCGGCACGATATTCCGCCCCCGTCGATGATTGTGCCATCGGCAAGTTGACCATTTCCTTGTGCAGGGCTTCGATATGAAGGGGGGGCTGCCCGATCAGGCGCCCGGCCAGCGTTTCGTGAATGTGGGCTTCGACCGCACCTGCACCATAGAAGGTTTCGCCAAGGCCAGTGATCCCGGCGTCTGTTTCGACATGGACCCAAAGCACATTGGCAAATTCGTCCACGCGGTAGGTTTTGATAGCTGTGATCTTCATTTTCTTATCCGAATTCAGATTAATTGAGTATTTCCGGGAGCCATAGCGCGATGGACGGGAATGTCAGCATCAACGCCAGGAAGGCGATCTGAATGAGCATGAAAGGCCAAAGAGATGCGAAAATCGTCTGAACGGTGATTTCCGGCGGGGCGACGCTTTTGAGGTAGAAAGCGGCCGGGCCAAATGGCGGTGACAGGAAAGCCACCTGCATGGTCAGCGAGAAAAGAACCCCGAACCAAACCGGGTCATAGCCGAGCTGGGTGACGATTGGCACAAAGATCGGAATGGTCAAAAGCAGGATGCCAATCCAGTCCATAAACAACCCGAGGACGATGAAGATCGCCATCATCAGCATGATTGTAACAACAGGCGCAATATCCAGACCGGTGATCATGCCAGTGACAAAGCGCTGTCCACCTGACAGGTTGTAAATGGCAATCAGTGATGCCGCCCCAAACGTGACCCAAAGGATAATCCCGCAGGATTGCAGAGTACGTGTCAGGGCCTGCCATAGCATTGTGATGTTCAGTTCAGAGCGCAGGGCAATGATCAGAATGGACATGCCGACTGCAATGCCCGCGGCTTCGGTAATTGACGTTACCCCACCGTAAATGCAGCCGAATACGATACCGATCAGGACAAGTAACGGCAGGATGCCGCGCAAAAAGTCCTGTTTTGTAAACGGTTCGGTTCTTTCCGGTGCTTTTGGGGTCAGCGCCGGGTTGAGTGTGCAGCGGATGTAGATATAGGCAAAGTATGCAAAGGCAAGTGCGAAGCCCGGTACGAAGGATGCCAAGAAGAGTTTTTGAACCGAGACGTCAGCGGTCAGTCCATAAATAATCAGGACAATTGACGGCGGGACCATGGTGCCCAGTGACCCGCCGGCGCAGATGATCCCGATAGAAAGTTTCCGATCATATTGCAGGCGCATCATCTGTGGCAGGGCAATCAGACCCAGCAGAACGATTTCGCCGCCAATGATGCCACTGATCGCGGCCATGAAAACGGAAATGATCAGGGTCACGGTCGCAACGCCGCCCTTTAAATTCCCGAAAATCTTGAACAGGGCATCATAAAGATCCTGGGCGAGCCGGGACCGTTCAAGCAATGTTGCCATCAGAATGAAAAGCGGCACAGACAGCAGTGAGTATTCGGTCGCAAGTCCGTAAACTGTTTTATGTGCAAGTGCTATAACCGCCGGGCCAAATTTCAGATAGCTGACAAGAATGGCCAGCGAGCCCGCTGCAAAAGCGAGCGGAACACCCAGCGCCATTAGGGCAAATACACCGCCGACGAGGATAATTGATATAAGTTCAATCGACACGGTTGTCCTCCGTGACTGATTCTGCGGTGTCGGCTGGAGTGCCAAGGAATCTTTTGACGCAGTTGATGATCGCGTAAAGCGCCATCAATCCGGTTGTCAGAACAATAAGGGGCTTCACCGTTGCCGGGATCGGCGGGTTCCATGCGGTACCAAACGGTTCCCAATTCATCAGAGATTGCCACGAACTGGGCGCACCGAACCACGCAATGCCAAGGCAAAATGTCAGGCAGCAAGCCAGCGTGATGAGATCGAATATGCGCTGAAGCCATGCGGGGCACGCGTCATAAAGGACTGTAATTCTGAGATGCTGGTCTCTTTGCATGGCATAGAGACCAGCGGCCAGAAACAGGATTGCCGATAGCCACAAAGCCAGTTCATTGGCCCAGATTGTCGGAGTTTTGAAAATGTAGCGAGCGATGACTTCGTAAAAAGTCACCCCGACAATAATCAATAGAAGTAGGGAAAATAGTGCGACGATGAATTGAAAGCTGCGCACGCGTTTCGGGGTTGCCTGCATCGCGGACCTCCAGAAAAGCCCTCGGGGGATATCCCCCGAGGATCAAAATGATGGACTTGCTGGTTAGTCGAGGATGCCGTTTTTCTTCATATACGCGATATGTGCGTCATAAGCCGCTTTGGCTTCTGGGCTGCGCGTTGCCCAGTCGGCCCAAACCTCCTGGGCTGCTTTGCGGAATGCCTGGCGGTCTGCGTCGCTCCAATCTTCCAAGGTGATGCCAGCCTCGGTCAGCTCTTTGGCAGCTTCTTTGTCAAGCTTGGTTGATTCGGCAATGACTTCCGGGGCAACGGTTGCAATCGCGTTTTCCATGGCCGTTTGCTGTGACTCGTTCAACGCGTTCCATTTTTCCAGGTTAATGGCGATATGTTCGATCGGCATGGAATGGAAGCCAGGATAGGTCGCATATTTTGCGATATCATACAGGCCAAGTTTCTTGTTCACAGCAAGCGTGGATGCATCTGCGCCGGAAACAGTGCCCGTCGACATGGCGGTAAATACTTCGCCAAACGGCATGACAACCGGGCCTGCACCAAGTTTCTGGAAAATTTCAGACTCCATGCCAGGGGGCGAACGGAATTTCCAACCCTTGAGGTCTTCAATACCCGCCAGCGGCGTGGTTGAACTCAGCGATTCCGGGGTTGCGATGAACACCCCGACGAGATGCATGTTGAATTTGTGATAAAGCTCGTTGGCAAGATCAAGGCCGCCATCCTCGTACCAACCAAGAAGCTGTTCCGGGGTGCTATATCCGCCCATGATGTCGCCATAGAACTGGAAAGCCGGGTTCTTGCCAGTGATATAGCCAGCACCCGTTGCGTCACCATCGATGATGCCCATGCTGGATGCTTCGAAGGCCTCGTTCGAGTTGACTACCGACGAGCTGGTGTGCATTTCGACCTGCACCGTGCCATCGGAATATTCTTTTACAAGGTCAGCAAATCGCAGCAACGCTTTGCCCTGCAGCGAGGAGGCGTTGTGGTGTGTCTGGAATTGCAGTGGGTTCGGGGCGGACGCGAGTGCCTGTGATGCCGTGAAGGCCAGAAAGCCGGTGGTGGCCAAGGCGGTCAGTGTTCTTGTTAGTTTTTTCATGTCGTTGGTTCCTCCCTTATGTGACATGTCGTGATATTTCACGAAACATCAGTAACATGCAATGCGCGATAACTTCAATAGTTTTGCTTTCTCGTGTGTGGGAAAATGTGTATATGATATTGAATAAAAACAAATATATTGTGACTTTTTATAAAATTACAGAGACAAAGAATGGCGTCAAAACAGAAAGATAAGGTCATTTCGGGTATTCCTTCCGAACCGGGTAAAGCAGTCTCCGGCAGTGGAAGAAACCTGAACGAGGTAGCCTATAACAAGCTTGAAGAGCTTATTGTTACGTGTGAGTTGAAGCCTGGCAGTTATCTGCGCATACAGGATTTGCAAACTGCAACCGGCATCAGTCGCACGCCAGTCCATCAGGCGGTAACACGCTTGGCCGCGGATACGCTGATGATCATTCAGCCCCGCCAGGGCATCCAGATTGCGCCGATTGATCTGACGCGCACCCATTTGCTGCTGCGGCTGCGTCGCGATATGGAAAGGTTTGTTGTGTCCCTGGCGAGCGCGCGTGCCAGTACATCGCACAGAAGTCAGATGCGCCATCTGATCGGTCTTTTGTCAAAGCATCGCGACAAGATGACGATTGTCGAGTTCAACGAATTTGATCGCCGGATTGATCAAATGATGCTGGCAGCCTGCGGCGAGCCGTTTCTTGAATATACGCTGCGACCTTTGCACACGATTTTCCGCCGTCTGGGATGGATTTATCATACGCAGACGGATGATGGGGTGTCCCTTGACGTGACCATCGACAGCCATCTGGATGTGCTGAATGCGGTTGTGGAGGGGAAAAAGGACGAGGCATTGGTTGCGTCGGACAAGCTGATTGATTTTGTGGATGCGATGTTTCCCGTGCTTGAAAGCAGTATCGCACCGAGCATTTTTGACGTGACCCAGGACTTCGATCCATTTTGATTTAGAGGTTTGACCTCCGTTGTGATTTTACAGTTTTCCTGTTGAAATTTTGTGAAATATCAGAAAATATCAAAGTGCAAAAACAATAACCATATGTGGGAGGATTTCGTGAAGGTCGTGTTCCATGGGGCAAATGCCTCGACTTTTTATCCCGGTTTTGCCGAATTGCTTGAAGAGCCCCATGAGCTTGTCCTGTTGCCCGATCATCTGGACAGTAATGCTGATCGGCAAGACTATGCCAGTGCAGATGTCATCATTGGTATCAAGTTCGACGAAACTTTTCCGACGCCACGCAACCTGAAACTGTATCAAGTGCCGGGGGCTGGTTACGATGGCATCCATGTTCCGGAGCTGCCGGTTGTAGCCTATCTTTGCAATTGCTTTGGGCATGAAATTGCGATCGCGGAATACGCCATGTGTGCGCTGTTGTCACGTCATGTCCCGCTTGCCGATGCCGACGCGCGGTTGCGCAAAGGGGACTGGAAATACTGGGCTGGCGGGCCATCTGGCATGAGAACCGAGCTTGGGAGTACCACAATCGGTATTCTTGGGTACGGGCACATCGGCAAAGCGATCGCCCAGCGCGCCAAAGCCTTTGGTATGGGGGTTCAAGTCGCCAACCGTTCCATGCCGGAAGACCAAAGCCAGATTGATGCTTTCTATGAAATTGACAATTTCAAGGAAATGCTGGCGAACGTGGATGTTGTCGTGAATACACTGCCGCTGGCGGAAAATACGACCGGAATTATTGACGGTCAGGCGTTTGCCAACATGAAGCAGAATGCGGTTTTCATGAATGTCGGCCGCGGTGGCGTGGTCGATGAAGAGGCTCTGTTTAAGGCGCTTAAAGACGGCCTGATCGAACATGCGTTCATTGACACATGGTACCAATATCCAACGGCACCAGATGCGGAGACATTCCCCTCGCGCTTACCATTCCAGGAATTGAGCAACGTCACGATGACGCCCCACATGTCTGGCTGGACGCATGGCACGATTGATCGGCGCACACAAACAATGGCTGAAAACATCAATCTGATTGGTCAGGGGAAAGAACCGATCAATCGCATAAAGCGATAGATCTCCTGTGACTTCGTCTCCCACCGACCAGATTGCTCTTTTGAGTTGTCTGGTTATCCCCCGGGGCAGAAGCCGCCCTTTTGCTCCGGGGCACCTTTAATGTTTGTCACAGCAGAAAAGATTAGTGTGCTGCGTAACAAATGCTATCCGTCAGTTTGGGTCAGTTTTTTGACGTTGGCTTAGGATGTGATGAGTTGTCAGCTTATATGGTACCTGACAATTTTTCCGAGAAATTATTCTGCCTGAGCCCGACGCATACATGCGTCGGCACTGCTGTTTGTTCGGGGGAATTACGCCTTTTCTCCGGACTTCTCGACAGAATCGCGTTCTACCATAAGGCATTCGACCTTGATCTGGTTTGGTGTTGCCAGAAGGCCACCAACGCTGTCGATCAGTAGTTCGGCACTGATTTCGCCCATTTCGTAGTGCGGTAGAATAAGCGTCGTGAGGGCAGGGTGTGTGTGCTGGGCGATTTCGCGGTCGTCAAAGCCGATCACAGCCACATCGTCCGGGATGCTTTTCCCCAGTTCACGCAGCGCGTCAAAACAACCAAGCGCCATCAGGTCATTGGCACAGAAAATCGCGTCTGGCGGATTATCGAGTGCCATAAGCTCATGGGTCATCGAATAACCGGTTGAGGGCTCCCAGTTGCCTGGACGCACAAGTGCCGGATCAAACGGTATATCGTTGCTCGAAAGTGCCTGACGGTATCCCTTGAGGCGGTCGCGCGAGGCGTCGACACCTTTTTGCCCGTTAATGATCGCAATACGTTTGCGACCGGCTTGTATCAGACGTTCAGTTGCCGCCCGTCCCCCCAGCAGGTCACCTGGCAAAACAGACGGAAGGGTGCGGGTGCTGTCGTAGCAATTAACAAGGACAGTGGGCTTCTTTGACAGGATCGGTGGCAATTCCACCAGTCGGGTAAGAATTGTACCGTAAATGATCCCAATGACGTTCGAGTCTGCCAGTTGATTGACGATGCTGGCTTCGATGTTCGCGTTGCCGTGGCTGACCGCGAGGCAAACATTGATCCCGTATTCCAGGGCCTTGTTGTGCGCCCCTTCAAAGGCCAGTGCCATCCAGGGATCGGTGCTGATTTCATCTGCGATAAAGATTATGACGGATCGTGACTTGTTGCTTGGCGCAACCTGGTTTTCACGGCGAACAAGCTGATAGCCAAGTTTGTTCGCAGAATCGATCACGCGCTGACGTGTGGATTCAGTCAGTTTGGCCGGGCTCCCGTTCAGGACCAGTGAGACTGTTGCCTGCGATACGCCCGCCATCGAGGCAACATCCATCATCGTCGGGCGATTTTTGCCACCGTAATGTTTCTTTTGCGACATTGAACTCGTTTTGCCTCTGGTCTTTTAGCCAACCGAATATTGTGCAGTGATTGCGTCAGATGGTGCAAAAACGACCGATAGACAGCGTTTTCGCCCTTAGAATTGAACAGGTTGGCGCACGTCTGAACCAC